>CAZCZP010000075.1:0-15996 GCA_964502895.1 uncultured Bifidobacteriaceae bacterium
GCCGCGGCGTTGGTGGGCAGCAGCGTCAGGCTGTTGGTGCCGAGGACGCCGCCGACGTTTTCCCAGATCGGGTTCACGAGGTTTGTGGTCATCTGCACCTGATACGGTGCCGCGCCGCCGTCCCAGCTCAACAGAATTTCCGCGCCCTGCGGAGAAACAACCGCGGTGATGGGTGCTATGACGTTGAGGTTCATCGTGGCGTTGGCAAATAATCCGGCGGGATCGCTCGCGCGGACGACGAAGCTGTTGGTGCCAACGTTGCCCGCGAGCGGTGTGCCGGAGAATGTGCCGTTGCCGGCGACATTCAACCAGGTTGGGCCACTGATTTTTGAGAACGTGAGCGGATCCCCGTTCGGGTCAGAGGCGTTGGACGCAATCGTCCCCGCGTAAGCCTGACCCGCGTTTGCGCCCGGCTTGTTGAACGGATTCAGCGCGAACACGGGCGGCACGTTGGTTCGGGCCGCGTAATGGGCCTGCACCTGGGCCGGCGTGAGCGCGAAATTGTAAATGGCCACTTCATCAATCCACCCGTTGAACTGATGGTCGTACGCGCCCGTGCCCGATTGCCGCGAGCCGATGCTGGCAGCGTTGGCCGAGGTGAGGATTCCGCTGCCGGCAGTGATCGTGCCGCTCGCGTTGGACACGCCGTTCACGTAGAGAATGACCCGACCGGCTGCCTGATTGCACACGCCAACGACATGCTGCCAATTCCCATTGGGCCCGATGTTGCCATTGGCCAGGCGCGCGCTGCCGGTGCCGTCGCGCACAAAAAACCGGAACGCGTGGCCAGCCGCGCCGGTGTCGAGATTGAATTGTTCGCCACCCGCGCCCGTGCCTTTGGTGACAATCCCCGCATCTGTCGTTTGGGCATTGCCGCGCACCCACGCTTCGACGGAAAACGCCGCGCTTCCGTTCGTGCCAAAATCAATCGGGATGCCGCCCACATAACTATTGATGCCCGGCCCGAACCGCGCCGCCCGATCCGGGTCCACCGGATTGTAACCAGCCTGATTTAGCGTCACGCCGAGATAAGTCCCGTTGCGACCATTCATGTAATCGTGCGCCACGTTGCCGCTGGTTTCATTCAACCGCCAATAACCGAGCGGCTGACTCCCGATCACCCCAAGCACATAAGGAAAATTCGTCGGCGACCCGAACACCGTCAGCGCAACCACGCTGCTCGTGGCCGAGCCAAAAGCGTTAGTCACGACGATCGTGTAATTTCCCGAGTGACTGGGCTGCAAACTGGCAATCGTGTAATTGGACGACGCGCTGAACGCGACCGGCGACGCATCCCTCAGCCAATAATAAGTCGCCGGCAACGCCGCATTGGCCCCCAACGCCAGCGACACACTCCGGCCCGCGAACAAAAATAGATTCGTGGGACTGGGCTGCCGCGTGATGACCGGCGCGCGATGCAAAGTCAGCGTCGCCACTGAACTGGTCGCCGCACTGAAGTCATTCGACACCACCGCCCGATAACTTCCGACATGCGACGCATCCAACACCGCGCTCAACACAAGATTCGAGGCCGTCTGGCCGTTCAACGGCACGAACGTGCCCGGACTTCCATTGGTGCTGAAATACCACTGCCACGCGAGCGGCGGCGCTCCCATCGCCACCGCCGTAAACGTCGCGCCCTGAGACGGCACATTGTTCGTCACCGACACCGGCTGTTGGGCGATGTTCACCTCGGGCGACATGGCCACGCCGCTTACGGCGAAGATGCCCGAACTGAGTGTGGCCGCGCCGCCCGGATTCGTAAACGTGATCGAACCCACCGCGTGATTCAAACCGAGCGCCGCCAGATTGATCGTGGTTTGATACAAATTCGGATTGTCCGCGCCCGGATCCTCCGTGAACAACGACGCCTGCCCCAACCGCATCCGGCCAAAGCCCTTCACTGCCACGTTCGACACTGTGCCATACCAATCTTGCGCGCGGAAACTGAAGACCGGACTGCGCGAACCGTTGGTGAAATTGAGAACAAACGTCCCGTTGCCCCCGCCATTGGCCGACGCCGCCAGAATCGCCAGCGAATTAAACGCGCGCGGCTGGGCCAGCGACAACGTCCCGAAACGCGGAAAACTGTTGCCCAACATCAACGTCCCGCTCTGCGGGATGCCGCCAAACGGACCGAGCTGAAAAACCGACCCATCCACCAAACTCACCACCCGGCCATCCGGCGGCAACCCTTGCTGGCCGCCGCCCGCCGGCACCTGCGGGTTGCCGCTCAACCCCGCCTGGTAAAAACAGTAGTTGTTGGGAATGTCGAAACCCGTTGCCCTCGGCACACTCGTCGTGGCGTTGTAGGGCGCCAACACGCTCGCATTCCAACCCGTGAGCGCAATGGGCTGATGCACGGCGGAATTGAGCAACGCCACCACCACGCGCCGATTCAACTCGAACTCGGCCGAATCGTTCAAATTGGTGATATCCACGAAAAACTCCAGTTGCACGGGAAACACGCTGTTGGACGCGCGCTCCTGGTAGTCCAACAAGTAGCGGCCCGGCGCCGAATCGTTTTGCACCCGCACGACGCCCTGCTGATCAATCCAGAAAACGAAGCCATCCTTCTGGAAATCCTGCCCGTCACGAATGGTAAACGAGTGGAGAACATTCGTGTTGGCCGGAGGGACAACACCCACGATCGTCCCAACAGGCGAATGCTCCATCAGACTCAGCCGGTCGGGCACCCGCGCGCCCTCAACCCATCCGACCACCGAGTAATATCCCAAGCTGCCGTAGGACGTGAACCCGGTCGTCAGCGGATTGTTCCGGCCCGCGCCGGTGACTTGAAACATGTAAGTGCCGGCAGGGAGGTTTGTCGAAAGGCTGGCCGACAATGTCGTCTGTGGATTGCTGCCCACAAGGATCGCACCCGACTCGTCGGTGAGAGTGGCGGAGATGGCAAGACTGGCCCAATCGCCGACGGGCCGCGCCAAAAGGTAAATCTGGCCGCCGGTCGTAGTAAATTGAAACGCGTCCGTGTCGTCGCTGCGCTCGATCACGCCTTCGGCCATCGCGGCGAAGTCCGGATGAATCTCCAGATACCGCGCGCCCGCCAGCGTGTCACCGGTGTCATCGGGACGGTATTCCACGCCGTTGTTCTGGTTGACGATGACGTTCAGTTCATCCTGCGTGTTGTTCGCGTCCTGATACTCGCCTTTGGCCCACGCGCTGACGGGTTGCGAATAACCAACGCCCATGGTTGGCGCCCAACCGGCCGGGCCGCTGCCGTGGCCGTCGTAGTATGCCTCCGTGCTCGTGCCCTGGTGGCCCAGGCCAAGCGTGTGCCCCGGCTCGTGGGCGCCAACTTCCGCGCCGTTCTTGCCACTGGTGTAAATGGACCAGCAAACCGTGTCGCTGCCCCAGTTCCACGAACCGATGTAGGCAACGCCCGCGGCCCCGGAGCCGACGGCGGAACTCGAAGGCGTGAAGACGCAGCGTTGCCGGCTGCTCGCCGGCGCCGCTTGATAGACTTGAATGTCCGTCGTGACGTTGATGTTGAACGGTTGAAAATCCTCGGCCACCCGTTTCCACACATCCCTAATCTGCGCGTTGCTGACGTTCGGTCTTGGATACGTGACGCCACCCCAAGTCGGCGTGTAACCGCCGAAGAAATCCAGCAGCAACACCGCCGGCGACCCCGGATAGCTCTGCAGCGAAACGATGTTGCTGTTGTAAGTCGGGACAAATTCGGGGACCTGGTCCGGGCGAAGCGGCGGCATCTCCGCCGTCTCGTTGGTTGCGCCCGTCTCGACATTGAGTGGCAGGTTCGCGCAGATGACTTCATCCATCCGGCGCTGCCACAATTCCGGATCGCCGTTGGGCCCGGTTGGTTCGAGGCGATACGCCGTTTTGCTCGCCGGGAATTCCACCACGCCCACCGCCTTGCCGGCCTTGCCGCCGGACGGAGGCGTCAGAAAAAAGAATTTGCCCGGCTCCGGTTCGTTGAGTTCGCCCGAAACGTAAGTCAACTGGCCCTCGCGTTGTTGGGTAATCCGAACGGTCCCCACCGCCACGCGGCCTTCGGTCAGTTCGAAGCGGATGGCATCGCCGCTCCTGGCCTGTTGAAGACTCTGGAGGAAATTTGTGTCCCACGCGCGCCGGGACTTTCCCGGTTCACGCAACGCTGCCGCATACGGATTGATTGCCAGATCGAACTCGCCCGAACGATTACGCGACTGGTTCACGGCCATCGGCACGGCGTTGGAGGTGTTGGCCGGCGCGCCCGCGACGGCTGCAGCGGGAACGCTTGAAGAAGCTGCGGCGGGCGAAGGCGAATCCACGGCCACGGCGGTTTTTTTGGTTCCACTGAAGCGGGACGGGCCCGCGAGATAAATCCCGGCGCACATCACGGCGACCAACCCGGCGATCAATACAACACGTTTATTCATGGCACGACTTCATTCCCTTTTTCCCCTGTGACTGAGTTTACAGTCGGATCCGGTAAAATTTTCTGGCGGCGGACAAGTCCACCACGAACGGCGAATTCGGCGTCACGTCAAAGTACGGGCCGGTCACTTCGTCGGCTTCCTGCAACGTTCCCTGCGGCCAGGATAGCTGCATCTGGCCGGCGTTCATCTGCACGGTGATGGATGGCGGCAGTTGAATCCGCACGAGAAAGGTCTGGGTCGCGCTCAAGCTCGGCGTTCCGTTGTCGGTGACGATGATGCTGATCGAGTTCGTGGCCGGCGCCGTGGACGGAGTCCAACTGAATTGTCCACTGAGCGCCTGGATCACGGCCCCAGGCGGCGCTCCCGAGCCGAGACTGAAAGTCAACGTTTGCGCCGGCACGTTCGTGTCGCTGGCACTCGCGGTGAACGCCAGCGTCTGGCCGAGAATGATTTGCTTGTCGCTGATCGGCGCCAACGTGGGTGGCGAATTCGGCAGCACGTTGGCCGCGCGCGGAGTGGGAGTGGCCATGTCGAAAATCGCGGCGGCGCCGTTCGGGAAACGGCCTTCGCTCAGGTCGCTGGTTTGCGCAAGGAAGGTCACGGCGTCAATTTGCGTCCCATCAGCGGCAAACAGCCCAATGGCTTCACCGCCGCCGGCCAACGCGAATTCCACGTGCAGGTCCGCGCGGTTGGTGGTGTTCTGATTGGATTCGTTGTCCGCCCAAACCAGCAGATAGCCCCCGGGCGGCACGATGTAGTGGCCGTTGTTGGGCACCTCGAACTTGAACTTGTTGGTCAAAACATCCGTCAGGAAATATCCGCCGAGGTCCACCGGAAGCGAGCCGGGATTGTACAGCTCGAACCAATCCTCGAAGCCGCCGTCGGCCGGGTCCGCCACCGTCTGCGTGTTGTCGGCCATCCATTCGTTGATAAAAATGGTGATCGGGGGCGACGCGGGATTGTTCGTGCCGCCGGGCGTCGTGAAAAACATGTTGGCCCGGTAAAACGGCTGGGCATCCGGAACGTCGCCGTACGACCAATTCGAGGGGAGGCCGGCATAGGTCAAATAATCCACGAGTTGATTCGTGCCGCTGAGCAGGCGCGAGAGCGCGACCTGGCCGCTGCCGGAATTGAGCCGGAAATTGGCGTGCGGCGCGCCGGCCGCCGTCTGGTTGGTTTGATTGTCGCACCAGACGACGAGGAAGCCGCCGACTGGAACGGACGTGCCGGCGGGGAAATTCCATTTCGCCAGATTGGTGTAGTTGTCCGATAAAGAGAATCCAGTCAGATCGAGAGCGTTGGTTCCGTTGTTGTGAATTTCCACCCACGGTTCGCGCTGCCCGAGGTTGTCCATCGGCCCGGTGAGGTTGTCAGCCTGCAATTCATTCAGCCAGCCGGCCGGAAACGGAGGCAACACGGCGGCGACCGAATTGGCCGCGCCGGGCGTTCCAAAGCCGCCCAAGGTCCCGGCGAAGTTGGCGTCCAGTTTCAGCCCGAACGTAATGTCCGAGCTGTTCGTCTGGTTTTGATGCACTTCGACCGTGATGTAATTCGTTCCCGGAAGAAAAAAGAACGAGCCGGGGATGGTGAAGAGGTCCGGGCTGAGCGCGTCGCCCCCCGGCGGCTGGTTGGTGGTGAAGGTGCCGTTGGTGACGACGCCTTCCGCAATCCGGAGCCGGACGGCCTCGAACCCGTTGACGTAGAACACGGCGCCATCGTCCACGTAGGCGCTGGCGTTGATGGTGAATCCGCTCAAGTCACTCGTGATGTTCACGGTCGTTCTGAAGTAGTAAGCGTGCCCGCCCAACATGCCGTTGGTCGGTGTGCGTGGATCGTTGAGGGGCGTGTTGATCAGCGGCACAATGCTGGCGTTGTTTTCGAAGGCGAGCAGTCCGGCTCCGGAAGGCCAGGAAGAATCGTTGTAGGCCGGAGCGGTCCAATTGATCCCGTCGAGGTTGGAATCCTGCATGTACCTCCAGGTGCTCGAATAATCCAGCAGCGGGATGGTTTGCGGCGGAATGGAGAGGGATGCGCCGCTCGACCAATTGGCGACGCGGGCGTTGTCCTGGGCGGGGTCGCGGAGTTGTAGCGCGGTTTGTCCGGCGGTCGAGGGCCACGGGGCGGTGGGTTCGTAGCGCACACGGTCCACGACGGTGGGCGGCGCGGGCAAAGGTCCGGGCTTGAGCAGGCTGAGGGTTTCGCCGTCGGATTGGAGGTTGCCGGAGAATTGGTCAAAGATTTGGAGAGCCGATCCGTAGGCGGCGTTGAAGGTGGTGTGGTCTTTGGCCAGGATCAGAAAGCTGCGCGGGGCGATGGTTGAACCACCCGGGAATGTGTAATCCAGTCCGTTGAATTCCCAGCCGGACAAATCAAAGGTGTAGTTGCTGGCGGTATTGAAGAGTTCGATGTATTCCGCCCCGGGCGTCTCCGGGTTGAACATGATTTCGTTGATGACCACGGAATTCACCGGGGACAAAACCGGCCCGTTGTAAACGACGGAAACGCTCCCGCTCAACCCCGGAATGGGCTGGCCGTGAACGTCGAGTCCGACGACGTTGAAAATGTTGTTGCCTGCCGCCAGAGGTACGGTGGCAGTCCAGTTGTTGACGGTGGTCCAGCGGACGGTCCAGGCAGCGCCGTTCACTCCGATGGTCGCGGCGGTAATGGGCGCGGTGCCGGTGATGACGCCGATTCCGTTGCTCACGGTGATGGTCGGGTTCACGGTAAAGGGCGAGGCGACGGTGGCGAGTTGGCCCGAGAGATAACCGCGCCGGTCGCTGAACCATTGTTTAACCGCAGTCGGACTGGCGAGCGCCTGCCCATCGCACAACGTCACGCCGTTATCAATGAGCGACTGATACTTCGCGTCCATGACGGGATCGCAGTTTGCGGCGAGGAGCGGATCGTCCACCGCAGCCTGGACCGCGCGAAAATACGCACGGCGGAAGGGTGGATGATTAAACATTCGGGTGACGGTGGGATCTTCGCTTGCGAACAGCGGCCCCGTCGTGGCGCTATAATTGCCCGGTCCGCCCACTGAAACCAGCATCAACCAGTCAAGGTCGAAGGCGTAAAGCTGCCACTTACCGTCCACGGGTTTGTAGTGATACATGTTCTTGCCGATGATATGGCCCCAACTGTCGAAATTGTTGATGATATGCTCGAAGGCGAACATGCCCATCGTTTGTTCGACGTCCAGGATGCCTTCCGTGTGTGCCGTGTACGGTTCCGGCGCGGGCGCGTTCAATGCATCCACGAGCGCGAACAGGCTGGTAAAATCGTGCGCGGAGTCGAAGGCGCGCTTGAGCCAGGTCCAACGGTAGCGTTCGGTCTTTTTCATGAGGCCGCCGTTCACGAGATCCGGCGTGGAGTAGGGCTGCAGCCGCGGCATGGGGTCGGCAATGGTGCCGCCGCCGTCGTTGAATTCAAAGGCGCGATCAATTTTGAAGAAGTCGCCGTCGGTGTCGTCGGGTACCCACGTTTCGACGAATTCGCTGCCCGGTTGTATGACGGCTTCAAACACGCCGCCCCGCTGCATGTCGGTCACGCCGTTTACATTCAAACGAATGTGGTAACGGTGGCTGTATGCGAGATTCATCCGGTCGGCCATCCAGTAGGCCATTTGCTCCTGGATGGCAGTGTTCTCACGACCGTGCCCACCGGGCCAGTCGAGCACCAGGTCCGTGCTGCCCAGAAACCGATCGTCGGACGGAATCTCGATGCTGTACCCGCAACGATTGCCGGAAGGCGTGTTGAAGCCGGGGGAAATATACGGGCTGCCCGCAAAACGCGCTTGCACATTGTAAATGGCGCGTTGATTTCCAAGTACAAACGTCACGTCGTTCTTGCGGTTATCGAGATTGTTCCGGCTGTCCCACGTGTTGAAGGTCGCTTGCGTCATCCAGATCAAATAGACCGGGAAATTTCCGGTGGGAATGGTTTCGCCGAAACGCACGAGGCACTCGCGCACCGGTGCATCGTTGGGAAACGTGGCCGTCGCCGCGGGAGCAAAACTGTCGGTCGCTTGAACATAGAAGGCGACCATCGTCCCCGAGGCCTGGCCAGGAATGGTGGCGCTGAGAATTCCGTCGTTCGCCACAGCATCGCCGCCCGCGCCGTTGTCGGCCATGGTCACCGTCGTGTAGGTTGCCGACGGATCGAGCCGGTACCGGAGTTGAACGCTGGCAATGCCGTTGGGATCGTGGGCTCGGGCGGTCACCACGACCGGTTGACTGACGGCTGGCACCACGGGCGAATGCGCCACCTCGTAAATGGCTGGCGGGGCGTTGTTCGTGGCGCGACTGTTGACGGCGCCGGGCGTGCCGAGGTTCGTGGGCAACGTCATCGTGCCGGCCGCCTCAAGCCAGTTGCCGCGCAACCGCAACAAAACCTCTGGATGTCCGCGCAGCCACCGGACCCGCGCGCGGAGCGTGGCCGTTGCGCCCGAGGCCAGGTTGCTGGTAAGCGGCGTGCGCGTGCGGTTCAACTGATTGTCGCCGCGATCCTCAGCCCGCAGGCGATACGAGTTTGCGCTGGCGTATCCTTGCGCGGATTCCCAACCGGAGGGAAATTGCGTGCCTTCCGACGTCCAACCCGTGCTGCCGCCCTCGAAGGTGGAATTGGCAATCCGATTCGCATTGCCCGAATCAATGACCTCGACGTCGTCAATCAAGCATTCACCCCGGCCGAGCAACAGCACTTGTAGCTGGTCCGCCGCCACGTTGCCGTTGTCCAACTGGCCGGTGTGTGTCACCAGCGTCCAGGGAGCTTTGGCCGACTCGTCGCTGTCCGCCCAGTTCGCTGCCAGCCGGTTGTTGGCCTGCGCGTTGATCAACTCCAGACTGCTGCCGCCGCCATCGGACCATTGCCCCCAGCGTCCGCCGTCGCGGTACGTTACTTCGTTGACGGTGATCTGGAAAAAATTGGTCGCGACCACGTTGCCGTTGGTGCTGACGATACTGTCGGGCTTGCGCAACGCGACGCGTTCGCCGCGCCCGGAAAGAGTCCCGCCAAAATCGCCGAACACTATGCCAGCGTTGACGCCCGGATAATTCGTCAGGAAACGCGCGCGGTTGTTCGCCACCACGACATAACCGTTCGCGGCAATCGTCGAGTTGTTAGGAAAAGTAAAACTCACGCCGTCGCTAAGCGTCCAGCCGCCGAGGTTAATGGGGCTGGCGGTGCGATTGAATAGTTCGATGTATTGGTCCGCATCGTTTTCGGTGATCGGGTGGTACATCAATTCGTTGATCACGACGTCACCGAGCAGGATGGCGGCGTTGCTCGTGCCCGGAGTTTTGGCCGAAAGCCGGTAGAATTGATCCGCGCCGTTGGGAAAGCGACCCGTGGCGACACCGTTCTCCTGACCGCCAAATCGCACCGCGTCAATCACGCGCGTGCGCGCCGCGTTCTTGAAATAGATGGCTTCCCCATCGGCACTGAGGGCAAACCCGAGTGTTGATTCGGTGAACTGGCGAAAGCCCCGGGCGGGAATGGTCGTGCCCGGCGGGATGATGAATTTGTTGGTCTCGGCATCATCGGACAGCACGCAACTCGAGATGTCCACCGCCTGGGTGCTATGGTTGTAAAGTTCGATGTAGTCCAACTCAGGCAAATCCGTGTGCGCCAGAAATTCGTTGATGACAACGTTCTTCAAGGGATCGGGCGTGTATGAGTCCAGTGCTCCCGGCGAGCCGCCGATCAAATCGCTGGCTTCCCACGCCTGCGGATAGCCTTCGCCGTGGGAGGGTCGCGCCAACACGAGCGAATGTCCGGTGCCATCGGCTGCGACAGGCCAGGGCGGCTCGTCTGCATAATTCACTTCAAGAAACACACCGCCAATCTGGTTGCGCAAGCGGACGGTGCCGCTGTCGTTGGGCAGATTGTTGGTGAAGGGCCCAAGGACTCCAGTGATGCCATAGGTGTTCTGCAAGTCCACTGGCGAGCGGGCCACAACCAGAAAACTTCCGCCCGGGATGAACGTGCCGTCCGGAAAGGTGTAGTCAATATCGCCACTCAGCCGGTAGCCGCTGAGATTTTCCGGCTCGCCGCGCGTGTTGAAGATTTCCACAAACTCCAGAAGGGTGTTGGTGGGGTGATACATGATTTCGGAAAAAATGAGGCTCGTGCGGCGGCTGCTTTGGCCCAACGTTTCTATGGGAAGCGATTCACCTACCCCGGCGCCGGTCACATCACCAAAGTCGCGAAAGGCTGCGGTCGCAAGTTGATCGGGGTCGTGACTGGACACCGCGAAGCCAAAGTAAACTGTGGCGGGGAGCGCAAGCGTTGCCGAGCCGAGTTGCGTCCAGTTCTGGCCGTCGAATCCGGCATAACCCGTAAAATCGCCGCCGGCGCGTTTCAGTCGCAGCCATTGGTTTGGAAAATTTACCGGGAACGCGCCTGCCAGAGTGGTCGCACTGCTGACCGCGCTTCGTGTTTGGAAATAGCAACCGCTGATGCTGGGCGTGGCCACGACGCTTGCGGCACGCGCGCCGGGCGAAAGGTCCTCGCGCACCACCAGGCCCGCTTCCGTCCACGCGCCCGCCAGCGACAACGATTCGAGCCGGACTTTCACGTCGAAATCCCCGGTGCGCTGCAAATAACTGAATTGGAACTGGTCGCTCGTTCCGCCGATGTCGGTGCCGCCCCCGGAAATATTCAAGCCATTGCCCGCGGGAACCTGGTTGCCCGGCGTCGCGTTGCCAACGGCCAGTGTGTTATAGACGCTGGCAACAAATACGGCCTTGGAGTTGTTGGTGATGACATTTCCCGTCGCGGCCTGATCGGTAAGATTATTCGCCGTGAGAGTGTAGCTCGCGCGGTCGGTCATGCTGGACACAGTGAGCACCACATTGCTTTGGGAAGCGTCCAAGGCCGCGCTGGAAATGGCTCGCGATCCGTTTGTGCCGGCCACAGAGTAGTTGGCGATGTTGGTCGCGGTTACCGGCGAAATACGTTCCGAGAATTTTGCGATGACCTGTGTCAGTCCCTGCGACACCGCCCCGAGCAGCACCGGACGAGTAGTATCGGACAGTACGGTCAGAGTCGCCGGGCTGCTGGTAACAACCTGGCTGACGCTGTTGACCATGTTCGACGCCACCAGACGATAGGTCGTGTTGTGGTCGGCCAAAGCAGCCGTGAACGTGTGCGTGGAATTCGTGGCGCCCGCGATGGGTGCTCCATTGCGCAGCCATCGCAACACGGGATAAGGACTGCCACCGGCCACGGCGGTGAAGCTTGCTTGGGTTGCCTCCCAAGCGGTCGTATTCGTCGGGCTGCTGAGAATCGTGGCCGGCGAAGGCGCGGCCGCTTCTCCGCTGACGGCGTAAATGCCGGTGGAACCTGCTGCCGCCTTGGCAAAAGTAAGACTGGCCAGCGCTTTGTTGTTCGGACCCAACGCCGCGGCCAGGTCAATGGTCGTCTGATAAAAGCGCGGATTGCCTGGCGCGCCGGAGGTGCCGCCATCGGAAAGGCTGATGCGCTCCACGCCTTCGAGCGCCGCGCCGCTGTTGTTAAACCAGTCAGGCGCGTTGTAAGTGGTGACGAACGTCGAACCATCCACAAAATTCAACGTCAGGCTGGCCGAGCTGCCGCCGCTGGCCGAGTTCGCGATCACGGCGACGCGGCTGAGAATCTGCGGCGCGGCGAGGGTCAGGGTTCCTTCGGTCAAACCCGTGCTGCTGCTCAACACGAGCGCGTTGTTTCCCGTGTAAGGCTGGAATTGGAACTGCGTGCCGTCACCCAGCGCACTCAAGAAATTGCCGGAAACCGGCAGGCCGAAAGTTTTTCCCGGCAACCCGCTCTGGTAAAACGAGAGGTTCTCTCCCGGATTCAACTCGACGGCGACTCCCACGTACGGAGGGCCGGCGGCCGTGTTCTCGATCACCACGTCCCGGTTGAAGCCAGTTACCCCCAACGGAGTCATGTCGGCGTAAGCCGGACCGGCCAGACCAATGATGATGAAAAAGAGCCTCCAGAGTTTCCGGTGAGAGATGCACATGCGGGGATAGTATAACCAACAATTGCCAACTTCCAAAGCGAACTCTTGACGCGCAAAGGCCGGGCAACTTTCGGCCCGGCCTTCGCGCTGTTCGGTCAATGAATCAACACTTCTATCTAAGCCGCTGGGTTGATCTTTCCGCCAGCCAATCCCAATCCGCCTTGTTAACCCCCGGAATGACCGTGTTGGCGGGGAGGCCAGTCGCAGGATACCTCAGGCCCTTCCATTTCCTGATTTCCGAATGGCCGTCGGCAAAAGCGATCCCACCGGCCCCGTTATGATAAACGCCAGGGTAATCCACCCAACGCGGGGTTGAACCAGGAGGCAATCCCGGATGGCCGAAGCCCGCGTCATTGATACTGTTGTGGTGCTCATCAATGAAAACCCAAGTCATGGCTGCATTGACGAAATCACTTTCTTTTCCATAGGTGCGATACGTTTGTCCCGACCGGTGCGAGTGATTACCGTCCAGCCACGGGCCATCGGTCGGTACAACCGGAATTCCGGAATGTCCCCCACTCCTGAAGCCAGGGCATATTGTACCAACCGCTTGATTCATGGCAAAACTGCGGACGCTTTGCGAACGCAACGCGCCAAGATTATTATTCCCCGGATCCGCAGGGCATTTGTAAATTTTAGGGTTCTTTGTGTAGTTAGCCAGGACGTTGTTCGCCTCTAAGGTCAACAGTAACGTATTTGTCCCATCCGGCAGAGACCCTGCATCACCGCGTATCCAAACGTGGCCGGGAGGAGCGCCGGAACTATCTTCATTCGGTGCCATGTAGCCGTTAAAATCTCCGGAGTACATTTTCCAACCGATCATCATTTGCTTGCCATTATTCATGCACATCACGCCCTGGGCCTTGGTCTTAGCCTTGGCAAGTGCGGGCAGCAACATCGCTGCGAGGATCGCGATGATGGCGATGACGACAAGAAGTTCGATTAAGGTGAATGCCGGGAGTTTTTTTGACCGATGCGCTTTCATATAGGAGCGATGTGTTGTTCCAAATATAGTTGGTGCTTTGCCGGGAGCAAGCTCAAACCCTGTTTGTTTTGTACCCTTTATTGGTTTTGGCTTGCCGCAATTTGCCTTCTTCGCGATTCGGTAGCCGCTTCAAACCCGGGGTTGCGCGCCCGACATTTCTGCTGCAAACCTGATCTGCACAACCGATCCCTCACCCTCATGTTTTGTTGGTTCGGCATCGTCACTTCTGTCCAGACAGGCGACCGCTCATGCACCCCACCTGCAGAGAAGGCCGAGGGAGTTGAATCCCCCGGCCTTCCGGAACGCACTAAGGCACGCTGATTAGTACTGCCGCACTCGATACAGCAACCGCGGCGTTGCCGACGGGCTGTTCGTTTGCGGGTTGCCCTGGTTGGCGGACGTGGTCCAAGGCCCGTTCACCGTGGGCGACTGTTCGACTTCACCCACGCCGGTCCAGGAAAACACAACGTTTCCACCGGAGAGAGCGACGGCGTTGAACTGCGGCGCCCCACCGGCCACCGTGCGCGCCTGATACGTTTTCAGGGCGGAA
This sequence comes from uncultured Bifidobacteriaceae bacterium, assembly GCA_964502895.1. Taxonomy (GTDB): domain Bacteria; phylum Verrucomicrobiota; class Verrucomicrobiia; order Limisphaerales; family JADLHS01; genus WYBW01. Next base: position 13,935 of record CAZCZP010000075.1, read on the forward strand.
GCCGAAGCGGTGTCGTTCAGCAGAACTCGCGCGCCGGTTGCGGTTTCGGACCACCACTCGACACTGTTTCCGCCGCCTGCGTTTTCAAAGCACAAGCGCATTGGATAAACGCCCGCTTGCGTCACGTAGATGCCAAACGTGGTCGGGGTGCCCGCGCCACGACCGCCGTTGAACTGGTTAATCACCATCGGTTTGTCGCCGTCGTGAATGTTCATGAACACGGGACTGGTGCTGGCGGTGGTGGCATACGCGAGCAGATTCGTGCCATCGTCCTGGGAGATCATGAAGCACGGAATCGTGACGGTTGCATCCGCGCCGCCCATGATTTGCGGCAGACCCGGCGGATTGGCCTGGGTTGCATTGTAGATGATTATCGCCACTGCCCCAGCATCCTGAGCGTTTTTCGCTTTCACAGCGAAACCAAACGTGCCTCGGGCAACCAAGGCGATGTTCCCTGCGATCGCGCTGGCGTTGGCGAGCGGCCCACCCGCGAGGATTGGATCCGCGGCCACCAACCGGGCCGAGATGCCCGCAGCCGGGATCGGTCCGCCAAATCCGTTTCGCGGCTGGAAGGTCTGCAAGGCTCCGAATCTGCGCGTGATGCTTGGATCTGATGGGGCAACAACCTGAACGGTCGGCACGCTCGGGCCTGCCGAGTCGCCCAAGGTCAGGCGGAACCCATCATCACTTTGCACACCCATGGAGTAGAAGCCAACCGTCGGGAACTCGACGTACGTCAGGAACTCATAGGCCACGTTATCCGTGCTGAATTCCGTGCCTGGCAGTCCGGGCATGTTGCCCGCGGGGTTGGCAAAAGTACCTTCGCTCGCGACTCCATAGTTGATCACGGTTGTCTCGGTAAAAGATCCCAGCGTGGCCTGGTTTGTGCCCCACAATCCCAGTAGCGCCACGTCCGTGTTGTCGTTGTCGTTCTGGAAGTTCTGGTATTGGTTGATTCCCACTTGCCATACCTTGCCGACGAATCCGGGTTTGGCGGCGTCACCGGAACCGACCGCGGTTCGCAGTCCCGTGGGCAGCGGTGCGTACGTGACCGACGTGAAGCTCCACGAATTCGTAAACGGTCCGCCCGACGACGTGCTGTAAACCAGCGTAACCGTGTTCGTCGAACCTGACGGCACCGTGGCGTGATTCGCCGTGGCGGTGGTTGTCGCACCCGCGTTCGCCGTGGCCACGGTCAAGGGTGTGCCGTTCAACTGAATCTGGATCGAGGCATCGGTGATCGTGCCCGCGGTGTTATCCTCGAGCTTGACGATGATCTGAGCGTCGGGGTTTACGCCCGTTTCACCTGGAGCCGGGAAAACCCAGCGAACGTACGGCTGCGTCAATGCGGCGGTGTCGCGGTAAGCCGTAATCTGAACTGGATTGGTCCGGTTGTTTACCAGAATCCGCTGTCCGGTGCTGAAATCGGTGAGGTAGAATTCCAAGTGAGCCCCACCGCCGCCCTCGCCCCAGGCGATGCGGACCGGATAATTGCCGGCGTTTGTCACAACGATGTTGATGCTGGGCGAGTCCACCGCACCCTGGTCGGATGCGAGGAGTCTGGACCTGAGTGCATCGCGTGGTTCTGCGCCGGCAGTCAGCTTAATCCCGTCATCATGGTTTAATCCCAATTGATAAGCGCCCACCGGCAGATTGAGAATGGTCAGCAGTTCCGCCGCGATGTTATCCGTGCCCGGACCGGATACCGCATCCACACCAGGTATCCCTTCGTCCGCCCAATCGGCGGGCGCCACAGCGTCTGAGCGGATGTGACCTACCTGAGCGCCAAACGGAAAATCCTGGCTCCAGTTGATTCCGTCGTCATCGGTGAACGTGGAGGCCAACGCAATGCTGGCGTATGGCTGACTCGTAGCCGGATCAATGAATCCATCAGCGAGTTGACGCTCGACTCCGATGAGGCTGATCGCGTCGGGGAAGCGAGCGATTGGCAACTGGTGAACGCGACCCGCGAAACCGCTCAGCCCTGTGTTTACAGCGCCTGGGGCTTTGTCAGCACTGGCGAGAAGCGTATAGGGCGGAATGGTGAAGATGTTCGTCACGT
>CAZCZP010000076.1:0-15720 GCA_964502895.1 uncultured Bifidobacteriaceae bacterium
ATCATCATCTACAACTCGGGTCGCTTCCGCATGATGGGCCACGGTTCGACCTGCGGCATGATGGCCTACGGCGACGCCAACGCCATCGCCATGGAAATCGGCGAATACGAAGTGCTGCCCGTCGTCGAGGAAGTGCCGGTGATTTGCGGCGTGCATGCCACCGACCCGCGCCGTCGCATGTGGCACTGGCTCGGCAAGGTGAAGGAGATGGGCTTCAGCGGGGTCAACAATTTTCCCACCCACACCATCGTGGACGGTCATTTCCGCGGCGTGCTTGAAGAAACCGGCATGAGCGTAGTAAAGGAATATGAAATGGTCGCGCTCGCCCGGCGGATGGATTTGTTCTCCGTCGTCTATGTCGGATCGGCGGAGGAAGCGGTGGAAATGGCCAAGGCCGGCGCCGATGCCATCATCGCGCACGTCGGTACGACGGTGGGCGGCTCGATTGGCGTCAAGAAGGCGGTGGTGACGTGGGATTTCACCATCAAGCGCACCCGGGAAATCATCGAGGCCGCCCGCCGCGTGCGGAAGGACATTTTCTTCCTCTGCCACGGCGGCCCGATCAACACACCGCAGGACGCTGATCGAGTAATGCAAAACACCGATGCCGTCGGCTTCGTTGGCGCGAGTTCGTTGGAACGCATGGGCGTGGAGGCGTCGCTGACGAATCTCACGAGAGAATTCAAGAAACTGAAAGCGCCCGCCGCCCGATCATTTGGCAAAGGCAAAAGCTGACTAACGCCATGTTTTCATCCTCTGGCCGTTCATTCCCCTGCCTCTCTCTGAATGTGCGTAAAAGGCATGGGAATGATCGGCGGAAGAATGGATGGAAGGCTGTCCACAGAATATGATTCCCCGTCGCCATGAGTTTTGAACAACGCCGTTTTGTGACCGCTGCCGAGAAGGTGGATTTCATTTCCCCCTGGACGCTGGAGGAATGGCTTTGCCGTTCGGACGTCGTGCCGAACAAGGAACTGCTCATGGTCCGCGCGAACATGGAGGCCGGTCGTTCCCATCCGTTTCACACGCATCCGACACGGGAGGAAATCATTTACATTCTGTCCGGCCGGGCGGAGCAATGGATCGGAGAGCGACATCGCGTCCTTGGGCCTGGCGAAATGGTTTTGATTCCGAAAGGCGAGGTTCACGGAACTTACAACCCCTTTCGTGAACGGCTCGTTTTCCTTGCCATTCTTGCGCCCGCCAACGCGCCCGAGCCCGGCATCGTGGATGTTTCCACTGAACAGCCGTGGGCTTCGCTTCGTCAGAAACATGGATTGCCGGACTGCAAATAACCTTGGTTCACGCACCCTATGAAACGAATTCTCCTGCCCTTGGTCGCTTGTGTCGCGTCAGTTGTTTGGGCAAACGCCGCCGAGCCGCTTCGCGTCTTCATCCGTAGTGGCGCGAAAACCCACGGCCCGGGCCAGCACGATCATCCGCGCTTCCTTCGCGAGTGGACGCAGATGCTCAACGAGCGCGGCCTCAAAGCCGAGGGCGCAAACGAATTCCCCGAGGCCGCGCAACTCGAAAAGACCGATGTGCTCATCATCCATGCGCCGGACGGGATGAAGATCGTCGGCGAAGATCGTGAGGCTTGTGAAAAATTCCTGGCTCGCGGCGGCGGCATTGTGGTGATTCACGCGGGCGTGGTGAGCGGAGATCAACATGCGTGGGTCAAGAAAACCATCGGCGGCGCGTGGCGTTGGGCTTCGCCCGAGCTGCCCCGCGAACGCGCCACGAAATATCTCGAAGGCGAAGTCGGCCTGGCGTGGCTGGACACTGAACACCCCATCAGCCGCGGATTTTCAAACTTCGACTGGAAAGATGAAATCTATTACGACATGGACCTCGCACCGGACATCGGGGTGCTTGCCTCGAGCTTTCACAACGTTCACATCATCGCGCCGCAAATCTGGACTTATGAAAAAACTCTGGAGGGTGGCGCCGCGCCTTACCGCGCGTTCGTGAGCCTGCCCGGCCACGAATACGCTTCATTCAACACGCCTCAATATCGCGCGCTCTTGTTGCGCGGCATTGCCTGGGCCGGCAAACGCGCCAACGTGGATGAGTTCTGCAAACCTGAGGAACTCGCGTCCTTGCGTTATCCGCCCGGCGGTCCGCGGCCCGCGCTGGAAGCGATGAAAACCTTTGAGCTGCATCCCGAGTTTAACATTTCACTCGCGGCGGACGAAAATGTCGCCGAGAAAATCATGTCGTTGGATTGGGACCCGAAAGGCCGCCTGTGGGTGGTGGAAACTCCGGAATATCCCGGGGGGCGCGATATTGCTGAGAGCGACGCGAAAATTTCTCCGTGGCGCGCGCGCGACCCCGAAAAATTTCCCGCCGGCGGCAAAGAGCCCCGCAAGCCCAAGGACCGCGTTTCGATTCTCGAAGACACCAACAGCGACGGCGTCATGGACAAGAAGACTGTTTTTGCGGACGGATTGGAACTCCCGACCTCGCTGGTGTTCTACAAGGATGGCGTGATCGTCACACAAGCGCCGGACATTTTTTGGATTCGCGACACAGATGGCGACGGCAAGTCCGACAAGCGCGAAGTCCTGTTCACCGGCTGGGGCACGCGTGACACGCACGCGGTCATCAGCAATCTTCGCTGGGGTCCGGACGGCTGGATTTACGGCAGCGTCGGTTACAGCGCGGGGGATGTTACTTCCGGCGACGGCTCGAAACGCTTCGGCAACATCACCGCCGGCCTGTATCGCTTCCGCCCCGACGGCTCGGCGCTCGAACAGTTTGCCGCCGGGTCCTGCAACACCTGGGGTTGTGAAGTTGCGCCGGATGGAGAAATCTTTTTCAGCACGGCCACTTGCGGCGAACCAATCTTGCACGTCGTTCTGCCGGAGAAAATCGTCAGCCGCGCGGGTGTGCCCGGCGTGCGCGCGGTCAAACCGATCATCGAGGAGAACAAAGTCTTTCCCGCTCGCCAGGAAAATCGCCAGCCATATTTGCAGATTGACTGGGTTGGCGCGTGGACGGCCGCCTCGGGTTCGGCCATTTATGACGGCGGCGCATGGCCCGGCAAATGGCAAGGGCCGTCGTGGTCGTTCTTCTTGCACGAGCCGACGGTGTGGCTCATGCATCATGAATTTCTGGATGCCGCCGGTGTGAGTTATCAGGGCCGGCGCGAGAGCGACCGCCAGCAAAAGCATTTTCTCACCAGCACGGATTATTGGTTCAAGCCGATCCATAGCCGCGTCGGGCCCGATGGCTCGCTTTACCTCGTGGATTTTTACAACCAGATCGGAGTCCACAACGACACCCGCGGGCCACCCCACGGCGCGCGCAACGCCGCCACGCGGCCCGACCGCGACCACCACTTTACGCGGCTTTATCGAATTCAACACAAGCAAGCACAGCCGTTGCCGGCGTTCGATCTCGATTCCAAGAACGCGGCGAAACTCATCGAGATGCTGGATCATCCCAACGGCTGGGTGCGCACGACGGCGAATCGTTTGCTCAGCGAGGGCGCAGGACGCTCCGTGCCTGATGCGCTCAGGACCAAATCCAGGCAGGCGCGCACAGTGTATGGCCGGATGCAGGCACTCTGGGTTTTGCACAACCTGGACTTGCTCGATCCAGAAATGCTGGTGGCCGCCGCGCGCGATTCCGACGCCGTGATTCGCAAGAACGCAATGCGCATCGCGGCCGAGCGCGACAACTCGGGAAATGAGCCGCCGTCGGACCTGGTTCGTGCGATGCTGTCCGATTCGGACCAGCGCGTGCGGATTAACGCCTTGATCGCCGGCACGACCATTACGCCCACGCGCGAACTGGCTGTGGCGATTGTTGAAGCGTGGCCGACGTTCCAGAATCCGCATCTGGAAACAGCAGCGCTGGCCATCACGGCGAAAGACCCGTTGCTCTTTTTGGACGCGGCTCTGGACTCGGGTACGCCAGGTTCGGTGGCTGGCATGGTGTCCCAACTCGCCCGCCAAGTTGCCAACCAGAACAATCCAGAATCAGCGCGCGCGCTCGTCGTCGCTTTGGCGGGCAAACCGGCGTCGCATGATGGATTGAAAACGGCGGCGTTGCAGGCGTTGACCTCGAACTTACGCTCCGACGTGAAGCCGGAGGCAAATGCAGCGCTCGGCAACGCGCTGAGACAATTGCTCGCTTCCGATGAAACGGCGGGCGCGGTGCTGCCGCTCGTCGCTCGCTGGGATTACGCAAGCGCGGTTGGTGATGCGGCAAAGGGGGCCGTCAGCAAAGCCACGGCGCGACTGGCCAACAAGTCCCTCTCCGATGCGGAGCGCGGTCAGATTGCGTCGAACCTCATGGGAGTGCGCGCTTTGGACACGAGCATTGTGCCGGCCGTGGCCGCGTTGGTCGGGAGTGACGCGAGCGCCGGACTGCAACGCCGCGTGATCGAGGCGCTCGGCACAACGGGTGAACCAGCAGTAGGCCAGGCGCTGATCGCAGCGCTGCCCAGACTTGACCCCGAACTTCGCGAGGCTGCGTTCGGCCAATTGCTCAGGCGGGCCGATTGGTCTGCTGCCATCGTTCAGGCATTGGCGGATCGCAAACTTGACCCTGTTATTCTGGGTCCAGGAAATCTGCATCGCTTGCGGACACACTCGGATTCTGCGGTCGCTACACGCGCTGCGACTGTCATCACCGAACTCAAGGGGCCGGAGCAGAAAGAGAAGGAAGCACTGATTGCGAAGTTGCGCCCGGAAGCCATCAAACCTGGCAACGCCGCGAACGGCGCGAAGCTTTACACCGCCAACTGCGCGGTATGTCACAAGTTCAAGAACGAAGGCGCGAACTTCGCTCCGAACCTTACTGGCATGGGGGCGCATGGGCCGGAGGATTTGCTCACGCATATCCTGGACCCGAACCGCGTGGTCGAGCCCAACTACGTTTCCGCGAGCATCGAAACGAAGGACGATCTCAGCTACGACGGCATGATCCTGCGCGAAAACAACGCGGTGGTCGTTCTGCGCAACCAGACGGCCGAGACGGAAATCCGCAAGGACAACATCGCCTCGCGCCGCAGCACCGGCCGTTCGCTGATGCCCGAGGGATTCGAGCAACTCGGAGCGGAAGGCCTGCGCGATCTGTTGACGTATCTTTGCGCTGATGAACAGCGGTTTCGCATCCTCGACCTTGGCGACGTGTTTACAGCGGATACTTCGCGCGGCATTTACATGACCGCTGAGTCGCGCGACGAATCATTGCGCTTCAAGAAGTGGGGCACGATCAAGCACCGCGATGTGCCGTTCGACATCGTGAATCCTCAGCGGACCGCCACGGGTAAAAACGTGATTGTGCTACAAGGCGGCTCAGGTATGTCACGGAATTATCCGCGACAGGTCGAGGTCAAGGTCGGTTTGCCGGCGACGAAGCTGCACTTCCTGGGCGGCGTTGCTGGTTGGGGACATCCACTGGGACGGGCTAATGAACCGGTGGCAAGAGTCATTGCGCAATTCGCCGGCGGCGAAAGCGAAGAAATCGTGCTGCGTAACGGCGTGGAGTTCGCCGATTACATCGGACCCTTCGACGTTCCCGGTTCGGAGGCATTGGCCAATCTGGACGATTTGTTACAACAGGGCCGTCAGCTTCGTTACTTTGCGAAGCCGCTTACGAAGCGCGGCGTCGTTGAGAAACTGACCATCGCGAGTTACGCGAATGAAGTCGCGCCGACGTTTGTCGGCATCACGGTGGAAACGGGTGAAGGAGCACTGGCCTCCGGGCCGGCGCGAGCCAGTTCCGCTGTGCCCGCTGCGTCGTCGTTCCAATGGGGCGCGGGCCTCAAGGTGCTGCTAATCGGCGGCGGCGCGAGCCACGATTACCAGCGCTGGTTCAACGAGGCCGACGTGAAAACCCTCAACGCGACCGGCGGCATCAGCGCCAACTACACGGAGACGACCGGCGGTCTGGCGGAGGTGATCGCGGGTGTGGACGTGTTGGTCGTGAGCGCGAACAAGCCGTGGGGCGACGACGCCACGAAGCAGGCAATCACCAAACACATCGAAAACGGCAAGGGCTTCATCGGCCTGCATCCCGGACTGTGGTACAATTGGCGCGACTGGCCCGAATACAATCGCATGCTCGTCGGCGGCGGCTCGCGCGGGCACGATCGTTTTGGCGAGTTTGAAGTCGTAGTGATCGAACCGGCTCACGCACTAATGCGGAACGTTCCGGCGAAGTTCACTATTAAAGACGAGTTGTATTGGTTTGAACCCGACGCGCAAGGCACGCCGATCAAGGTGCTGGCCACCGCGCATTCTGCGCAGAAGAACAAGGCCTACCCGCAAGTGTTCGTCGTGCAGCACGCGAAAGCGCGCGTCGTCGGCCTTACGCTGGGCCACGACGGCGACGCGCACAATCACGCGGCTTACATTCAACTGCTGCGGAACGCGGTGATTTGGGTGGCGGGGAAAGAAACGAAGTGATGGAACCGGAAGCTCCAGAAATCTTCTTGAGCTTTGAACATGCGGACGAGAACTACCCTCACCCCGGCCCTCTCCCATCCGATGGGAGAGGGAGAATTATCCGCCGCTGGTTTGAAATGTCGTGAACCGGAGATTGTGCGCTGCGCTTCCGGCAAACCAGGCGATCCCCATCGCTGTTCCCTCTCCCGTTGGACGGGAGAGGGTCAGGGTGAGGGCCGTTCCGTTTAACTCACATGCCGACCATTGTCATTCTCGGCACCATGGACACGAAAGGCGACGAACACGCCTTCGTGGCCGATCTCATCCGCCAACGCGGGCATGCGGCGCTGGTCATTGACGTGGGCACGATGGGTGAGCCACGGTTGAAGCCCGACATCACGCGCGCGGAAGTGGCGGCGGCTGCTGGAGTGGACTTTGCCGTGCTTGCGGCGAGACAAGATCGCGGTGAATCCGTCGCTGCCATGTCGCGCGGCGCGCCCGTTGTGCTGGCGAAACTCGCCGAGGAAAGGCGCATTGACGGCGTGATTTCTCTGGGCGGCGGGGGCGGAACGGCTATTGCCACGGCGGCGATGCGCGCGTTGCCAATTGGTTTTCCAAAATTAATGGTTTCCACTCTCGCCAGCGGCAACACAGCGCCCTACGTCGGCGTGAAGGACATCGTGATGTTTCCAAGCGTGGTGGACGTCGCCGGATTGAACCGAGTCTCGCGCCAGTTGCTCGCCCGGGCCGCCGGGGCGATTTGCGGCATGGTGGAAACGCAAACGCCCGCTGCGACAGATAAACCGATCATTGTCGCCAGCCAGTTTGGCAACACGACACCTTGCGTTGAGCACGCAAAAAAAATTCTGGAGGCTGCTGGCTACGAAGTCGTCGTCTTCGCTGCGACTGGTACCGGTGGACGCACGATGGAGTCGCTGATAGAAACCGGCCTGGTCGCTGGCGTGCTCGATCTCACCACGACCGAATGGGCGGACGAACTGGTGGGCGGGGTGTTGACGGCGGGGACGACGCGGCTCGAAACCGCCGCGCGCTGCGGTGTGCCGGCAGTCGTTTCCACTGGCTGCCTCGACATGGTGAATTTCGGCCCGCCCGAAACCGTGCCCGCAAAATTCTCCGGACGAAAATTCTACCAACACAATCCGCAAGTGACCTTGATGCGCACGACGCCGGGCGAGTGCGCACGACTGGGCCGCATCCTCGCCGAGAAGCTGAATCTCTCCACCGGCCCCGTGACTGTGCTGTTGCCGTTGCGCGGCGGCAGCGTGATCAGTGCGCCGGGTGGGCCATTCCACGATCCGGCGGCTGACATGGCACTTTACAATTCTCTGAAAGCTTCGTTGCGGCCGGACATTCCGGCTCGGGAACTGGATTGCGCGATAAACGATCCAGCGTTCGCGGCAGCCTGTGCGCAGGCGTTGCTTGGCAGCGTTGGCCGGCGCGATTAAAAAATGCCCCGGGTTCGTGCCCGGGGCGACAGTGTCAGAAACTGTTTATGAGCCGACGCTCGCCAGTTCTTCGTTGGTGGCGACGTTCAGGATTTTGAACTGCTCGGCGTGCATCGCTGGGTCCTTGCGGAAGGAGAGTTTTCCGAAGAAGCGCTTCTCCATTTCGATGAGGTGCTTTTCGTCTTCGGTGCGGAGGCGGTCCATCACGGTCGGATGTACCACGATCATGAGTTGGAAATCCGATTCGTCGCGTGAACGTTTCTTGAGAATCTCCTGGAGCTTGCGCTGAATCTCGACGCTCATGGTGAGCGAACTCTTGACCTTGCCGCGGCCCTTGCAATAGGGGCAATCGTCATAAACGGCCGCGCGCACGCTTTCGGTGTGGCGCTGGCGGGTCATCTCCATCAAGCCAAGTTGGGAAATGGGCAGGATGTGCGTCTTGGCCTTGTCGCGCCGCAAGCCTTCCTTCATGCGTTGATAGACGCTTTGTTGATCGCGCCGGGATTTCATGTCAATGAAATCGAGCACGATCAGGCCGCCCATGTTGCGCAGGCGAAGCTGGCGGCAGATTTCATCGGCAGCCTCGATATTGACCTTGGCGATGGTGGATTCCTGATCCTTGCCGCCTTTGTGCCGGCCGGTGTTCACGTCAATCGCCACGAGCGCCTCGGTTTCGTCCACGACGATGTAACCGCCGCTCTTGAGATGGACCTGGCGTGAAAAAGCGTTCTCCAGTTGTTTGCTGATGCTGAACCGGTCGAAGATCGGTTGCGGTTCATTGTATAGTTTCACTTTGCCGGCCGAGCGCTTCGAGATTTTGGAAATCATCTCGCGCATGCGGTCGTGAGCTTTCTGATGGTCCACCACGATGCGTTCCACGTCTTCGGTGAGAAAGTCGCGCACCGTGCGTTCGATCAAATCAGGTTCCTGAAACACGCACGTTGCCGGCGGGCGGGATTTGATGTTTTCCTGAACGCCGCGCCACTCTTCGAGCAACAGTGCCAGGTCGCGCACGAAGTAACGGGTTTGTTGGCCTTCGCCCGCCGTGCGCATGATGACGCCCATGCCGTCGGGAATGGAGAGCTCACGCAGAATTTTTTTGAGCCGCTGCCGTTCCTGCTGGTTCTCGATCTTGCGCGAAATGCCGCTTTGGTCGGAGTTGGGCAGGAGCACGAGGTAGCGTCCGGGCAGCACGAGGTTCGTCGTGATGCGCGGACCCTTCGTGCCGATTGGCCCTTTGGTCACCTGCACGATGATGTCTGCGCCGGGCGGGTAAAGTCGGGGAATGTCCTTTTGCGTGATGCGCGGTTTGTCACGCTTGCGGTTTGGGCGATCAACGATCTCCACGCCGCTGTCGAACTGGCTGGGCACGATGTCCCAGTAATGGAGAAACGCATTCTTCTCGAAGCCAATGTCCACGAAGGCGGCTTTGAGTCCGTCTTCGAGGTTGCGCACTTTGCCCTTGAAAATGCTGCCGACCAGACGCTCCTCGGTGGTGCGTTCGATGTTGAACTCCTCGAGTTTCCCGTCTTCGAGCACGGCCACGCGGGTTTCCAGAGTTTCCGCGTTGATGATGACTTCCTTGTGAATTTTCTTTTCCGGACGAATGAGGCGCTGGACTTTCTTCACAAGGGTGGCGGCGGCAACCTTGATGGTTTCGACGATGCCCTTGGGTTGTTCTTTGACCGTCACCGGTTGGTAAGGTTTTTCCTCCTCGACGTGCGCCGGGGTTTGCAGGTTCGGTTCGCGAAACTGCTTTTTGTCGGCCTCGTGAGGCGCTTCGGCGGCGGGTGCTCCTTCCGGCGGCAGACCGGCGGCGATATTTTCGGCGCGTTCGATTTCGTGGCCGTGACGGCGTTCAAACACTCGTTCCGGGGCGATGGTTTCGCCGGTGGCTTCCGCGCGCGCCTGCGTGGCTTCACGGTCAGGCTTTTGCTGACTGTGACCCAGGCCGCCGCTTGGACGGAAGCGCATCCCGCGCCGTCGGCGGGAAAAATTTCTTTCACTCATATCTAATAGCCCTTTCGATAGATGTACACGTTTTGCAACAAGCCCATGGCGATCAACGAGCAGAGCACTGAAGACCCGCCGTAAGAGAGCAGCGGCAGTGGGATGCCCGTCACAGGCATGATGCGAATGTTCATGCCGATGTTGATGAATACATGGCTGAAGAGGAATACTACGACTCCCACAGCCAGCACTTTGCCCAGGCGGTCGCGCGCCTGGCCGGCGATTCTCAACCCTGCGAAGAGAATCACCGCGTAGAGCGTGAGCACAGTCACGCTGCCGACGAATCCTTTCTCCTCGGCAATCACGGAGAAAATGAAATCGTTATGCGCCGCCCCCGGCGGCAGAAAACCCAATGCGGTCTGGTTGCCCTGATTCCAGCCCTTGCCCGTCAACCCCCCGGACCCGACCGAGATCAACGCCTGGCGGATTTGATAGGATTTTTCCAGCTGCAACTGTCGCGCGCGCGCCTTTTCCTCTGCCGACGCGTTGCGCGGGGCGAAATCCGCTCCGAAGTAAACCAGCAACCGCTGGCGCTGATAATCTTCCAGCTTGATCTGCCATTTCGGCGGTGCGAACAAAACGTCCACCAAAACCAACGCGGCCAGCACACCGACGATTCCCACCAGGCGGAACAGATATTTTCTCGGTGTGCCCGCCACAAACATCATTGCCAGTCCGGTGGGCAGAAATACCAACGCTGAGCCCAAGTCCGGCTCCTTGAAGATCAACGCAAACGGCAGCAGCATCAGTCCAATCGGCTTCCAGAAATTTACGGGCAAACGTAATTCATCGGCGGGCCGGCTTAGGAAATGTGCCTGCGCCAAGATGAAGGCGATCTTGGCGAATTCGGACGGTTGAGCCGAGAACACGCCCAGATTGATCCAACGGCGCGCGCCCCAGCCTTGCGTCGAACCAATGCCGGGAATCAGCACGATCACCAGTCCGAAAATCGCGATCCAATACGCCACGAACGCCCAGCGTGACAGCGTGTGATAATCCACGAGGCACACGCTCACCGCAGCGCCGATGCCAATCCCGTACCAGATTATCTGGCGTATCCACCCCTGATGATACCAGGGCAGCGACCGGGCGGCATCGGACGTCATCGTAGCGCTGTAAACGAACGCGACACCAAGGAGCATCAAGCCGGCGAGGGCCACAATTTGCAGCCGGTCCAGCCGTCCTTGGCGATCCGTCAGACTTGGTTCAAACATGAATCAAGGCATTGTCATGGCGCTCGCGCCAGGGTTTTCTCTGCGGCCGCCGCTTCGAGCTTTTGAATGGCCGCGTAAATGTCGCGCGCAACCGGTGCGCAGGCGCCGCCGCCGGAACTGCCGCTCTCAACCATCACCACCACGGCGTATCGGGGCGATTCGTGAGGTGCGAAGGAAATGAACCAGGTGGTGTGGTCCTTTAGTTTTCCCTGCTGGTCCTTTACTTGCGCCGTGCCGGTCTTTCCGCAGACGCGCATCGCCGAGCCGGCCATCCGGGGATAAACCCGGAATGCCGGGTAAGCCGTGCCCTCCGGATGTTCCGTGTCCGCGAGCATGGCGTCCTTCACGATTTTGAGACTGCGTTCGCTCACGCCGAGATGATCGCGCACGCGGCCCGGCGGAAAAATCCGTGGAGGTTCGGTGGACGCCGGGTCGGCCGACTCGATGCGAGAAACCAGGCGCGGCCACAGAACTTTCCCGCCGTTGGCCAGCGCCGAAGTCGCCACCGCCATCTGAAGCGGTGTAACATCAATCTTCCCTTGGCCGATGCACAGGTTGGCGATGTCCCCCGGTCGCCGGGCCGCGTTCAAACTCCGCAGGGTGGGGAAATTGCCCGCTGTCTCCTGCTTGGTGGGAAGCCCCATGCGCTCGCCCAAATGGAGGCGCTGGCCAAGCTCGATGATTTTCTCGACGCCGTAGCGCAGTCCATTGGTGATGAAATAGGAATTGCTGGACTTGGCCATCGCGCGCGTGAAGTCGTATTCGCCGGGGCCAACGGTGTCTTTGAAACGCTGGCGGTCGCGACCGACGTAGATGACGCCGCGGTCTGAGTGTGGGTCCGGTTGGACCAGATATTTTTCGTTTGGATTCAACCCCATCTCCAGGCAGGCGAGGCCGATGATAGGTTTGAAGACCGAGCCCGGATGGTAATTTTCCTGCGTGGCGCGATTGCGCTGAACGCGGACAACATCGTTGGTCCAGCGCGCGTACTCGGCAGGCGTGAAGCCGGTGATAAAATTGTTGGGGTCCGTGGCGGGAGTGGAAACCAGCGCGAGAATATCGCCGCTGTGAACGTCCATGACAACGGCCGCGCCTTCCACTTGATAGCCTGCGGTTCGCAAAGCCTTCTCGGCTTCCTTCTGGAGGCGCACGTCAATCGTGAGCGTGACATTCCGGCCTGGCTCGGCGCCGGACCAGACTTCGTCGGTTTGCCGGTAGCCAAGACTGTTCACCACCACGGATTTCGCGCCGGCTCGCCCGCGCAGCATGGAGTCGAGCGCGCCTTCGACACCAACGACGCCACGGTAATCGGGAAGGCGATAAGAGAAAAACGCGTTCTCGCCTTCGGCCGACGAATCATCGTGGATCACATAACCCAGGAGATGCGACGCGACCGGGCCGTGCGGGTAGATGCGCGTGGACAACACCTCCAGGTCCGCCGCCGGCAATCCCGGGTAGTGCTCCTCGAATCGCGCGATCTGGACCGGTTTGAGATCGGTCAGGACCGGGTAGGGGAGTGCGCGCCGCGTGGTGTAATGCCGCTTGAACTTCACGGGGTCCATCGAAACCGGTTCGCGCAGGATGGCGGAAATCTGTTGGGTGGCGTTGCTCACGGCGCGGTAGCGCGCCAGCCATTGCAGTGCTTCATCCTGTTCCGAAGTCAGCTTCACGCGTTGGGTCTTGACGTTGCTGACGCCAAACCAGGAATTCCAGAACGGCGAGGCGTTGGTGACAACTTTTACGGGGCGCAATCGCCGATATTCCTGTCTGAATGAGCCGCTCAGTTCTTCAAGGTAAAGACTCAGGTTGTAGTTCGGACGGTTTTCCGCGAGGACTTCGCCGTGACGGTCCAGAATTTTTCCGCGCACCGCAGGCACGCGAACGCTGCGGAAGGACTGCGTTTCGAGGTGCGCCTGATAATCGCGCGCCCGGACAATCTGCACCCACCAAAGTCCGGCCAGCAGTACGAAGAGGCACGCGAAAAGCACCACCGCCAGCAGCCGGAGCTGCGGGTCGTTCTTTTTCAGTTGGTCGAAAATCAGCATCGGTGCGTTACGAGACTTGGATTTCCTGGTTTACGATTCATGTGAACTGCGTCCGCGCCGGATTTCGCGGTCGGGCCGGAAGCTGGTTTCGACGACGCGCTGATAACCAAGAGCACGATTAAGCCAGCCGAACAGCGTGAACAGGATCGGGGTCGCCACCGCACCGCCGACGCTCATGACCAGCCATTGCCAGAGTGAACCCCAGCCCAGCAGCGGCGTTTCCCCAAGTGTCAGCAAGAGCAGGACGATTTCAACGGGCACCAGCGCGCTGGCCAAGAACCCCAGCACGAACTGCGCGAACTGTTGCTCGCGCAGTAGCAAATCCCGCCTCAGATAAATCAACAAACCCACGGCGAACAGAGGAAGCGTCGTTACGCCAAGTGGATTCGCCGAAAGTGAATCGAACATCAATCCGCTGGCCATGGCCACCAACGCCATCGTGGTCAGCCCCGTGCTCAGGGCGGCATAAACCATCAATGCGGGAAGCAGGCTGACCTGTGCGCCTAACAAGTATCGAATGCCCGGGAAGGCTGCTTCCCAGAACACGGCCAGAAAGGCCGCCACAAAAAGTAAGATATTGTGGAGCGCGTTCATCGAAAGAGCACCCACACTTCCTCGAGCGAGCCTGGGCTTGCACCCAGTTTTACGCGCGCCTCTGTGTAAAGGCCAAACTCGGCGGGACGCGTGTCCGCGATTTGCCCGATGGGAATTCCTTTTGGAAAAACTTCGCCCAAACCGCTGGTTACGACGCGCTGGCCGGGTTTCACCACGGCGTTGCGCGAAAGTCGGGTCATCGTTATCAACGAGCCATCGAACGGCCCTCCTGCTTCGACCACGCCCATGTCGCGCCCTTCGTTTTCGACCAAGGCGGATACTTTGCAATTGGGATCACCCAGCAGAACAACCTGGGAACTTGTGAGGCTCGTAGAAATGACACGTCCCACGAGAAAGCCCTCCGCAGTCAAGACCGGCAGGTTGTTGCTCACGCCTTGCTGGCTGCCGATGTCAATCCGCACGGTGCGCCACCAATTGGCAGGATCGCGCAAAACGACGTTGGCCAGTTTGCGTTTCCACTGGGTTTGGCGTTGCCAGCCGACCAGTTGCCGCAACCGGGCGTTTTCCCGTTCGACTTCTTCCGCGTGCTGCGCCTGCAATCGCAACTGTTGATTCTCGCGGCGCAGCGCGTCGTTAATCCGAAGCAATTCGCCTCGCGGCAAGACCGCGTCGCCGGCCTGTCCGGTCAGTTCTTTGGCGCCGCTGGTCAGGCCGAATAACCCTATGAACAAGCTGCTGATGCCGACTTTGAGGCGGGCGGTCGTGCGGCCCGGCAGGTTCAAAACCAGCAAGGTCAGCAGGGCCACGAGGCCCACCGCGATGTAATGCGGTCGTCTTAACATCTTCGCGCGTCATTGGCCGGAACGGGTCCGGCTTTTCGCAAGGCCAACGCATGAGCCTTCGCTCCCAAGAAACCGCAGAGCTTCGGCCCACAGGGGCGGGAATTACTTCGAGTTGGTGGAGACGCGCTTGAGAAATTGGAGTTCCTGCAACACCCGGCCGGTGCCTTCAGCGACGGCGCTCATGGGATCGTCGGCGACGTGAACCGGCAGGCCGGTTTCCTCGGCCACCAACCGGTCAATGCCGCGCAACAGTGCGCCGCCGCCCGCCATTACGATGCCCCGATCAACCAGATCGGCGGCCAGTTCCGGCGGACAACGTTCGAGTGTCAAACGAATGGACTCCAATATACTTGAAAGCGGCTCCTGCAAGGCCTCGCGAATTTCCTCCGAGCGAATGGTCAGCGTTTTCGGCAGACCGGAGGCCAGATCGCGTCCCTTGACTTCCATCGTTAATTCCTGCTCCAGCGGAAAGGAAGAGCCAATGCGTATCTTGATCTCTTCCGCTGTGCGTTCGCCTATCATCAAGTTGTAGGCCCGTTTCATGTGCGCCACGATCGTCTCGTCGAATTCGTCCCCGCCCACCCGCAGGCTGCGGCTGAAGACGATACCGGCAAGCGAGATGATTGCGATTTCGCAAGTCCCCCCGCCGATGTCCACGATCATGTTGCCCGCCGGCTCATGCACCGGCAGACCCACCCCGATGGCCGACGCCATCGGTTGTTCGATCAGATACACTTCCCGTGCACCGGCATGAGTGGCGGAATCTTTGACCGCCCGTTTCTCAACTTCAGTGATCCCGGAAGGCACCGCTACGACGACGCGCGGAGCGATTAACTTCCGGTGATGGACCTTCTGGATGAAGTGGCGGAGCATGGCTTCGGTGATTTCGAAGTCGGCAATCACGCCGTCCTTCATGGGTCGAATCGCCACGATGTTGCCGGGTGTGCGCCCGAGCATTCGTTTGGCTTCTTCACCGACTGCCAGCACGTTGGTCGTGCCCGCCTGGATCGCGACGACCGATGGTTCGCGTAGAACAATTCCCCGATCTCGCACATAAACGAGGGAATTGGCCGTCCCGAGGTCTATCCCAATGTCGTTGGAAAACAGGCTTTTAACTTGCGCAAACATGAATTTGCCTAACGCTGCACAGTAAAGAGTGCGCGTCTGGCTAGGTCAAGACTATTAAGCCC
>CAZCZP010000077.1:0-6534 GCA_964502895.1 uncultured Bifidobacteriaceae bacterium
CTCATGCGCCGCCGCCAGGGCAGCTTCGAAGCCGAACGCATCGCGCTCCATGAAGTGACAGTCAAAGTTGCTTCGCTCGAAGAAGTCCGGGGCGTGGCCGAAGCCATCAAGCAAATCCTGGAACGCAACCACAAGAAAAAGGACTACCAGATTGATGTGCCGCTCGAAATGCTCAAGCAGGCGGAGGACACCAAACGGATTTTCAACATCGTGCTTGGGTCCATCGCAGCGATTTCACTCTTGGTAGGCGGCATCGGCATCATGAACATCATGCTGGCCAGCGTGACGGAACGGACACGTGAAATCGGAATTCGCCGCGCGCTGGGCGCCCGCCGCCGCGACATCGTCACGCAATTCCTCGTCGAGACCGTATTGCTCTCGGGTGCCGGGGGTATCATCGGGGTCTTGCTCGGCATCACCATCCCCTACGTCGTCACACAGACCGCCGGAATGAAGACCATCATTACGCTTTGGTCACCGATGCTCGCGTTCAGCATCTCGGCGCTGGTGGGCGTGGTGTTCGGAATTTATCCCGCGCTCCGTGCGGCGCAGATGGATCCGGTGGAAGCGCTCCGGCATGAATGATCCCGTCCGCCTGGACACGGACAACCTTTTCTCAACCCACCGCTCGAAGCCGTTCCGCTTGGCGTTCGCCCTCAAGCCAGCACATCACGAACGACTTCGCCATGCACATCAGTCAACCGCCGGTCGGCGCCGCTGTGACGGAAAGTCAATTTTTCATGATCGAGTCCGAGCAGGTGCAGCACGGTGGCGTGGAAATCGTACGTGCTCGTCTTTTCTCGGGCTGCACGCCAGGACCATTCGTCGCTTTCGCCGTACGCCACGCCTGGTTTCACGCCTGCGCCCGCCATCCAACCGACGAAAGTGCCGCCGTTGTGGTCGCGGCCTTCGCTGCTCTGCGCGAACGGCATGCGCCCGAACTCGGTGTTCCAAAGCACGAGCGTGTCCTTTAACATGCCGCGCGCCTTGAGGTCCTGCAGCAAGCCGGCGACGGGTTTGTCCGTGGCGGCGCACATCGGCGGGAGTTCCTTCTGGATGCTGGTATGGTTGTCCCAGTTGTTGGTCGGGCCACCCGCGCCGCTCCACACCTGCACGAACCGGACGCCGCGTTCGATCAAGCGCCGCGCAATCAGGCAGCGTTTGCCAAAATCTTCCGTCACCGTTTCGTCCAGACCGTAAAGCCGGCGAGTCGCCTCCGTCTCGCCCGTCAGATCGAAGACTTCCGGCGCGCTCAATTGCATGCGCGCGGCCAGTTCGTAGGCGTGAATGCGGGATTCAAGACGCGCATCGCCATCGTTCGCCGCGAGATGGCGGCGGTTGATTTTTTCGAGCAAAGCCAGCCCATCGCTGCTGGCGGCCGGCGTCAGATATTTTGCCGACGGCGGCGGAGCCAGGTGCGCGATGGGCGCAGCCCCGGCGGTGTTGATGATTGTTCCCTGATGTTGCGGCGGCAGGAAGCCGCTGCTGAAATTGCCTTTCTGGTTGTAGGGCAGGCCGCGCGAATCCGGCAGCACCACGAACGTGGGCAAATCCTCGCTGGCGCGCCCGAGCGCATAACTTGCCCACGCCCCGAAAGACGGAAAGCCCGGCAACAGAAATCCCGTGTTCATCAGGTAACTGGCCGGGCCATGCACGTTCGTCTTCGAGGTCATCGCCATGAAGAAGGCGATGTCGTCCACGCGCGTGGCGAGATGTGGCAGGAGGCTGCTTACCCAGCGCCCGCTCTGGCCGTGTTGCTTGAACTCGAATTGCGGCTTCAAGACTTTTCCCGGATCGCTGGTCGCCGCTTCGATCCGCTGGCCGCCGCCCGGATCAAAGGTCTCGCCCGCGCGTTTGAACAACTCGGGTTTGTGGTCGAACAAATCCATCTGGCTGGCGCCCCCGTTCATGAACAACTGGATCACGAATTTCGCCTTGGGCGGATGATGCGGCAGGCTGGGTTGACCCGTGGTCTCGGAAGCCAATAACTTTTCGCCGCCGAGCAAATGCGCGAGTGCGATGCCGCCAAGTCCACCGCCGAACCGCCAGAGAAATTCCCGGCGGTTGAGATCGGAGTACGGCTGGGTCGAAGACCGGCCGCCGTGGATACGCGCTTCCGATGCGCCGAGAATCTCGAAAGCGCAGCGGCTGGTCGAGAACGACACAGCCGCGCTCCGCATCGTCGGAGTCGCGAGCAATTGAGGCGACGTTTTCATGGCTTCACTTTTTTTCCGCCACGGAGGTGTGGTCGTGAATGATTCGCCATCCCGCCGGCGTTTTGCGCAGCACCAGGGTGAACATGCCTGAGCCTTCGCCGTTCGCGCCTTTCTGATGCCATCGTCCAACCGCCATCGCCAAATCAGGCGAGAGAATCTTGATGTCGAGATCGGAAAATGTTGTGGTGCCCATGGCCGCGGGATCGGCGTATCGCCTTCTGTAACGGTCGAACACGGTTTGCCAGCCGAGAACGACGTTGCCGCCGGATACGAATCGAGTTGAGTCTGACTTCGCGTAACCTTCCATGAAGCCGGCAAGATTTCCGGCGTTCCAATCGCGCACTTGCTGTGCGAGCAGCGCGCGAATCTCAGCTTCCGTCGAGGCGTGGTTGGATTGCGCCGCGCGACAACCGCTCACAGCAGTCGCCGCGAGCAGCAACAAGGTGGCAAACAAGGTGACAGAGTTTTTCATTGCATCAATTGACGAAGATGAATTCGTTGCTGTTGAATAGGAGGCGGCAGAGATTTGCCAGACCGTGTTGCTCCGCGTAGTCGGATAGCTCGCGCGCTTCCTCCGTTCCCGGCGGACGGCCCCACGCCCATTCGCAGGCGGTGTTGATCCGACGTTTGAGGTCTGTTTCGCTGGTGTCAAGTCGCGCGGAAAAGTGTTCGGCGTAGCGAACGGTGAATGCGCTGTTCCAAAGAGCGAGGGCTTGCTGCACGGTCATGGAGGTGTTGCGCACGGGTGCCAATTGATCGCCCGCAGGACAATCCAGCGCTTCCATCATCGGATCGGGCAGCGTGCGAAACAGAAAGCGATACACGCTGCGACGGCGCGCCGCGTCGCTGTCCACGTCGAACTTCGTGTAGTCCAGCTTCGGCGTGACGTGGATGCCGGGTTGCTGATCGAATTGTTGATCGCTCGGTCCGCCCATGCGCAGGTCGAGCTTGCCGGACATGAGCAGAATTGCGTCGCGCACCTGCTCGGCGTCGAGCCGGGAGCGGTTCATGCGCGAGAGAAAGCGATTGTCCGAATCGTTGTTGCCTGGCTTGTTCGATGCGATTTGCCGATACGTTGCACTCGTGACAATCAACCGGTGCAGTTTCTTGAACGAGCCGCCGGCGTCATCGCGAAACCAAACCGCGAGCCAATCCAGCAACTCAGGATGCGACGGCGCCGAGCCCATTTGCCCAAAGTCGTTGACGGTATCCACCAGCCCGCGACCAAAGTGATGGTGCCAGACGCGATTGACGATCGAACGCCAGACCAACGGATTGTCCGGATGCGTGAGCCAGCGCGCGAGGGCAGCGCGCCGCGGCGCTTCAGCTTTCGCGTCATCTATTGTGAATTGAGCGGGTAATGCGCTCACGCACGACAGCGCGCCGGGTGACGCGACTTCAAGTGGCCGGTTGATTTCTCCGCGCCGGAGCACGTGGATTTCTCTGGGTCCTCCCGCCGGCTTGTGACCGGCGTCAGGCGGAAAATCACTTGCCGCGGCGTAAACAAGGGAAGGCTTGGGAAGTTGCACCATATCACTTGCGATACGTTGCCCCATCACGTAAGCGGCAAGCTGGATGCGCTGCTCTTCATTGCGCTCAGTCGCTGGCGTCTTTGCGATGCGCTCAATGTCAGCCGGAACGACTCGGACCGGCTGGGGCGCGTCCGTGATCGCCAGCCGGAATCGCCCGATCAAATGGCTGCCACCGTGGAGTTGCTTGAGCGTGACGACAAGTTTCGAGCCTGACGGCACGGACGAAAGCGGCGTGGCCAACCCGAACACCGCCTGATGCGATTCACCTTCGCGTGGATGGATTCCCCACGCTGTCTTCTCGTCACCGTCCAGCGCGTGGCGAATCGTCCAGCCGTCCTGATCGAAATCGGCGCTTGGATTCGCGAGCGAAAGCATGCGCGAACTCTCTGCGCCCGGCTCGAACAACTGCGCCTGAATTTCGCTCAAGTGCAGATTGCCGTTGTCCGGCTGACGCCCGGGGCCGCGTTTCGGGAGACTGTCATCGGCGATTACTTCCAGCCGGATGGCACTGAGTCGCGGCAAACCGACGGTTGCCGTGATGGTGTAGGTGTCGCGCTCGGGACGCATGCCGCTGGCGAGAAGCGAGTTGTCCGTTTGCCGCTTCAAGGTTGTGCCGTTGGCCGAAACAAACGTTTCAGCATCCAACACCTGCCACGCGGGCGGAGTTTTTTGCCGCTCCTCCCAGTCGGCGACTTCGCGTGAAGCAGATTCGTTCAACAGTAATGCACGATCGTTTTGCTCCACGCGTTTTTGGAGCGCCAGTAATTGCTGCCGGCGCCGGTGAATCCCGCGGTCGGGATCGTAATGGCGATTGGCTTTGTCCACACCGGCAAACACGGCTTGCAGCGAGTAATAATCACGCTGCGAGATGGGATCGAACTTGTGATCGTGGCAACGCGCGCATTGCGCGGTGGTGCTCGTGAAAGTTTGCATTACAGTTGTCACGATGTCGTCGCGATCCAGGTTGCGGCCAATCTGGCGATCAACGGTTTCTTCCTTGATGTCGCGCAACGAGCTTTCGTCCCATGGACCAGACGCGAGGAATCCCATCGCCACCACAGCCTGCGGATCGTCCGGGAACAGCGCGTCGCCCGCGACCTGCTCCTGAACGAATTGCGCATAGGGTTTGTCCGCATTAAACGACTGGATCAGGTAATCGCGATAAGGCCAGGCGTTGGTACGAATGCGATCCTGGTCGTGACCGTGCGTTTCGGCGAAATGCACGGCGTCCATCCACAGGCGAGCCCAGCGTTCACCGTAACGTGGACTTTCGAGCAGCCGATCCACGATTTTCTCGTAAGCGTTCGCCGACTTGTCCTTGAGAAAAGCCTGAATTTCTTCGGGCGACGGCGGCAACCCGATCAAATCGAAATACGCGCGCCGGATCAAGGTGCGGCGGTCCGCTTCTGGCGAGGGTTGCAAGCCGTGTTGGCGCAATTCGGTCTGGACGAATGAGTCAATGGGATTGGCCGGCGCCTTCGAATTCAGGCGCGGGAGAACCAAGTTCGGAATCTTCGGTTGAATGAGCGGTTTCACTGCCCACCACGAGTTGGTTTCATTCGCGAGCACCTGTGCGCCGAGAAAGAGCATTGTGATCCACGCGGCGTAGCGAGCCGTTGCGCTAACGGCCGTTTGGCGTCGGGAGACGACTGTGAACCTGGGCGTGTCCACTGTCGCGGTTGGGAACATGGCGGCAGGGTAGTTATTGCGCGGACTTGGGGCAAGCAGGGCCCGCGGTGAAATGTTCCGTTCATCGTCTGGCGAAAACCCGTATTGAGGCCAACGCCAAGGCGCGGCAATGGGCGCGGCCACCAACTCCGCTTCCAACTTGCTACCGCTTGGACGCCGTCGCTAGTGTTGGCCAATGAATCTGCCAGGCAACGGGCGCGTGGTGCTTGCTTTGTTTTTCTTTTCTGGTGCGACCGCGCTCGTCTATGAGGTCATCTGGTCAAAATTTCTTTCCTTGATGTTCGGAAGTACGATTTATGCACAAACAGTGGTCTTGGCAGTTTTTATGGGAGGCTTGGCGCTGGGCAATCGAATCTTCGGCAGCCGCGCACATAGATGGAGTCACCCGGTTAGAACCTATGGTTTGTTGGAAATAACCATTGGAATTTATGCTTTCGCATTCCCCATCCTGGACCGGATCGCAGATTTTGCTTTTGTTCGCCTTGGCGCGGGTATCGCTGAGAACACGGTTGCTCTACTCGCGCTCAAGGGCGGATTGAGCGTGGCCTTGCTGCTCGTACCTACGGTGTTGATGGGTGGCACACTGCCGCTGCTCGCATCCTGGTTGCAACAGTCCTCCGGCGATGCGCGTCGCCGGTCGGCCCGATTCTACTCGGTCAACAGTCTTGGCGCCGTGACCGGAGCGGGGGCCGCTGGGTTCCTGCTCGTCCCAAATCTTGGACTGGAAGCCGCCCTCCAACTCACGGCGTTTCTGAATGTGGTGATCGGTGGCATCGCTTTTTTGATCGGTCGGAACGACGCGCCATCAGTTTCGGCCGGTAGGCCACCTGCTTCATCTGTCACCGGAGAAAACTCTCGGGCCGCGGTGCCGCTTGCCGTAGGCATCGTCGCGGTCACGGGAGCTGTTTCCATGGGGCTGGAAGTGCTGGCGTCGCGATCACTGGCGTTGATTTTCGGTTCGTCGTTGCAGGCGTTCGCGATTGTTCTAATGGCATTTATTCTCGGGATTGGATTGGGCAGCGCGTGGATTGCGTCACCGCGGCGGCGGCTCGTCACCACTGAAAAGCTGATCGTGCTCTTGCTTGCGGGGGCGGCGG
>CAZCZP010000077.1:6634-15699 GCA_964502895.1 uncultured Bifidobacteriaceae bacterium
GGATTGCGTAATGCCTTCGGGGTGTTGGCTGTCGCGCTGGGCGTGGTCGCGGTGATCGTCGCACGACACCAGCGATGGAATCAGGGAGCCTTCGGCGCAACCACGGTCACGATTTTTGCCGCCCTCCTGCCTCTGGCCCGTGACGACGGATGGAAACATGTGATGAGTTCCGGCATCTTTCGCTCGCGAGAGACACAGTTCGATCCCCAGGCAATGGCTCAACGGAAGAAACACACGAAACTGCTTTTTTATGAAGATGCACCCGACGCAACGGTTTCGGTGGAGGAAAGCGACGGCGTGCTCAGCCCGAAGCAAATCGCCCTTCGCATCAACGGAAAAGTGGATGCCACCTCGGGCATGGATTTGAGCACACAATTGCTGTGCGCCCATCTGCCCATGCTGGCCAGACCTGATGCGCGCGACGTCTTCGTGCTCGGACTTGGGTCGGGCGTCACGGCGGGCGCGTTACTGGTGCATCCAGTCGAACGCGTGGACGTGGCGGAGAACTGCGCTCCCGTGGTTCGTTCGGCAAAGTTTTTTGAGAATTGGAATCGCAAAGTTGTGAACCACTCGCGCACCCGCTTGTGGCGCGAGGACGCGCGGACGGTGTTAAAACTCCGCCCGCAGCTCTACGATATCATAATCAATGAACCGTCCAATCCCTGGACCGTGGGTGTTGGCAGCGTGTTCAGCCGCGAGTATTACGAACTGGTCGCCAGTCGTTTGAAGCCGGGCGGAATCTGCGTTCAATGGTTTCATGTTTACGAAATGCAGGACAGCATCGTGGGGCTGGTGTTGCGCACCTTCGGGTCGGTGTTTCCGCACATGGAAGTGTGGGATGCCGCGGCTGGAGATATTTTGATCCTCGGGTCCATGCAGCCCTGGCGTTCCAGCCCTGAGACGTTACGGCGTGGATTCGGGATGGAAGGAGTGAAATCCGATCTTGCGGGAATCGGCATTCACTCGCCGGAACAATTGTTGGCCCGTCAATTGGCATCGCAACGAACGGCGTTTGCCATCGCGGACGACGGCGCGATCGAAAGTGACATGTTTCCGCTGTTGGAACACGTCGCGCCGCTGGCATTCTTCATGGGTGGCCGCGCAAAACTGTTGAGCCTCTACGACGAACGCACCCGCCAGCAGCAATTGGCGCCGCCGGACAAACCAATCGCCCTCCGCGATTTGTCTTCAAACGATGTTCGTTCGGTTTTCGGCACATTCGAATCCGTAAACGAAGAACTGATGTACTGCGTGCTGGACATGCCCGCGGGAGCGAAAATCCCGTGTGTCTTCAAGCGACAGGAGTTTTCCGTAACCAACCCGCCGTCTGCGTTGGACGAGGCCATCGCCGCGCTGAACGCGGGCGATTTGGCTCAGGCGGAACGGATGATTACTCGCGCCGCTGAACGTGATGCGAGTGATCCACAAGTTTACTACGTCGCGAGGATTCTGGAACGGGAGAAACAGTCGCGAGCAGGAATTGGTTCGCCCTCAGCTCCCGCCGCGACCAGAGGCAAATGATTTGCCCGACAGTTTTTCTCAGTCCCCTTGCGCCGGTTTCAACGCCGGGTCATTCAGGTCAAGCCGGTAGAGAATCTGGTTGTAATCGTAGCGGGGCGTGGGATGCGGCTTGTCGGCAAACTGCATCGTGTAGGTGCCTTCAAAAATCAGAACCGGCGAATTTGTCGGCGTGAACTCGGGGTGAATGCGCGGGTTGTAAAAAGTGTAATTCTCGTGGCTCAGGATTTTCACGGCTTTGCCCCACGGACCTGAGGGTGACTCCGCCTCCGCATACCAGAGTTCACCGAACGCGGACGGCTTGCCGAAACCTTGCATGAAAACTGTCACCCATCGTTTGCGCCACGGATTCCAAGCCATCGAACCGCTATGCAGCTTTACCGGTTGGCTGTCGGTCGCGGAAACCAGATTCTCTTGAGGCTTGAGCACTTCCCACGTGGACGAATCCTGCCAGGCCTCGAAGCTGGCGGGGCAGCGGAGCGTCGGCAGCGGGTTGCCAAACAACACCCACTCCTTGCCGGCGGGATCCTTCCAAAGCGCAGGGTGACCTTCCGGAACGGGTGGCGGCTTGGGCGCGGACTCGGACTTCGTCCACAGCACGCGCAACTGCTCAAAGTTCGCGGTCGCGTCGTTCCAGACACAGAGTCCCCATTCGTAACCTTCCATCGGAGGTTTCACTTTGAGATACGAGCCCACGAGCCGCTGCTTTCCATTCTTGTCCGGGAGACTGACGTAACCTGTGACCCACGTCGGTCCGTCACCGGGCATCTTGGCAACGGCGCGCGGCGCGCCTTTGTCGTCGGTGAAATAATCGAGCTTCAGCCGCAACGGAGGCTCAAGTTTTTTCAACGGCTGAATGGGTGTCGTCGCACTTGTGCCGTGAAAAATGCCGAGCGGATATTTGGCGAGCGTGGTGTCGCCCCAAAGCCAGAACATTTTTCCCTGATGCACCGCGTTCTGGATGCTGTCGCAACCGAGCGCTCCCGTCTCCGGCCAGTCCAATTCCTGCCCGAGCTTCTGGCTCTCCGCGAAGAGTCCGCCGCCTGTGATGCGCCCCAACCGTTTCGCGATGATCGTGCGCGTGACTTCCACTTTCAGCGTCTTGTCTGGCTCAGGTTTCAAGCGCACGCCGCGATAGCCGAAGCCGTCCTTCGCTGCTTCGTAACCGTTGCCGATGACATCGAACCATGTCTCGTGGCCCATCAACTCCGGCAGGTCGAAGGCGATCGCACCCGCGTTGTCCGTGAAAAAGCGCACGTGATGTGTGGTGCGCAATTCGACAAGCGGCACAGGCCAACCACTGCCTTTCTCGACGACTTCGATGCGGCATGGTTTGGCGGGCGACGCAGCTTCAGCGGCGATGAGTGCGGTCCACACCAGAGTAACAACGGCGATGGCAGTGGATTCTCGACCTCGGATTGTTTTGCGCATGGCGAATATTTCTACGCAGATCTTTGTCCGCACGAATCTGAACGGCTGCTTTGCAGCCTGTCAACCGCTCATTCCGGCCAAACGTGCGCTCGCGAATCTCTCGATGGATTGTGCGGTCAATTCAAGCGCGTCACTGTTTTCGAAACGGGCGGACACCTCGCGACAGCGCGAGCGGGTTTCAGGGGTCATCATTCGGGTCAAAGCATTCGCAATCTGCCTGCCGTTAACATCGCGAGACTTCAGCCAATCACCAACTCCAAGTCGCTTTGCACGCACGGCGTTGTCGGTTTGGTCAAAACAGAGGGGACAAATCAATTGTGGCGTCCCCGCGGCCATCGCCTTGGCCACAGTGCCGATGCCGCCATGATGCACCACACCAGCGCAGTGCGGAAAAAGCTTTTGAAACGGCGCAAACGCGCTGTGAAATACAGACGGCGGCAGCGATGCGGGAAGCTGATCCCGGTATTTCGTGAGAAAGATTCCCCGCATACCAAGCATCGCACACGCATCGAGTGAGCTGCGGAACAATTCGGCCGAATGTGCCATGCCCGTCCCGAACGTGAACGCGACGGGCGGAGAGCCGGCCCGAAAAAATTCCAAAAGCTTCGGCGAAAGATTGTCGCCCTGTCCACCATCAAACATGGGAAATCCGGTAAGCTGCATTTGCGGCGGCCAGTCGGCCTGCGGTTTTCCGTACCATTCCGGGAACAGTCCGAGAACGAGTTGGCGTGAAAGCCAGTTCCGGAAAACGCGCCGCATCGGCTTCAGACCCAGCGAGACGCGCACGGGGTTCAAGCTCCGTTCGACCAGAAGGTAGCCGACTCCATCCAGGGCGAGGCAAAACATTCCCCAAACCGGCCGGGGCGCTCCGCGAAGAAACAGGAATCCGGGCATGACCGGCGGGGCGATTGAACTTGGAATCATCCACGGCTGCAGAATCAAATGCACCAGGGGAGTGCCGGCCTTTTCGTGAACCAACGCAGCGGCGAACACGCCGGGGCTGGCCACGAGGACGGTATCGTCGCCGGCCAGCTTCGAGAGAAGATCATATTGTCTCCGAATGAAGCGCATTCCCCAACGAGCCATCAGCGGCGCGGTTTTCAGTGGTTTCCAGAAATCAGGATGCTCGAACAACTCTCGATTCTCCTCGGCTGAAACCAGAGCCTGAAAGGCCAAGCCGTGCGCGCTCGTCAATGATTCATAATCCGCGCTCGCCGTCAGTGTGACTTGGTGTCCTCGCGACCGCAGTTTCGCTCCCAACCCTACATAAGGGAAGACGTCGCCGTCCGTGCCCACGGTAACAAGTATGACGTGCATGAAATCAACCGGTTCCAGTGAATAGCCAATCAACATCGGGCAGCGACCCGTGCATGGCGGGATTCTCACGAAAGCCTGACGCGTAGAAAGCAGAATCCAATGCCAACGCAGCAAGCTTGCTTGCCGCGATTCAATCTCCTACCTTTCGCGCCGTTTACGGTTTGAATTCTATGAGCGTACTCATTGTCGGTTCGACGGCGTTGGATTCCATCAAGACTCCCAAGGCGGAAAATCCGCGCCTGCTGGGCGGCTCGGCCAGTCATGCGGCGGTGGCAGCCAGCTTCTTTTCGCCCGTGAAAATGATCGGCGTCGTGGGGGAGGATTTCCCAAAGAAGTATCTCCAGCTTTATCGCCGGCACAAAATTGATCTCGACGGCCTGCAAATTCTGTCCGGCAAAACGTTTCATTGGTCGGGCGAATACGAGGCCAACATGAACAATCGCCGCACGCTGTTGACCGAGTTGGGCGTGTTCGAAACCTTCAATCCCACTTTACCCAAGGCGCATCAAGCGACCCCGTTCGTGTTGCTGGCGAACATCGCGCCATCGCTCCAGCACCATGTGCTCGATCAAATGGCGCGTCCGAAATTTGTCGTGGCAGACACGATGGATTTGTGGCTTAACATCGCACTCGCGGATTTGGTGAAACTGCTCAAACGCATTGATGGTTTTGTGCTCAACGACAGTGAGGCGCACCAGTTGACGAAGGAAGACAACGTTTTTTCCGCGCTCAAGAAAATCCACAAGCTTGGACCCAAATACGTCATCATCAAGAAAGGCTCGCACGGCTCGATCCTGTCCGGACCCAAGGGATTTTTCATCTGCCCGGCTTATCCGCTGCACAAGGTCGTTGACCCGACCGGCGCGGGCGATTCGTTCGTGGGCGGGATGATGGGTTATCTCGCGACTGCGCGCGGCTCGATTGATGACAACATCCGCCGAGCGATGATTTACGGCAGCGTCACCGCTTCATTCTGTTGCGAAGGATTCGGCCTGAACAGCACCACGAAGCTCAGGCGAGCGCAGATCGAGCAGCGAGTGAAGGAGCTGGAGAAGCTGACGAGGTTTTGAGTGCGGAGTTCAGATATGAAAATCCCCACTCTTCTTCTCGCGGTCTTTTTTGCTCATCACCTTCACGTTCGCGTCTTCCTGAACGACCAGTGAATGTGGCGGGACGCTGCTGGTGAGGAAAACGTTCGCTCCAATCGTGCTGCCTTCACCCACCACTGTGTCGCCCCCCATGATCGTTGCGCCGGCGTAAATCGTCACGTGGTCTTCGATGCTTGGATGCCGCTTTTGGCCGCGCAATTGCTGGCCGGCGGCCAGGGATTTCGCCACCAGGCCGACGCCTTGATACATCTTGACGTGGTCACCGATGATGCTGGTTTCGCCAATCACCGTGCCTGTGCAATGGTCCACAAAAAAGTGCGTGCCGATCTGCGCGCCCGGATGCAGGTCCATACCGGTCCGCGCGTGCGCCCATTCGGTCATGATGCGCGGAATGAGCGCAACGTTCTTGAGATATAACTCATGCGCCAGCCGTTGCACGGCGATGGCTTCGACGAACGGATACGCCACGATAACCTCTTCCTTGCTCAACGCAGCGGGGTCGCCGTTGTAGGCGGCTTCCATGTCCGTTTGCAGCAACTCGCGAACGCGCGGCAGGCTGCCGAGAAATTCCAGCGTCAGGCTGTGCGCGGCGGAACGCAACTTGCCCTTTGCAAACTCCGGCGGCGGATTGTATTCGAGACTCTTGCGAATTTCGTCTTCCAGCCGGCCCAGAATCGCATCCAGGCGCGAGGCCGTTTCGACCTTGATCTCTGACGAGTGAATTGGCTGCTCATCGAAGAAGCCGGGAAACAGCAGGCGCAACAAATCCGTGGTCAACTCGCAGATGGCCCGCTTGGAGGGCAGATTTTTTCCGTCCAAATGATTGATGCCGCCGACCTGCGCGTACGAGGCGACCAGTTGATCCGTGAGTTGGGTGACTGTCGGTTCCACGGTCGCAGTATTCAGGAGCACGTCGGTGAAAGCAAGCGGGGCATCGTTGAACCGTTAACTCGTTAGAACGTTGAACGTTTCGACGCCAGCACGATTCAACGTTCTAACAGGCTAACGCTTTAACGTCTCAAGCACTGCATTCATCACCTGCTCTACGCTAATGCCGTCCATGCATCGGAAATCAATCGGGCACTCGCGCAAAAAACACGGCGAACATGGTGCATCGGATTTTAACAGCCGATGGCTGGGGTCGCCCGGCAAACCCGGCCCGGTAAGTTCGGGCGACGTGCTGCCAAAGGGCGCGACGACCGGCGTGCCCAGCGCGGCGGCGACGTGCATGGGCCCGGTGTCGTTGGTGAGCAGCACGCGGCAGAGTTTAAGCAGGGCCATGAGTTCGCGGAGGGAAGTCTGGCCGGCCAGATTCAAGTGAGACGCGATTCCGGTGGCGGCGCGTTTCGCGAGTTCAGCGTCGCTCCGCCCGCCCAGAATCAGCCAAAAGCAATTGGTGCGGCGCTGAACTTCGGCTGCTGCCTCGGTCCACCGCTCAATGGGCCAGCGTTTGGCGGGGCCGTATTCGGCGCCGGGATTCAGGGCTAACATCGGGCGTCCGCTTGCACCTAATTTAGCGAGGCCAAATTTTTCCCTTACCGCAGTCACCTCGCCGTCGGTCACGACCAATCGTGGTGCAAGCGGCTCGGGATTTGCGCCGAGTGCGGCGACGAGGTGGAGATACTGGTGGATGTGATGAGCGGAAGAGGGTTGAGAGTTGAGGGTTGAGAGTTGAGGACGAGCGGAAGAGTCGATCAGGTGCTTGATCTCGGCGACGGTGTGTTTCTGCATCGCAACTGCGCCCGGTCGTTCCTGAACAAGCAGTGTCAGAAACCAGTTCCGCCAAGGCCGCGCATAGCCGACTCGCTTTGGAACCCGCGCCAGCCAGACTTCCAATGCCGAGCGCGGCGAATTCGGCAGCACAAGTGCGAGGTCAAAATTTTTCCCCTTCAACTTGCGGCTGACGGAAAACACTCCTTCACCGGGAGCAAACGAAACAACGTCATTCACCGCCGGATGGTGCAACCACAAGTCACGCAGTTTTTCCGGCGTCAACAGCGTGATGTGCGCCTCGGGAAATCGTTCGCGCAAGCGCAGCAGCGCTGGCGTGGACATGACCGCGTCGCCCAGCCAGTTAACCCCGCGCACGAGAATGCGTGTAGGTTTCGCGTTCACGGGACGATCTCGGCCTCCTGAATCTTTGACTCCTGTTTTTCCTTTGCCGGCTCAGGCTTCAGCGCCACTGGCTTGGATTGTTTCCAACGGTCATGCACCCAGAACCAGTTCGCCGGATCACGGCGCACGGCGACCTCAAACGCGCGGTTCACGTCCAGCATGATGTCGTGCGTGGAACGAGGCTGGCCATTTTCGCGCGTCGGAATTTCATCGCCGGCTTCGATTTGCCAGCGCGCCAGGCCAACGCGGTAGCAGATTCCGGTGTGCAGTGGGCAACGATAGCGCAGCGCGAACACCGCTGGTGCGGTCGAAGTGTTGCAATCATGTCCCAAAAAAGGCAGACGCACGCCACCTTGGGCCACGCGCTGGTCGGACAACAAGCCGAGCAAAAGTCCGGTGTCCGTCATGCAAGCCTTCAATGCCGCGGCTTCGGTGCGCCGCTCGAAGAAGCGGCATCCGGAGCGCTCGCGCAACGATTGCATCAGACGATTCAGCGAGGGCTGCCGCAAGCCGCGGTAGGTTGTCGCGCATTTGAACACGGGCACGAACTGGCCGAACCGGGCGTAGAGTTCAAAATTTCCAAAATGCCCGATGGCCACGACCCGGCTTTGCGGGCCGGCGTTCGCTTCGTGAGGCAAAATCTTTTCCGCACCGACAAATTCAAAATGCGGTCGCAGTTGTTCGGGAGTCATCGCCGCCGTCTTGATGGCGGAAGCGTAGTTTTCGCCGAGGCGGCGGAAATTCTCTTTGGCCAGGGCGCGAATCTCGTCGGGCGATTTTTCGCCGCCAAAGCACATCGTCATATTCTTCACTGCTACTCGGCGATGCCGGGCGTCGAGATAATAAGCCAGCGCGCCGCCAGCGCGTCCCAATCGCGCAACGCCACGCAACGGCAGGGCTTGCAGAAAAGCCACCAGCGCGCGGGCTACGAGATAGAGCAATGTATCCATGCTGAATCGAGATTCGACCTCATCGGAAACAGATTTTTCGGACGCAATCCTCGAAGTCTTCGGCACCGCTCACGATTTTGATTTCCACGCGCATGAAGAAAATCGGCAGATCGCGCCGGTCAATTTTCGGAAAGCGCACGGCGTCCTTCTGCGTGGTGATGATGACTTCAGCCTGACGTTTCTTGCCGCGGTTGATGGCGTTAATCACCTCCTGCTGCGTGAAACGATGGTGATCGGCGAAGCGCTTGGAATAAACCAGGTCCGCGCCTAACTTCACCAGGCTTTGCTCGAAGCTTTCTGGTTGGGCAATTCCGCTAAGCGAAGCGACCTTGCGTCCCTTCAGAAAATCCAACGTTTCGCGTTTGGCCGTAAACACGTCTTCCAAATAAAGAGGATGATGCACGCACTCGATGATCGCGGCGTTCGAGTTCAGGCCGGTGATGCGGCGGCGCAATTCGCCCGTGTTGCCGTCGCTCTTGGTGATGAAGATGGTGTCGGCGCGCGCCAGGTGCGAGGGCGGTTCGCGGAGAGTGCCGCGCGGGAGCAGGTGTTCGTTGCCGAAAGGCTGTTGCCGGTCCACCAAGACGACGTCATGCCGGCGGCCCCGCAAATGCCAGTATTGAAA
>CAZCZP010000078.1:0-7545 GCA_964502895.1 uncultured Bifidobacteriaceae bacterium
GCAGCGGTTGACTGTGGCGATGTTTTCCGACCGCGTTCACATCTGCACCGGCAGCCAGGAGCAGTTTCGCGATCTCCGTTCGATGCCCGGCCGCGGCGACATGCAATGCCGTGTCGCCGGCATAAATCCAATGCGCGATAACCAATTCGAGGCTTGGTTTCGCTGCCTTGGCCCGCGCCAACGCGGCATCCAGCTTGAGCAATTCCTTCACCCGCGCTCGATCATCGTCGAGGATCGCCGCCACCAAGGATTGAAATGAATCGGGCATGGCAGGTCAGCAATTCAGTTTGAACTCCGGCACGCTCATGACTTTTTAGCGATGTTCTGCGCCGCCGCGCGAAGTGCCTGGCCCAAAATCCGTTTTTTCGCACCCGCAAGATGAACACTGGTTGCGCCGGCTTTTCCCCACGCGCCTGCGCTGGGAGAAAATATCTTCGGCGCTTCCTTCATGAACGTGCGTTGCTGTGTCGGCGTCAGTTTCACCATGCCCCAACCGGCGTCGGGATAGCCCAACGAGGCGAAGATTTTCCCGTCCACCCGAAAGTCCGGATGATCCATGTGTGCCGCTTCAACCGCGCCCGGCACTTTCAACGCGGCAACTCTGAATTCTTCGATAGTCATTCTGCGTTGACCGAGTTCGGCGGACCGTATTGTCGGCGCGGTTGGCAGATCAAGCCGGCGTGACTCGCGAGTTCTTGGCGGCGGCCAACGACCTTTTCAGATTGTTCAACAATTCCTCGGCAGTGCGCCCCTCTTCGACCGGCACGAGCTGCTGGTATTTGGTCAGTGCGCTGACGGCCGCGGCAAGGTCGTTGTTGATCGCGCGGACGAGCGCGAGGTTGAAATGGACGTTGGGGAACGAAGGATCAACTTCCGCGGCCAGCTCGTAATGAAGTTGCGCGAGGCGGAAGTCGTTCGCGTCGAAGTAGAGATTGCCGAGATTGTAGTGCGCCTCGAAATGCCGCGGGTTGTGTTTAAGCGACGTCGTGAAGCAATCAAACGCCCGGCCGGTGTTCGCTCGCTGCGATTCGATTATTCCCAGATTGCAGTACGCATCGGCGACGCAATCGCCTTCTTCAATCGCCTTCTGATACAACTCGCCGGCTTTGGCGTCGCCGCGTTCGTCCCACAAGAGCGCCTGCGCGAAAGTACCCAACGCAGTGGCCAGGTCGAGAATCTGTGCCGTGGGCTGCGGAAATAGATTCAATTGCGCCGGGTTTTCGCCGGCCTTCGAGCGCTTGCTGCTGACGCGCTTGAAGCCGAACTTCGGCCTTTGGCCTGGAAACTCTATGATTTCGCCCATCAGGGAACTTTCGTAGCGCAGGTTTCCCAACCTGACGTATCGCCGATTTCAAAATCGGCCAGGCACTGAAAGCACCTGTGCCTGCGGGTTTGGAAACCCGCGCCACAGCAGACTTGGAAGTCTGCGCCAAGACTGAGGAATCGCACCATGCTAACCAGCCTTTTGCTTCTTCTCCTTGGCCGGCTTGGCTTCGACGGCCGGTTGCTTTTCACCTTTGGCCTTCTCCATGGGCTTCTTCTTCGCTTTTGCCTGCTCAATGCTTTGCTTGAGCGCGCTCATGATGTCCACGACCGGTTTTTCTTCCTCAACAACTTGCACGACTTCCTTGCCGGCAATCTTGGCTTCAATCATCTCGCGCAGCGCATCGCGGTAGCGGTCGGTCAAATCCATTTCCTTCAGGCTGGAGGCCATGGATTCCACCAGACTGATCGAGAGCTTCAATTCATCCTTGTTCACTTCTTTCTTCTCGATCTGCGGGACGTTCTCCATTTTCCGCAGCTCCTGCGGATTGCGCAATTTGTAGAGGACGATCCCGCTGTCCATCGGCCCGACCATCACGACTTCTTCGCGATCGCGTAAAACCACTTTGCCGATGCCTACTTTTCCGCTCGTCTTCAGCGCCTGCGCCAGCAACGAATAAGTCTTGGACGCAACCAATCCGTCCGGACCAGCGAAATATGGCGACTCATACAACGACGGATGCACCTCTTTGGCATCAATGAACCCCTCGATCTCAATCACCTTCGTGCTCTTGAGTTTGATCTTGGCGAGGTCGTCGGGCGAAACAATGACATATTGTTCCGGCTCGAACTGGTAACCCTTGACGATTTCCTCCGAAGTGAGCGCCTTGCCGCACTTTTTGCATTTCTTCTCGTAGCCGACCGGGCCGTTGTCGTCCTTGTGCAATTGATTGAACCGGATCGCTTCCTCGGTATCCACCGCGTTGTAAATGCGAATGGGGATGGTCACGAGCGAGAACCGAATGTGGCCTTTCCAGATGGACCTCATGCCGCACCTCCGGTCGCGAGGGTGGGCCTCAACCCGTTTCCAGCCGACATTGGGACACCGATGTTCACGTCAATGTTTGCGTTCATAGGTTTTATTCGGAGCATGAACCTTGCCCGGATCATGGCCTTTATTCAAGTCTCGAATGCGAGGTCAGGCCGCAGCCTCAGAAACACCGGCTCGCGCAGCATGCCGTCGCTGGTGACTCTGGCAAACTCCACTTCGCACATCAGCTTGGGCTGAACCCAAACGGAACGTGAATCATCAAGGGGCTTTTCTTTCACCGGTCGCTTGATGGTCGGCAGCTTTTGCAACTCAGCGGAAACCATTCTGAGGGAATCATCGTCGAACCCAGAACCTGCCTTCCCGACATACTTGAGTTCGCCGCCGGCGCTTTGGGCAAGATGTACCGCGCCGAAGCTCGTATCGCGGTCGCCCTTTCCCTTGGTGTAGCCGATGATGACACACTCGGTTGTGTTGCGCGCTTTGATCTTGAGCCAGGAATCGCCTCGCTTGCCGGGAAGGTAAGGACTGTTGCGTTGCTTGGCCATGATGCCTTCCAAGCCCATTTGGTTCACCGCTTCAAAAAAAGCTGGCCCGTCGTCCACCACACCACTCACGCGGTACGCAGAATCCTTCTTGATCGCGTCCTCAAGCCATTCGCGGCGTCGGGTCAACGGCTCATTCACAATCGGCCGCCCGTCCAGATACAGACAATCGAACACGTAACACACGGCAGGGTGCTTTGCCTTGGCGCGCTCGACCGCCCCATCGCCCTTTTGGTGCATGCGATGGATGACGTTTTGGAAGTTCGGACGCCCATCCGCTTCGAGGCAGACGATCTCTCCGTCAAAGAGCGCTGACGTGGCGCGGAACGACTGATCGGCGATCAACAACTCGGGAAACTGCTTCGTGTAATCCGTGCCGTTGCGTCCGCGAATCGTGAGTTGCCCCTCGTCGAGCGAAATGAGCGCGCGAAGGCCGTCCCACTTCACCTCGTAAAGATAATCATCCGAAGCGGGCGGCTTGGCCCCCGGCTTGGCCAGCATGGGCTTGATGAGATCGCGCAGCCAATCCATCTGCGGATTATCCAGCCGTTCAAGCAGCCACTGATTATCCTTCGTGCGATAGGTGCGGTATTCGGCGGTCAGCTCACGCGACTGCAATCGAAAATAGAATCCATCCTCCTTCTGTTTGGTGATCTCGTAGCGGCCCAAGGCAAACTTCCACATCATGCCGCCGCCGTATTCGCCTTTGGGAATCGCGCCTTCAAAGTTCACGTATTCCAGCGGATGATCCTCGACGCTGACCGCCAGCCGCTTGATGCCCGGACGCGGGGGCAGCCCTTTCGGGACCGCCCAAGATTTCAAAACGCCGTTTTGTTCCAGCCGCAAATCGTAATGCAGACGCGACGCATGATGGCGGTGAACGACGAAGGCGTTGCCGCTGCCGAGCGGCGGCGAACTCCGCGCAGCAGATTTCCCTCTCCCCTTGGAGGGGAGAGGGTTAGGGGGAGGGGTGGTTTCGGTTACTGCGGAAGGCTCAGGTGTTTTATCGAAACTTCGCTTTCTTGAATACTCCCGCAGTTGTTCCCGCGTTTTGTGCTTTCGTGCTGCCCCCTCACCCCGACCCTCTCCCCCGATGGGGGAGAGGGAGTCCGCGCGGCGAGAGAGCGACCGCTTCGGCTTGTTGACTTTCCGCTCCGTGTGAATCGCCATCGCGTAAGCGGCAATCGCTTCCCACGGGTCGCCGTTCTGCACGACGCGTTCCGGGACGCTTTGAAGATTAAACACCTTTGGACTTTCGAGCGACTCCAGTTCCTCCCATTGCAGCGGCGTGGAAACGGGCGCGCCGGGAAGTCCGCGCACACTGTAGGCGGCCACGATCGTTTGGGACGGCCGGTTACGATAGATATCCAGCAACATCTTGCCTTTGCGGTAATCCTTTTTGAGTTGGAGCGTCAGCACTGATGAATGCGAGTTAACGAACGGCTCGGCGACGGCCTTGGCCGCCTCAAACGCCGTGTGAAAATCCCATTTCGGTTCGATGGGCGCCAAAACATGAAGGCCTTTGCGTCCGGTCGTTTTGACAAACGGATGATAACCGTAACCCTCCAGGTGCTCCTTGAATTTCAGCGCGCACTCCGCCACTTGCGGGAAAGCCAAAGTTTCCGGTGGATCGAAATCGTAAACGATGTAATCCGGCTTGTCGAAATGCGGTGCGCGCGAATGCATTTGGTGTAGTTCGATGCACGCCAGATTCGCCAACCAAACCAGCGACGCTTCCTCGGTGGCGATGACGTAATCCTTCTTCTCCTCGCCGAGCGTCACGTGCTCCAGCCAGTCCGGCGCCCAATCGGGGCGTTGCTTCTGAAAAAACGACTCGCCGCCGATGCCGTCCGGATATCGCACAAGTGAGAGCGGACGCCCTTTGACGTGCGCCAGAATCGTCGGCGCAATCTTGAAGTAATACTCGATGAGCTGCGCCTTGACGATGTGGTCGTCCGGAAACAGAACCTTCGCCAGATTCGAGAGTTCGATCTTGCGTTTGCCGACCTGGGCGACTTGTGCGTTGCGCGCGGGCATTAAAGTCAAGGGTTTAGACGTTCACAATGCACCCTGAATCTGCCAAACGGTTGCAGTGGGAGCAAGGTGGCCGCAGCGGGTTTTCTCATCACCGGTCATCGCGCAAAAACACACCGTGACCGCGCCGACCGGTACGCTTGACCATCTCAGAGACGCCATCTAGTATCCGCACGATTACAAATGAAATTTCTTCATGCTTTTTTAGTGGCGGCCTTTGTGGGCAGTTTTGGCATTTCACTCCACGCCGAGCGCGCCAACAGCATTCTCGCCGTCGTTCACGATGCGGTCATCACGCTTCAGGACGTTGAATTCTTCACCCTGCAAATATTGGGTGACTTGCGGCGGCAGTACGGCAATCAACCGCAGCTTTTCAACCAGAAGCTCGCTGAGGCGCGCAATGAAAGCCTCGAGCGTTTGCTGGAGCGGAAATTGATTCTGCACGAGTTCAACACGGCCGGCTACGTCCTGCCTGAGAGCATCATTGACGAATTTGTGCAGGAGCAGTTGCAAACCGTGGCCGGCGGCAACCGCGTCACGCTCACCAAGACGCTCCAGGCACAGGGGTTGACCTACGAAAAATGGCGGCAGCGGTTGCGTGACGATTTTATCGTGAGCCAGATGCGGCTCAAAAACATCCAGTCGGAGATCATCGTTTCGCCCTACAAGATCGAAACCTACTATCTCGCGCATCAGAACGAATACAAGGTCGAAGAGCAGGTGAAGTTGCGCATGATTGTGGTGAGCAAGCCCGCGGGCGCAGACGCTTCGCAGGCAAAAAGAGTCGCCGAGGAGGTCGTCGGCAAAATCAAGGAAGGCGCGACGTTCACCGAAATGGCGTCGGTATATTCGCAAGGCCGCAGCGATTGGGGTTGGATCGAGCGCAAGGTTCTCCGTCCGGAGTTGACCGACGTGGCGTTCTCGCTCAAAGCCGGGGAGATGAGCAGCGTCATCGAAACGCCGGAAGCCTTTTATTTGATGCTGGTCGAGGACAAACGCCCCGCGCACGTCCGGCCCCTGGGCGAAGTGCGCGACGAAATTGAACGAGCCATGCTCACCGAGGAACGCGGTCGTCTCCAGAAGCAATGGATTGACCGGTTGCGGAAGAAGACGTTTGTCCGGTACTTTTGAAACATCAATCGTGAGGCGTGACGAAATCACTCCTCACGGTTTAAGGATCGCGAATCAAACAGCGCGACTCATGTCCTACCGATGAATAACCTCCTCACCCGGCCTTTGGCCACCCTCTCCCCCATCAGGGGAGAGGGCAGGGTGAGGGGGCAACGAACAAAAGGCAGGTTCATTGGTAGCGTGGCGTATCGCTGTGTGATTTGGCTCATGGCCCGATGCGCGTCCGAAGTTCGTGATCGAACCTTCGCATGAACCGCTGGATCGGCATAACGTTGGGCGATGTCACCGGCATCGGGCCCGAGGTGGCGTTGAAAGCTATCGCCGCCGAGGGTGTTGCCGACGAAACGCGGTTTCTATTGATCGGCGACGCTGGCCATGCGCGCGACCTGAACCAAAAGCTGGCCCTCAACATTCCTCTGCAATCTTACGGCGGGCCCAAGGACGTAGGGCGATTCTTCATCGCCAACCCGTTGTCCGACCCGCTACCGCAGAATCTGGTCGAGGGATCGCCCGCCGCCGCGCGTGCAGCGGTGGCCTGGCTTGCGGACGGAGCGCAACGCTGCCTGCGCCACGAACTCGACGCGTTGGTTACTGCGCCAGTGAACAAAGCCGCCATCGTGCGCGCTGGCCACGCGTTCATCGGGCAAACGGAGTTTCTCTCGCAACTCGCCGGAGTGGAGCGCACGGCCATGATGCTGCTCGGTCAGGATGGCGGCGGACGCTGGTTGCGCGTGGCGCTCGTTACCACGCACGTTCCGGTCAAAGTCGTGGCCCAGCAAATTACGCGCGCCAAGGTAGAACTCACGATTGATCTGGCCGTGCGCTCATGCCGCGATCTCGGACTTTCACGGGCGCGCGTGGCGGTCTGCGGGTTGAATCCACACGCGGGTGAGTCCGGCCAGATGGGTGATGAAGAGCAGACGACCATCCGGCCTGCTATCCTCGCGGCCCAACGAAAATCTCTGGACGTCGTCGGGCCGCTGAGTCCGGATGTGGTTTTTTATTACGCGCTCCGCGGCGATTACGATGCGGTCGTGGCCATGTATCACGACCAGGGATTGGCCCCGCTAAAAACTGTCGCCTTCGATACCGGCGTGAACTGGACACTGGGCCTGCCGTTCATTCGCACCTCGCCCGATCATGGCACGGCTTACGACATCGCGGGACAAGGCATCGCGAATCCTTCCAGCATGATCGCCGCGATTCGTCTGGCAAAACAACTGGCAGCCAATCAGGATGCTGCCCGTGCCACGCAGGCTTGATAAAGTTCACAACATGAACCCGAGACACCACTTGAAAAGAGCCGCCTCATTCACAATGGCTCTCCTCTGCGTGCTCACGATTGCCGCCGGGTGTGCCACTACGCGAGACGATGAAGCATCGGAGATGCGGCGCGGCATGCGCCAACAAATGATGGCGGTCCGAAGGCAAATGCAGACCTCGGGAGCCACTCCGGCGCAGCTTCGTGAATTCGACAAGGCGATGGCCGAGATGGATCGCGTGATGCGCCAGACGGAAAAGCAA
>CAZCZP010000078.1:7645-15682 GCA_964502895.1 uncultured Bifidobacteriaceae bacterium
CCGCGTGTCACGCCGAGTTGATTTATCAATTTCAATTCGCGCCACAATTGCGCTCCGGCGATTTCGCCGCGCAGGAGTTGCCGATACTTTGCGATCGTTCGCGAAACCTGATCGGGGGCTTCGTTAAGGAATTCCAGGCGAAAATGGCGCACGCCCAGTTCCATCATGCGCCCAACATATTCCGCGCCCGTCTGCGCGAGTGCATTGAAAACCGTGTTGCGGCAGCCGACGTCCGCCTTCACCGGATGTTCCGCGCCAACGCGGTCACGCAGCTTTACGTCATGCACGTCGCAAGGACGGCCGCAGTCGCGGTAGTCTTTGCCCGGGGAGAGGAACGCGCAGAAGACGCAGTGCTCCATGTGAAACATGGGGATATGCTGGTGAATTGTGATCTCAAACCAATCCGGCGGCGCCGCGTGCAAGAGTGCTTCGAGCTGCAGGAAATTCAAATCGTATGAAGCCGTCACGCGTTCGAGGCAGAATTTGTTCTTGAAGTAATCGGCCGCCAGCCGGTTGGCGATGTTCAACGAAAAATCTCCGACCCTCCGTTCGTTGGCGAAGAATTTCAGATGATCGTAATTACGGATGAGGTAGCCGTCGGCATCGCACGAACGAACTTGTTGGAGAGTCCATTCCTCGCCCATCTTGAAAATCCGGGGAGGCGCGACCCAGATTGAAGGTTGAGAGTTGAAGGTCGAGGGTTGAGAGCCGGAGCATCCACGCGCGGTGTGGAAGATCGTGACGGCCTCCCGGTATTTCTTGGGATTCTCAAAGTCGCAATAGATTGTCGTGACGCCGCACTTCAGCGCGGCTTCAAGTTGAGATAGATTGCGAACGAGGACGATCAATTCCGCTTCGGCGGGACGAGTTACACGAATCCCCGAGCGGGAAAGCGGAACTCGAATGGCGCCGCCCTCCGGGGGCGGGTTGAGGGTCCACCGCTTCGGTCGCGTGCGTTGACTTTCCAATTCGGCAACAGCCTTGCGACGCAGCCGGTTCAATTCGCTCACGGGCAGCATTACGTCTTTCGACAGTTCGTTCTTAAACTCGCCCAGCTTGAATGGTGTTCCACCAAGCCTGCCCAGTTGTTCCCGCAAGCGCTCCGTTGAGAGTGGCTGTTTTTCAGCGTTGGTCAGGGGCATCACCGATTCGACTTTCGCCACGTGCCCGCTTTCGTCACGCGCGATGAGCGTAAGCGGCTTGCCAACGGTTCCGTGGACCTCCATCTCGACTGGCCGTTGGAATTTCGGCGCGTTGCCCTCGAAACTCTGGCGCAAACGGCGGTCCAGTTCCGGGTCGCTGGTCTTCCAAAGTTTGTCACCCACACGGACCCGGGAGAAATCAATGTCGCCGTGGCCGAAACGGAGTTCTGTTCCATTTGGGATTTCTGATTTCGCCTTTCGGATTTCATAAACCCGTCCGCCCTCTTCCTTCTCCTCGGGCTTTCCCGCGTCGAACACCACACCATCGCCGGGCTTGAGGAGCGCTTCGAGTTTTACGACGACGGCATCGCGCATTACGCGTGTAACTGCGCCGAGGAACACGCCGCGCTTCTTGCCGAAACGTCCGTGCACGAGTTGCTGATTGTTGATGCCGCCGAGCCAACCCGTGTAGAGCCCGCGGGAAAAGGCCATTTCCATGTCGTAGTGTTCGGCGGGGCGAGTTACACGAGTTTCTGACTCATCCAACTGAGGATTGGGGACTCGCGCAACTCGTCCCTCTGAAAGTTGATCCAACGCCGTTCGGTAAATGCGCGTGATGTTGGCCACATACTCCGGAGTTTTGAGCCGGCCTTCGATTTTCAACGATGCCACGCCCGCACGAGCCAACTCCGGGAGAACTTCCAATCCCGCCAGGTCTTGCGGACTGAGCAGATATTTGCGGTCGCCGAGCGGAACTTGTTGGCCATCGGAAATCAATTCGTATGGCATGCGACAGGCTTGGGCGCATTCGCCGCGATTCGCCGAGCGTCCGCCGAGAGCCTCGCTGGTGAGGCATTGGCCCGAGTAAGCCACGCACAGAGCGCCGTGGACGAAGACCTCCAAAGGAAGTTGATGGTTGATGGTAGAGAGTTGAGAGTCCGGCATCTGACCGGCCCGGATTCTTTCAACCTCCGCGATCGAACACTCGCGCGCGAGCACGACGAGGTTGCAACCCAGTTCGCGCGCGAACTCCACGCCCGCCGCGCTGGTAATGGTCATTTGTGTGGAGACGTGAATTGGAAAGTCAGGCGAGATCTGGCGGATAAGCCGGCAGATGCCCACATCCTGCACGATGGCCGCATCCACGCCGGCGGAGATCAGTGCGCGCAGATGTGTTTCAGCTTCGGCCATCTCATTCTCGAACACGAGCGTGTTGAACGTGACGTAGCCGTTCACGCCGCGCCGATGAAGGAATTCCATGAGCTTCGGTAAATCGGCTTCGGTGAAATTGTGGGCCCGCATCCGGGCGTTGAATTTTTCCAAACCAAAATAAATCGCGTCCGCGCCGTTCTCGACCGCCGCGCGGGCGCAGTCCCAATCGCCGGCAGGGGCGAGCAGCTCGGGAAGCTGGCAACCGCCGATTGCCGGCGGGTGGCTGACCGAGATTGGCTGCACTGTGATTAGTTCTGCCATCCAAGTTCAGAGTATCAGAACGCGGGAGCAGGACAAAATCTCTTTGCGCCTTTGCGGCAGCACGCTTTTGCGCTAACTCTAAACCATGCG
Organism: uncultured Bifidobacteriaceae bacterium; assembly: GCA_964502895.1. Taxonomy (GTDB): domain Bacteria; phylum Verrucomicrobiota; class Verrucomicrobiia; order Limisphaerales; family JADLHS01; genus WYBW01. The sequence continues at coordinate 10,351 of CAZCZP010000078.1, forward strand.
CGTGTTGATCGTGGGTTGCGGTTACGTGGGCTTGCCGCTTGGTCAGCAGCTGGCCAAGCATGGCCACGAAGTTTTTGGTATTCGGCGGTCGCTGTCTGCAGACGAAGAACTCAAGGCAGCCGGCATCATACCGCTACGCGCCGACATCACTAAACCCGAGTCGCTCACGGCCTTGCCGCGTGGTTTTGATTGGGTCGTGAATTGTGCGGCGTCGGGTGGAGGTGGGGTGGAGGATTATCGCCGGCTTTATCTGGAAGGCACGCGCAACCTGATCGCGTGGCTGGGTGCCTCGCCGCCAGGGAAATTTGTCTATACCAGTAGCACCAGCGTCTATGGCCAGGACGACGGTTCGCTGGTTACGGAATCGGATCCAGCCACGCCGCCCACTGAAACCGGTCGCATTCTCGTCGAGACGGAAAATCTGTTGAGGATCGCAGCGTCAGAAAAAATGTTTCCGGCTGTGATCTTGCGCGTCGCCGGAATCTACGGCCCGCAGCGCGGTTATTGGTTGAAACAGTTTCTGAGGAATGAGGCGCAGGTCGAAGGCAAAGGCGAACGTTTTCTGAACATGATTCATCGCGACGACTTGGTGCATTGCATCATCGCGGCACTGGAAAGCGGGAAACCGGGGGCGATTTACAACGCGGCGGATGACGAGCCCGTGAGCCAACTCAACTTTTTTTCGTGGCTCGCGAATCGCCTGGAGAAACCTTTGCCCCCGCCGGTTCCCGCGGATACAATTGCCTTGCGCAAGCGCGGCGCAACGAACAAACGAGTTTCCAACCGCCGCATAAAACAGGAACTTGGGGTTCGGCTCAATTACCCAACCTTCCGGGACGGTTACGCAGCCGAGATCAAGACTTTGGGCATCCGCCCGGGTTGACCACGCGACGTGGAGGTTGGCATACCCCACTTCCTCGCATCTCGCCGCAATGCGATCGAACGTGCGTTGCGCGCCCGGGTTGACCAGCGGGCAATTTTTTACGCAACCTGCCGGACGGCATCCTGCCCGCCGAAGGGATTCGGTACGTGCAGGGTGCATTCCGGATCATCGCGCCATTGTCCGTCCACCAGGAACCGGTAATAATGCGTACCCGGTTCGAGTTCGACGGTGGTGGTCCAGACGCCTTGGCCGTTTTTGTGCATCTGGATGGGGTGCTCCTGCCAGTGCGTGAAGCCGCCCACCAACTGCACGCTCATGGCCGTTGGTGCGGTGAACGAAAACGACTGTTTCTTTTTTCTGACGTTCGATTGATTTCCAATTTTCTTAGCCATAAGGGTCTCCGTTTCAGGCTTAACTTATCGCTCGCCATCAATAACGCAAGTGACGGCGGCGATTCAGAAGTTGGAAGACGTGGCGCCGAAAAACCCAGTTCGTCGCGTTGCGGAGTCCGGGGAATCGCGAACGGCAGGCTGGCTATCGGCCCGGGGGCGGGCGGACATCGTAGTCGCTCGCGCTCGCGGATTCGAGATTGCGTTCGCAGATTGAGCGGAACCGGCTTTACTCACGCTTTCTGTCCGCAATCAATTTCCACAGCGAGAGCGCGGTCGAACCCAGCGCGCCCAATCGCTCCAACCAGCCGGACGTGGCGACCGGCCGCCGTAACGTCCGCATCGCGATCAATCCCGCGCCACCTCCCAAGGCGGCCGTCAGCACCGGGTGACGGCGCGCCATGTTGCCGGCTTCGACCAGCCAGAATTCCGGCGAACGCACGCGGTGCAAATCCGACGCCAGCCGCACGCGGTCCATGCCGGATTTCAAGACCAGCATTTCCTTGCGCAAACGCAAGACTTTCAATTGTTCTTTTCCAAACATGCCTGATCCTTCTTGAGTTCTGCCAGCGTGGCTTCAAACGAATGCCAGTCCTGCAGTCGGCGGCGCAACGTCCAGAAGGACCAGCCAGCGGCGCCCGCGTAAGTCAGCGTGAGTACCGCCAGCACGGCGACCCGGTTCTGCTCCCAGAAAATCACCACCACCGTTACCGTCAACAGCGCCAGCGCCATGAAAGCGCACAACAGAAAGCTTCCGACAAGCAGCAATGCGTCGAATACGCGGACGCGCTCTTCCTGCAGTTCAACCAGGAACAGTTCGAACCGCGTTTCCGCCAGGCGGTAAACCGTCCGCAGTATCCGCTTTCCCGTGGCCAGCAATCCCCGGGATTCATGCCGGGTTTCATCCATGCGTCAGCGGCGTCCGACCAGCACACCGATCAGCAAGCCGACGCCAAAGGCCACGCCGATGGATTCATAGGGATGTTCGCGGATCGTTTTGTCCGCGGCTTTCGCGCCGGCAATGGCCTTTTCCTCGAGCCGATGGCAGGTGGCCTTCGCGGAATCGAGCGCCGCGGTCAAACGCTGGCGCAACTCGCCCATTTTCTCGCCGGCCTGACCCGCCGTCGCGTGCATCAGAGCTTCCGCGTCCCGCGACAGCACTTTCAGATCGGTCATCAGTTTTTCCATACTGGCTTCATTTGACATGGCATGTCCTTTCTCTTTCCTGGTTTGATTCCGGCGGCGGATGGTTTGCTTTCTGACCGCCGACACGTTACGATAGCCCGGAGTTTGAGGAACGCGCCCGGAAATTTCAATGCCCATCGAAAGAATTCGCGGGAAACGGAAATCACGCGGCACCGGCTTCTGTGTGCCAAATTGCGACATGGCCGACGCCATTTTCTCCACGGTCCCGGCCGGGCAGGACGGTAACGGCGCGGCTCGCGGCATTGCCGGAACAACATCGCGCACGGATTTCCACGCAAACCGGACTCCTGCGGACCAAAGAGTCTGGACTACATTCAGCGCGGACCCGGTGGATTTGAACTTGAAGAATCCAGACAGCGCAGATTACCACGATACCCGCGGCCGCAATTTTACACCGCTCCAGCCCGCACGACCCGCGGAAACTTCGCGCCTTCCCAGAATTGCTCAATCGCCACCGAAGTGGCCGGGTGAAGTTCCACCAACTTGAACTGGCGTTGCGTGCCATCCTTGAGCCGCAACACTTGCTCGAATCTCTCAAGCTTGTTGTCCGGAGGGTAAACGGTCCCCACGACCTGGCCGATGGTGCGAGTCGCGACGTGGAACATGATTTCGCCGTCGTGGAGAGTGGGTAATTTGAAACTCATCTTGGCCTTGTTAGTGATGTTCAAATACTCGCATTGCGCGTGCCGCCGAATCAATCCGGGCGATGCCCGACGGGTTGCCCGAAATAACCGCCGTTGGCGGGGTCTGCGCGAAAAGTCGAAGCGGAGAATTCAGCATCGCTGCGGGAGGCGCAGGAATCCGGTCAACTCGCCTGGGGGCAAAGCCCGCTGCGCGTGCCGGCTTCGGCCCAAAACTGGCTGACCGCTTCGACCGGGGCCGGCCGCAATTCGACCAGCCGGAACGTCTGGCGGGTACCGTCCGGCAGCATCAAGACCTGCTCGAATTTCGCGAGCAGGTTGTCCGCCGGATACACCGTGGCGACGACCTGGCCGATGGTGTTGGTCGCCGCGTGAAAGTTGATTTCGCCTTTGTGAATTGTGGGTAGCTGCTCGCACTTCATGATCTCCTCTGCTTGCGTGAATCTCGCACGACTCAACCGGACGAAGCAACTCGAACCAGACCCGACGAGGAGTCCAAATCCATCCGACGCGAGCGACCGCAATCACCGCCCGGCAACCTAAAAAGAATTATTCAATCCACCCGGCAGCCAGCCTCGTTCTTTGATGAAGCTGCGCAGGCCGGGTCTTTCTTCGGAATCAATCTGGCTGTCATTATTCTTGTCGAAGCGTTCGAGCATCGCTTTCACAACCTGGTTGCTCTTCGGGCGCGTCAACGCGCGGTCAATCACCATATCCGCAGAATGGTCCTTCAGCGTGTCGCGCAGAACGGCGGTGTCCTCCTCGCGCGCGGCAACGACATGCAACGTAACACTGCCCATTTCGTCCGTGGACATCGGCCCCCATTTGACCCGCATGGGTGGCGAAGTCGGATTGCGCGGATTCGTGGCCGAGTTGTCGTAGATCAATTCGCTTTCCAGGCGCGTGCCCTTGGGAAGTTTCACTCGTTGCTTGAAGCTGTATTGCTCCTGCCACGCAAAATCCCAGTCAGGAATCTTGAGAAGAACCATTTCGCGCCCCTCGGGCAGCGTCGCTTTCATGGTCATCACTTTGCCGAGGTAATGCGCATGCGCCGCGACCGAAAACGCCTCCACGTCCACGGGCAGTGTCATCGAATCGCGGACGACGTAATTGCTCTCACCCGCTGGAATATCAATGCCACTGATCTCGCCGAACGCCGGCGGGAGTTGAATCCCCACAAACGACTGCTTGGGCGGCTGCTGCGCGAAATACAAGCCGATGGTCGTGAGTTCCTCTTCAGCCTTGCCGGAAGGATGGAAATGGGTTTGCACAACGAGGTCGGCATCTTTCGGGTAGCGATAAGCCAGTCCGTCTGGCAGCACGCGTACGTTCGAGCCCACCGCCCAGCCTCCGACCGGCGTGAACTGGCGCGCGACGCGGCCTTTTTCCTGGAAGCCGGGTTCGGAGTCCGCTGCATCGGCCTCGCGTGCGGCGCCGGAAACATCCAAAAAGAACAGCGCGTGATGCACGATGCTGCGCGCACTGGGACGGAATTCAACGGCCCGCACCCATTTGTCCCCCGGCAAATTCAGCGGGAAAACGAAGTTGCGGTAAATGTCCTTGCCCTCGGCGTAAAGTTCGAAGGGTTGGTCCATTTTGAGAACGAGGTCGGGCTTGCCGAGTTGCCAGCCCTCGGGAAACTCGGGCAGCCTCGGCAATTTCTTCGGATCGCCCTCGGGCGCTCCGGCTTCGTTCCACCGCCGCAATATGGCAATCTGTTTATCCGAAAGCACTCGAGGATTGAGAAACTCCAAGTGCCCCGACTCCGCGTGCCACGGTGGCATGAACTTCGTTTCCGTTACCTCGGCAATTTGCCGGGCGCGTTTGCGAACGTCCTCGAAGGTGAGCAGCGGAAACGGTCCAATCTCGCCCGGGCGATGGCACGAAGCGCAATTCTGAAAAATAATGGGAGCCACGTGCTCGGTGAACGTCGGCGTGCCGCTCGCCGCGTCCGCGCCGGAAGTATGGTCGGCTAGGGTGACGACCATGCACGCCACTACAATGGCAGCCGCTGATTTGCCTGGAACTTGAAATGATGGTTTCATGGGATACGACTTTTATTCAGATTTCGGATTGGAGCGTTTGATCTTCTTCGCCTCTTGGTTAGCCGGCAAGTAACAACCCACAGCTCTTGTGGCTGGCACGGAGACTTGTTTGCCTGCCAGAATTTCATCCAGCGCTTCGCGCAAATCCTGTCGCGTAGGTGTTACCCG
>CAZCZP010000079.1:0-10559 GCA_964502895.1 uncultured Bifidobacteriaceae bacterium
ACGGTCAGGTTCTTCAGGTCCTCGGTCTTGATGCCGAAGTCCTTCACCCACTGCGCGAGTTGGGATTTGAAGAAGTCCGGGTCGCCGTTGAAGAACGTGTTCTTGATGTCGGACAACGTCTCGCTGTTGGCAACCATTCGATCCACGGATTTCCCGCTGCCCACGGCGCGGACGATCTTCTCGAAGAAGTCGTTTTCGCCGCCGACGATATCAATCTTCGCCGCCTTGAGCGCTTCGCCGACCACCTCCGAGTGGGCGCGGGCGATGTCGCGATTGACGTTGATGGCCGCGAGTTCGACGTCGCGTTCCTTGTTGAGGCGCAGGCGGAATTCCTCGTGTTGCTGTCCGGACTCGTGCAGCAACTTCATGGCTTTGGCCTTCTCCTCGATGCCCTTGGCTTCGGCCAGCATCTTGGCCTGGATACCCGTGGCCACGGCGAGTTCCTTCTCCTTCGTGCCTTCGGCTTCCGCTTCGGCCTGGGTTTGCGTCACCTTGGCGTGGGCATCGCCGCGGACTTGTTCGACTTCCGCTTCCGCCATGCCCATCGCTTTGACCGCTTCCGCGTCCGCTTTCTTGGCGCTGGCCTTTGCGGTAATGACTTTGGCTTCGGCCAGGCCTTTCGCCGCTTCCTGGGCGGCGATGCCTTCGGCTTCCTGTTCCATCGCGATGCGTCGCTTCTCGCTGGCCTTGGCTTCGGCGTCGGCCATGGTTTGAATACGCTCGGCTTCGCGGGTCGCGGCTTCGCGGGCGGCATCGGCGGCGGTAACGGTCTTGATCTTTTCGGCTTCGGCGAGGTTGCGATCCGCTTCCTTCTGCGCTTCGGACGCTACGACCTTTTCGACTTGGCCTTTCTTGGCGATCATTTCGGCTTCGATCAACGTCACTTCGCGGACGCGCTCGGCGGTCATGCGCGCTTCGATGTTCGTCTTTTCCTCCTGTTGCTGGACGACGGCCTTTTCCTCCGCAACCACGACCGCCTTCTTGCGCTGAACTTCCACCGCGGCCTCGGCCACTTTGACTTCCTTGTCCATCTCGGCGAGCGAAACGGAGCGCTCGCGGCGCACGCGGGCTTCTTCACCTTCTTGAACGGATTCTTGTTCGAGGCGTTGCTTTTCCTTGGTAACGGTGAATGACCGTTCCTGCACGGCGCGATTCATGTCCTGGGTGCGCAATTGGATGGATTCCTCGGCTTCGAGTCGCTTGCCTTCGACTTCCTGCCGCCGGGCTTCAATGACCTTGCGCGCTTCGGCTTCCTCGTTGGCCTTGATCTCGGTGATGGCGCGCATTTGCTTGGCGGTGTCTTCCTCGTTGCGGCGCTTCTGTTCGCGTTTGGCGATGTCGGCGTCGGCATTCTCCTTTTCCACCTGCACCTGGGAACGCTGGGTGAATTCGTTGGCTGCCACGCGCTCGCGCTGCGTGATCTCGGTAATTTTCTTGATGCCCTCAGAATCGAGCACGTTGTTGGGGTCGTGCTGATCGAGCGGGGTCTGTTCGAGGTAATCAATCGCCACGTCTTGGAGCAGAAAACCGTCGAGGTCCTTGCCGATGGTGTTTTGAATCTGGTCGCGGAACTTGATGCGTTCGGTGAACAGTTCGTGGAATTCCATCTGCTTGCCGGCCGTCTTAAGCGCTTCGGAGAATTTCGCTTCGAACAACTCGCGCAACTGTTCGATGTCGGAGACGCGCTCGGGCGTCAGCATCTGTGCGACCTTGCGGACGCTTTCTTCGGTGGCGTCCACGCGGATGTAAAACGCCACGGTGATGTCGGCGCGGATGTTGTCTTTGCAGACCAAGCCGTCCTTGCCTTTGCGGGCGATCTCGAGCTTCTTCACCGAGATGTCCACGATGTGATAGTTCTGGAGCACGGGAAAGCGCAGCATGTAGTCGAAAGAAACGCGCAATCCACCCATGCCGGTGGTGACGCCGGCGCGACCCGGCTGAATTTTCCGGATGCAAATGCCAATGATGGCGGCGATGACCAGGCCGACGACAAGAATCAGACCGATGGTGATGACGTAGATCATAAAGCTACAGGGCGTTTGATTGGTTGTTCCCCCGGACCAATCGCGCGCGCCGGGCAAGAGTTCTGATCCATCCCGCCTCGACACGACACACATTTTCCGGAACTGCCTCGTGGTTATCAAAAACTGGAATTCGTCGCCAATACAATTCCTGACTGAATTTGCAATAAGCCAGACGGAGTAGGTCCAGCCAGCCCGGGATTTTCCCTCTGGTGTGATCAGTGATCAGCCGCTTGCAGCGATACACGGAGTTGCTTATTGTCGCAGTGTGACTGGGCAAATCAAATGTGGCGCGTCCGTTGGACTTTCTCGCCGACGATTCCTTCGGAAGGCAACCTCGGCGACTGTTGCCTTGGCGGTTGCGCCGCAAATCGTCCCCTCCTCTGTGCTCGGCAGGGGCGGCGCAACTTCGCCGAGTAATCGCATCACGGTCGGCTTCATCGGCACGGGCGATCATGGCGTGAATTGGAATCTCGGGCCATATCTCCGCCACAAGGACGCGCAGGTTATCGCCGCATGCGACGTGGACAGCAAACGGCTCATTCGCGCGCAGGAAACTATCAATGATCGCTACCAGAACGAGGATTGTTTCACGACCAAGGATTTTCGCGAGATCCTCGCCCGCAAGGACATTGACTCGGTGATGATTTCCACGCCGGACCATTGGCACACGTTGATCAGCATAATGGCGATCCAGGCGGGCAAGGACGTGCAATGTGAGAAACCAACATTGACGATTGACGAGGGCAAGTTGCTCATCCAGGCCGTTCGGAAGCATAAAAAAGTTTTCCAAACCAGCACCGAGGACCGGGCGGTGCCGGAGTATCGCCGCATGGCCGAACTGGTTCGCAACGGCCGCATCGGAAAACTCCAACGCATCGAAGTGATTTTGCCGCAGCAGCCCCAGGCGGCGGGCGATCCCACGCCGCAGCCGGTGCCGAAGGAATTGGATTACGAGATGTGGCTCGGACCCGCACCGTTTGCGCCCTTCACGCGCGACCGCGTGCATTTCAATTTTCGATGGATCTGGGATTACTCCGGCGGAATCATTTGTGACTGGGGCGCGCATTTGTTCGACACCGCACAATGGGCCAACGACACCGAGCGCAGCGGACCGGTGGAAGTGGAAGGCAAAGGCACGCATTGGGAAGGAGGGCTCTACAATACCGTTAAGGACTACGACGTCACGTATCGCTACGCGAACGGCGTGGTGATGACATGCAAACCCGGCGAGCCGAGCCTCAAGTTTATCGGCACGGAAGGCTGGGTGGGTAACACCGGCTGGCGTGCCCCCGTGCAAGCGAGTTCACCCGAGATTCTGAATTCCAAGATTGGCGACGGCGAATTGCGCCTCTACACAAATCCAAAGGGCGAGCACGATGATTTCCTGCAATGCGTGAAGAGCCGCAAAGACCCTTACTTCCCTGTGGACATCGGCCATCGCGTTTCTACTGTTTGTCATCTGGCTAATATCGCGATCAAGCTGGGGCGCAAATTGAAGTGGAATCCCGAATCGGAGCAATTCGTCGGTGACGACGAAGCGAACAAAATGCTGGATCGCCCGCGCCGCGACCCGTGGCAATTGCCGAAAGTGTGACACTGGGAGCGCCAGCATCCGTGCCGGCGAGCTTTTGGCCACGCAGCTTGGATTCGCCGGCAGCGATGCCGCACTCTTGCGTGTGAGCAGCCGCGGCCGCAAAAATTTAGCTGCGGCCACGTGGCGAGTCTGTTTCAATCGCGTCCCAGCGACCCTTATGAAGACCATCATTCAACGGTTGAAGTTTTCCATTGATTCTAACCGGCATTGGCGCTGCCGGGTGACAAATAGACGGAGGCAGACGATCGCCGCGATCTTCGCGGTCATACTGGCAGTCGTCTCCGGTGAAACCATCGCGGCGATGAAGACCCAAAACGTCGTTCTGATTACGACCGATGGTTTGCGGTGGCAGGAAGTTTTCTCCGGGGCGGAGGAAAATCTGTTGACCAAGGAAAATGGCGGCGTCAAGGACCTGGATGGATTGAAGCGCGATTTCTGGCGCGCCACTCCGGATGAGCGGCGCAAGGCGCTGATGCCGTTTCTGTGGAGCGAGGTCGCGACAAAAGGACAACTTTTTGGCAATCAGAACAAGGGCAGCGTTGCGCACATCACAAACACGCGGAGATTTTCTTATCCGGGTTACAACGAGTTTTTGACCGGCCGGGCGGATGCGCGAATTGACAGTAACAACAAGATTCCCAATCCGAACACGAACGTCTTCGAGTGGCTTAACACGCGGCCGGGTTTCAAGGGCAGAGTCGCCGCCGTGGTCAACTGGGACGTGATTCCCTGGATTCTCAACACCGAGCGCAGTCGTGTGCCGGCCTGGACGGGATTTCCGCTGCCGCAAAACTCGCCGGCGCTGAAAGTTTCGCCGGAACTGGAGCAACTCGTGGCGGATACCACGCCCATCTGGTCGAGCGTCATCATGGATTCGTTCACCGCACACGCGGCGGTGGATTATTTGGTGAAGGACAAGCCACGCGCGTTGTACGTGGCCTTTGGCGAAACCGATGAATGGGCGCATGGCGGGCGTTATGATTGTTATTTGCGCGCCGCTCACAATGTGGATCGCTTCATTCAACGGCTCTGGCAAGCGGTTCAGAGCACGCGAGCGTATCGCGACAAAACCACACTAATCATCACAACCGATCACGGACGCGGCTCCGGCCCGCAGGATTGGCGTCATCACAATGACAAGATTGACGGCGCGGAAAACATCTGGATCGCCGTGGTCGGGCCGGACACGCCACCGCTGGGTGAGCGGACAAATTGCGCAACAGTCACGCAAAGCCAGATCGCGGCTACGGTCGCGGCCGTGCTCGGGCAGGATTTTCACGCGGCGTTTCCGCAGGTTGGCGCGCCGATCAAAGAAGTCCTGGGTACGGGAAAGTAATTTCGTTTTTTACCTGAGGTCTTTCATGGCGGGAATGAAAAGTCCGCCGGCGGGGATGCCGGCGTTCCCAGTCGAAGAATTGACGCGGGAAATCGAGCAAGCGCGCCGCCGTATCGCCGGCGGTGTGTTGGTTTCGCCGTGCATCGAGTCCGCCTCGCTTTCGGAACTGACCGGGATGCGCATCTTCTGCAAGCTCGACAATCTGCAACGCACGGGAAGTTTCAAGGAACGCGGCGCGCGCAATGCCTTGCTCCAATTGCCTCGGGCGCGGCGCAAGCGTGGAGTCATCGCGGCCTCCGCCGGTAATCACGCGCTGGGTCTGGCGTATCACGGTTCATTGCTCGGCATTCCGGTAACGGTCGTGATGCCGCAATTCGCGCCGCTCATCAAGAGCAGCACTTGCCGGCGGTTTGGCGCGCGAGTAATCCTGCACGGAACCACATTTGCCGCGGCGAAAGATGAGGCGGATCGTCTTAGTCGTGAGGAGGGATTCACTTACATTCACGGCTACGACGATCCGGCGATCATTGCTGGGCAGGGGACGATGGGGTTGGAAATTCTGGATCAGGTACGCGACGTGGAAGCAGTGGTTGTCCCAATCGGCGGCGGCGGTTTGATCGCGGGCGTGTCTGCGGCCATCAAAGCGAAGCGTCCAAAAGTTCGCATCATTGGTGTCGAATCGGTTCGCACTCCGACTTTTACCAAGGCGCTGCGCGTCGGTCGGCCGGTAAAAATTTCTGGGGCCACCACGCTGGCGGATGGGCTATGCGTCCCGCAAATCGGGGCGCGCGCTTTTGCCATCGCCCGGTCACGCGTGGATGAAGTCGTGCGCGTCAGTGAAGATGAAATCGCACTCGCGATTCTGCGAATCCTCGAATTGGACAAAACCGTGGTCGAGGGCGCCGGGGCGACACCACTGGCCGCGTGTCTATCGGGCAAGCTGAGACACCTCCGCAGCAAGCACGTCGTTCTCGCGCTGTGCGGCGGCAACATTGATCCCAACATACTGGATCGTGTGATCGAGAAAGGTCTGGTCGTGGATGGCCGCTTGACGCGGTTCACGGCAGTCATCAGTGATCGGCCGGGCGGGTTGGCGAAGCTGGCGCGGTTGCTCGCCGAGGCAGGCGCGAGCATCAAGGAAGTGACACACGACCGGGCATTCGCAGGCGCGGATGTCTCGACGGTGAATGTGTTTTGCACCATCGAAACGCGTGATCGCCGGCACATTCGGGAAGTTCACCAATCACTACGGCAAAACGGGATTCGCTTTTTTCGCAGCACCCGTTAATTTCGCCGCCCTGAAATACGATGAAAGTCACGCTGAACTGGCTGAAGCAATACGTGGATTTCGATTGGTCGCCCGAGCAACTGGCCGAGCGGCTTACAATGCTTGGGTTGGAGGTTGAGAACGTCCAGAAAATCTCCGGTGAGTTCGAGGGAATCATCGTTGCACAAATTCTCACGCGCGACAAAGTGCCCGGCTCGGACAAACTCTCGGTCTGCAAAGTGAACGACGGCCGCGGCGAACGCACCATCATCTGCGGCGCGCAGAATCATCAGGCGGGTGACAAAGTGCCGCTGATTCTGCCGAACTTTGCGTTGCCTTTGAAGGCAGGCGAGAAAGAACCGTTCGTCATCAAGGAACGGAAAGTTTTCGGCATCACGAGCCAGGGAATGATGTGTTCGCCGCAGGAACTCGGACTCCCCGACCAGGTTGATGGCTTGCTCATTCTGCCGAAGGACGCGCCGATTGGGAAACCGTTCGCGGAATACCTCGGGCGCAGTGGCGGCGACATGGTCTATGACCTTGAAGTGACGCCGAATCGGCCCGACCTCAACAGCATGATTGGCATTGCGCGCGAGATAGCGGCGGTGACGGGGAACCCGTTAAGGCTGCCAGTAATCAGCGTTCAGTATTCAGAAGTCAGAGCTGAAAGCCTGGTGGCAGTAAGAATCGAAGATGCGGAACTTTGTCCGCGTTACACGGCGCGCGTGGTGAAGGGTGTGAAGATTGGCCCGAGTCCAGACTGGCTGCGCGCGACGCTGGAAAAAGTCGGAGTGCGGAGCATTAGCAACGTGGTGGACGTGACAAACTTCGTGATGCTCGAATGCGGCCAGCCGTTGCATGCATTCGATTATCATCTCATTGCCAAAGGTGCGGAGGGCAAGCCGGCCATCGTGGTGCGCCGCGCTGCTGCTGGAGAGAAATTCAAGACACTCGACAACCAAGAGCGCACGTTGACCAACGAAATGCTCCTGATCGCTGATGAACAAAAAGGCATTGCGCTTGCCGGCGTCATGGGTGGACAGAACACCGAGATCAACGATTCGACAACGGACGTATTGATCGAGAGCGCGTATTTCAGCCCGACGAACATCCGCCGTACTAGCAAGTCGCTGGGCTTGCGCAGTGAATCGTCCTACCGCTTTGAGCGCGGCGCAGACGTTGGCATCGCGGATTGGGCCAGCCAGCGTGCGGCGCAGTTGATTCTCGAAACGGCGGGCGGGCAATTGGCTGCCGGCGTGGTGGATGCTTATCCGAAACCCGCCGGGTCGAAACAAATCACGCTGCGCTACACGAAGACGAATCAATTACTCGGCGTCGAAATCCCACACGCAGCGCAAGTGAAGTTGCTCACGGCGCTCGCGCTGGAAGCCGGCGCGCAAACCAACGACTCCTGCACGTTTCGCATACCGACCTGGCGCGTGGATTTGAAGCGCGAGGTGGATTTGATCGAGGAGATCGAACGGCTTTACGGCCTGGAGAAAATTCCGGCCACGCCGCCGCGCGGCGCGATCGGGACAAATCCATTTGATGCCGTGCATGACCAGATTGCCGAGGTGCGGCGGATTCTGTGCGGGCTGGGCTTGAACGAAGCGCAGGGGCAAACGCTGATCGCGAAATCCGAAATCCGAAATCTGAGGCCCGAGGAGTTGGTGGCGCTGGCCAATCCGCTGAGTTCGGACATGGACGTGTTGCGTCCGAGTCTGTTGCCGGGGCTGATCCATTCCCTGCGCCATAACGTGACGCGGAAGAACTACGACGTGGCGTTGTTTGAAATTGGCCGGGTGTTTCAAGGCGGCAGCGCGGAAAGCCAGGCGCGCGTGTCCAAACCCGGATCGCCACGCGCGGATCAGGCCGTCGGCGCGGCGCAGGAGGAGCGCCGTGTGGCCATCGCGTTGACGGGGCAGCGCAACACCTTGTTCTGGAGCGGTGATGACCGCAACGCGAAGTTCGACGTTTCCGACTTGAAAGGAATGCTCGAAGAATTACTGGAGCAGTTCGGCGTGCGCGGTGTCAGTTACGCGCGGCGCACGGAAAGTTCGGAATTATTCCTGGAATCAGCTTCGATTCAACTTGGGAAACAAACGCTCGGCGAGTTGGGCCAGCTTTCGCCGGCGCTCGCAAAAAAAATGGACCTTCGCGATTCAGTGCTGCTGGCGGAACTGAATCTCGACCTGTTGCTGGCGCGGCGCAGCGCGGTCCGCTCTTTCAAGCCGTTGCCTCAATTCCCGGGTATCCGTCGCGACGTGGCGATGCTCGTTCCCGAAGCGACAACGCACCAGGCCGTCGTGCAGGTTGTGAAGGACACCAAGCCGGCGAATCTGGAATCCGTGGAGTTGTTCGACGTGTTCCGCGGTCCCGCAGGTGGCGGGATGCCGGAAGGACGGAAGAGCGTGGCCTACGCTTTTACTTATCGTTCGCCGGAAAGAACTTTGACCGACGCGGAAGTGAACGCCGCGCACGACAAACTAGTCGAGAGACTCCGCCAGAATCTCGCGGCGGTGATTCGCTAAACGCAGGCCTCATCCCGTGCGATCTTCGACTTGGCTTCAGCATTTGCCTTGTTGGGCGCCGGCTCGGGTGATGGTTGCTTTCGGTGGTTACCAATGTTTACCAGGGAGCGCGCTTTTTGCAGCCAGCGTTTTGCCCACACGAATTCCGTGGCGAGGATGGCAAGGCCCAGCGGAATCACCAGAAATGCCGGCCCGGGCAAAATCACCAGCGCGATTCCGATCAACAACACCGTTCCGCCGATGACACCGACGATCACGCGCCGGACGAGCGGCGGCACGTCCTGCAAGCGAAGCGCGCGCTTGATTCGATTGATGAATTCGCGTTCTGCCGGCATGGCTTGAATCTCGCGTAAGCCGCCAAAACCGCAAGCGCCGGAGAGCAAGAAGGCGCGATTTTGAACTGATCCCGAGTTTTTGAAACGAACCCGCTAACTCAAACATGCAGTAATTTGAACAACGCGCTCGCGCCGGGTTCAAAGATTGAGTATGTTAGCATCGGATTGTTGGATACCCGGTAGATTTTTATGCGTTTGTTAATCATAGATGACGAAGAAAGCATCCGCCAGACGACGGCTGTCTTGCTGGAAGGCATGGGGCACGAAGCGGTCGGCGTAGAGAACCGGGCCGCCGCGCTCAAACAGCTGGATAAAGGGCCGTTCGATGTCGCGTTCCTGGATTTGAAGCTCAACGGTGAAAGCGGCCTTGAGCTGTTGCCGGAATTGCTCAAGAGCCATCCGCACATGGACGTGGTTGTCTGCACGGCTTACGCCTCGATTGAGACGGCGGTGGAAGCCATGCGGAGTGGAGCGACGGACTTTCTTCCCAAACCTTTCACGCCCGAACAAGTGCGGCAGGTGCTGCGCAAGATTGGCAAGACGCGAAAACTCGAAGACCGCGTGGTGCAACTGGAGGACCGCCTTTCGACGGATACGCCCAATCCGGATTTGAGCACGAGCGAACCGGCGATGCAAAAAGTGCTGACCGTGGCGTTCAAGGCCGCGGCCACGCCCGCTTCGATCATGATTCTGGGCGAGAGCGGCACGGGCAAAACGGTGCTGGCCCGGGCAATTCATGAGCGCAGCCCGCACCGGGACAAGGCGTTTGTCACGATCAGTTGTCCGAGTCTCTCGCGGGAATTGCTGGAGAGTGAGTTGTTCGGCCGGGTGAAAGGCGCATACACCGGCGCCATGACCGATACCTGGGGCAAAGTGGCGGTGGCCGACGGCGGCACGTTGTTCCTGGATGAGATCGGAGAATTGCCGCTGGAGATTCAACCCAAATTGCTCCGCCTGTTGCAGGAAAAGGAATACGAGCGGCTTGGCGAGTCGAAGACCCGGCGCGCGAACGTGCGCGTCATTGCCGCGACGAATCGCGATCTGGAACAGGCGGTGCGCGACGGGAGATTTCGCGAGGATTTGTTTTACCGCCTGAACGTGATCACGCTCCGGTTGCCGCCGTTGCGCGAGCGCCTGGGAGATTTGAAGCACGTCGCCAATGGCTATCTTCGTTTCTTCTCCAGTCAATGTGGCAAGCGGATTGACCGGTTTTCCGCGGCGGCGGAAACGGCGATGTGGCAATACGCCTGGCCGGGAAATGTGCGCGAACTTCGCAACGTCGTGGAGCACGCCGTGATTCTGGCGGGCGGCAACCAGATCGAACCCGAGGATTTGCCCGACAAGCTGACGCAGATTGTTCCGCACTTGAATGGCTCGAGCTCGGCCGGGACGGACGTGCAGGTGGGCATGCAGATTTCGCTCGAGGAACTCGAACAGGAGCATATCCGCCGGATTCTTCACCAGAGTTCGAC
>CAZCZP010000079.1:10659-15646 GCA_964502895.1 uncultured Bifidobacteriaceae bacterium
CGCTCGAGGAACTCGAACAGGAGCATATCCGCCGGATTCTTCACCAGAGTTCGACGATGGATGAGGCGGCGCGAATTCTCGGCATCGGGCGCTCGACGCTCTACAAGAAGACAAAAAGATAGTCTCAAAGTTACGCGGCATCTGGGGAGCGTTCACGGCGGGTTTCGCGGGTGCCCGCGCTGAAATTAACCGGTCATGCTGCGCATACGATTAATCCTGAATTTGATTCCGCTGGTGCTGGCGTTGCTCGCCGTGGGGGCGTACGCCATCGTGCTTTTCTCGCGACTCGCGGACGAGGTGGACGTTACGGTCAAGGACAACCATCGCGTTGCGATGGCGGCACAAACCATGAAGGCGGCCGTCTCGGGCATTCGGAGCAGTCTCAACCAGACGATGCGCGGCCTGGCTTCCGCCACCAATGAATTTTACAAGCACAGCCTGGTCTTTGAAAACAATCTGAGCCTGCAAGCCAGCAACGCGCACCTGTTTTCGGAGAGCCAATTCGTCGAACAATTGCGCGTCGGCTTTCAAGGCCTGCACGCTGCCGGCAAGGACATCCTCAAGCTAAATGAGCGGCGCGAACAGCGGCAGATATTCGAACGCGAGGTTGTCCCGCGCTCGATGGCCGTCAATCTCCTGCTCGACCGGATCGGGCGGATGACCCAGAAAAACATTCTCGCGACCAGCCAGAACATCCAGAATATCAACCGCCGCATTACACGCCTGATGATTGTCGCTATCGCGGTCACCTTGTTGATCTCCAGCTTTGCCAGCTTTCAGACCAGCCGGTTCATTTTGCGGCCGATTCAGTCGCTGACCCGCGCCACTCGCGAGATTGGCGAGGGTAATCTGGATCAAGTGATCCCGGCGGTTTCACGCGACGAATTGGGCGAACTTGCCGCCGCCTTCAACAAAATGGCTGCCCAGCTCAAGGCGTATCGCCAAAGCACGGCGGAAAAAATTGTCCGCCTGCATCACACCATGGAAGCGGCGCTGGCGTCGTTTCCGGACCCGGTCTTTGTTCTGGACCGCAGCGGCCACATCGAGTTGAAGAACCGCGCGGCTCAGGAACTGGGCGCGCGGCTCGACTTGAACGACTCGTTGCCGGGCCGGCTATCGGACGCGGCCAACCAGGTGTTGCGCACGGGCGTAAACTTCCTGCCGCACAGTTTCAAGGAGGTGTTGTCGCTGCGCGTGGATGGAGTGGAGAGATCCTTTTTGCCGCGCATCCTCACGATGTGGGGCGAGAAGAACGAACCGGTGGGCGTGGCCGTGGTGTTGCACGACGTGACACGGTTTCGGCTGCTCGACGATGCAAAAACCAACCTTGTGGCCACGGTCAGTCACGAATTGAAAACGCCGCTGACGAGCGTGCGGATGGTGTTGTTTCTCCTTTTGGAGAGATCGGTCGGTCCGCTTTCCCGCAAGCAGACGGAATTGCTGCAAACCGCCCGCAAGGACGCCGAGCGCCTGCTCCAGATTCTGAACGACCTGCTCGACCTGACGCGATTGGAGGCGGGACAATCGGGTTTGAATCGCGAACGCGTCACTCCGACGGAGCTCGTGCAAAGCATTGCCGATGAGGCACAGCAACGCATCCGGGAACACGGATTGATCCTGACTTGCGCCGTGCAACCGCAATTGCCGGAAGTTTCGGTGGATCGGCAGCGCATCAGCCACGTCTTCCAGAATTTCGTCTCCAACGCCATCAAACACTCGCCGCCCAAGAGCGAGATTCACGTGCGCGCCACGCAAACGGACGGCGGAGTCCAGTTCAGCGTCGTGGATCAAGGTCCCGGTGTGCCGGAGGAATATCAGGGGCGGATTTTTGACCGCTTCTTTCGTGTGCCAGGTCAGGCAAGAACCGGCGCGGGCCTGGGCTTGTCCATCGCGCGGGAAATAACCGTTGCCCACGGCGGTCGGATCGGCCTCCACAGTGAACCGGGCAAAGGCAGCGATTTCTACATCGTGCTTCCGGGCGCCGACGAGGAATCGCTCATTCGCAACGGGACAAACTGAGGCGACGCTTTTGTTGTTGTCGCGGCAGCGGTCCTCTGCTTCCGAACAATCGCAAAGTCTCTTTCTGAGAAGCCGCGCGTTCAGGAAAGAGAATTTCTGCTCGGCGCGCGGCTGTGACGAGCGCGTGGAAAAAATCGGCCCAAGTTTTTTCTGAATTCAAAAGAGATTTCCCCACCGCGCTTCAAAATCCGCCGCGGAAATTTCTACGTTGGAATCAAAACAGTTTGTGCCGGAGGGCGAATGTGTGATGCAGACAAAATCTGGCCGGACCGACGGTTGCCAAATTGATTTCACGGCGTTGTGGCACGTCTTGGAAGCTCTCTGGCGGGCGGGTGGTACTTGTGATGCTTAAAGCGTCGCAGTGCGAGACATCCAAGTTTTTCCTTATCGCGAGGAAGAGTGTTCCGCGGAAAGTCGTTTGGGAAAGCCGTAAAGTTGTTTGGGAAGCCGTATGAAATCGGGAAGTCGTATTAGGGTGCTCCGGTTCGGATTAACTCTGACATTGGCTGGCTTGTGCGCGTCGGCCTCGGGCGGAATGCTTGGATGCCCGGTAACGCTGGCATGGGACGCAAGTCCGGATGCGAACGTCACCGGCTACGCGCTTTACTATGGAACGGAAAATCCGGCGGTAACGAATCGTTTGGATGTGGGGCCGGTACTTTCGGTGATGCTTACCAATCTCTATGCCGGCTCGAATTATTTCTTTTTAGTCGTCGCCTACAACGCAAGCGGGGCGGAGAGCGTTCCCATCGGGCCGTTGTATTACAGTCCGCCCGCGATAACTAAAATCCGGTTGACGAGAAACGCTGACGGGTCGTCCCGGTTGCAGTTTCGTACCGCCGCCAACACCCCGTGCCGGGTGGAGTATTCCGCGTCGCTCAATTCCAGCCGTTGGCTGACGCTGGCCACCACAAATTCCGATGCGGGAGGAAACGTGGCCATCATTGACCGGTTTGCCGGACTGGTGCCGAGCCGGTTCTACCGAGCGGTTCGGCCCTGATCCGCCGTTCGTGGATTTGGCGTCAAGTTCTGCTGTCAGCCGGGCTTGGTTTCATACCAGCTTCTTCAACCTCGCGTCTTCAGCCAGCTTCTTGACCAGTTCCTTCACCTTCTGCGCCTGGCTTTTGTGCGCGAGCAGAACGGCGTCGTCCGTTTGCACGAGAATTGAATCGCGCAATCCGACCACGGCAATGGGTGTGCGCCGGTCCTTGGTGCGCGCGTCGAAGATGATGTTGCGCGCGCCGTCCACGTGAATGAAATCGGCCACGACGCAATTCCCTTCGGGGTCCGCCTTGAGATGCCGCGCCAGCGCCGTCCACGAGCCGAAATCGTCCCACTCAAACGCGCCGTCCGCCACGATGACATTTTGCGCGTGCTCCATCAGCGCGTAGTCTATGGAGATTTTCTTGAGGTCCGGGTAGTCCTTGCCGAGGACTTTGTTAAGCTTCGTCGAATTGCCCGCAACTTTGAACCAGCGCTGGCAGGCGGCATACATTTCCGGCTGATGTTTCTGCAAACCCTCGGTGATCGTCACGAAACTCCAGATGAACATGCCCGCGTTCCAGCGAAACTCGCCGCTTTGCAAATAACCCAGTGCTGTGTCGTAGTTCGGTTTCTCGACAAATCTTTCCGCCCGATGAAACACCGTCTTGTAGTTTTTGACACCCGGCGGTGGGGGTAGCGCCTCGCCTACGCGAATGTAACCATAACCCGTGGCCGGCTCGGTCGGCTTGATGCCGATGGTCACAATCGCCTGGCCGCGCGAAGCCAGATCGAATGCTTCGCTCAACACCTGCTGAAACTTTTTCTCCTCGGGAATTACATGGTCCGCCGGTAACACGGCCATGACGCCTGTGGTTGAACGCGCGCCCACGAGAGCCGCACCGAGCGTCACGGCGGCGCAAGTATCGCGCCCCATAGGTTCGGCGACCACATTTTCCTTGGGCAACTTGGGCAATTGTTTTCGCACTTCAGCCGCTTGCGCCTCGTTCGTGATGACGAAAATATTCCGGGCCGGCACCAGCGGCGCGACGTGATCCACGGCCTGCTGAAGAAACGAACGGTCGCCGAGCAACTTGATGAGTTGCTTGGGCGTTTTTTCGCGACTCACCGGCCAGAAACGCTCGCCACGTCCGCCGGCCATGATGATGACGAAACGGTCTTTGTTGTCGGTCTTCCCTTTCATATGTTTAAGTCGATCTCACCGCGTCAGCCAGTGACTTCGCGAACACGCTGACCTTGGCAACAAGTTCCAGCGATTTGCCGTGTTCGGCGATTTGATTCACGACCGCGCTGCCGACCACTGCGCCGTCTGCCACGGACGCCACGAGCTTTGCCTGTTCTGGATTCGAAATGCCGAACCCGACTGCGATGGGCAGAGCCGTGTGGGTGCGGATTTTGGCGACCTGTTGTGCAAGATTTGCCGCGACTTTGCTTTGCATCCCAGTCACGCCCTCGCGCGAGACGTAGTAAATGAATCCACTGCCGCGTTTCACAATCAGTTCGATGCGGTCGTCGGGTGTGGTCGGTGCGACGAGATAAATGTGGCACAAGCCCGCTTTGTGCATCAGCGCTTCGTAATTATCCGCTTCCTCAGGCGGCAGATCGAGCACAAGCAATCCATCCACGCCCGCCCTTGCCGCGTCTGCAATGAACCGCTCCATTCCGACGCAATGAATGAGGTTGAAGTAGATGTAGAGGACGATCGGAATCTGCGAATCCTTGCGAATGGCGGCGACGGTTTCCAAAACCTTTGGTGGTGTTGTGCCGGACTCCAAGCCGCGCTGGGCGGCAAGCTGGTTCACCAAACCGTCGGCGAGCGGATCGCTGAAGGGAACACCCAGTTCGAGGATATCCACGCCGGCTTGTTCAAACGCCAGTGCAAGCTGGCGCGTGGCTTCCAGATTCGGATCGCCCGCGCCGATATAAACGATGAAACCCTTTTTGCCATCGCGTTTCAGCCGGGCAA
>CAZCZP010000080.1:0-10075 GCA_964502895.1 uncultured Bifidobacteriaceae bacterium
GCCGGCATTCTGCTCGGCTTGCTGTTCATCATGTCCGCCGTCATGGTGTTGTTCAACCTCGTCAAAGCTCCGCCGCCACCGGAAGGTTCGCCGACGGCGATGTTCTTCGGCGCATTCGCTCCCACGGGTTATCTGACGTTTGTCAAAATCTTTGAACTCGTTGGCGGTCTGTTCGTGATGATTCCACGCCTGCGGAATTTCGGCCTGTTGCTGCTCGGCCCGGTCATCGTGAACATTGTTGCGTTTCACGTCTTGCTCGGCGGCGGCTTCAAGGATCTGTTGAGTCCGATGCTGCTGATTATCCTGGCGCTCTCGCTGTATCTGCTCTGGGCTGGACGAGCGAAATTCGCCAATCTACTGGGCTAACCTCAATCACCAGAAAAATATGATACCGATTCTACTCGCACTCGCCATCGTCGTCATCCTGCTTGCGGTCCTGGTGGTTGGACAACCGGACGAATTCAAGGTCGTGCGTTCCAGCACCATCACCGCTACGCCAGCGACGGTTTTCGAACAGGTAAACGACTTTCACAAATGGGAGGCATGGTCGCCTTGGGCCAAACTCGATCCGGCGTGCAAGAACACGTTTTCCGGCGCAGCAGCCGGCAAGGACGCCGGCTTTGCCTGGGATGGCAACAACAAGGTCGGCGCCGGACGAATGACCATCACCGATAGCCAGTCGCCGGAGTTGATCCGCATCAACCTGGAGTTTCTGCGGCCCTTCAAGTCCACTAACACCACGGAATTCACGTTCAGACCGCAGGGCAATCAGACGCTGGTCACTTGGACCATGACGGGCAAGAATAATTTCATGTCCAAGGTGTTTGGCCTGTTCGTGGACTGCGAGAAGATGGTCGGCAAGGATTTTGAAAAGGGCCTGGCCAGCATTAAGGCCGTCGTCGAAGGCGCAAAAAGCTGAACTTTGCCCTGTATCTGCTTTGATCGGGCGAACAAATTCATAGCCTTGCTCACTATACCCAACCCCCGAAACGAAACCTATGCTCAAGAAAATCCTCATCGGCCTCGCCATCGTGATCATCATTTTTCTGATCGTTGTGGCAATGCAACCCGGCACTTACAGTGTTACCCGCTCCCTCACCACCGCCGCTGCGCCAGACGTCGTCTTCCCGCACGTGAATGAACTCAAGAAATGGGCGGCCTGGAATCCTTGGGAGAAACTCGATCCCAACATGAAGATGACCTACGAGGGACCGGAGGCTGGCGTGGGCGCGAGCTACTCATGGGTCGGCAACAGCGACGTTGGCGAAGGTAAAATGACCATCACGGGCAGCAAGCCAAATGAATCCATCCAGTTCAAGTTGGAGTTTTTCAAACCGATGGCCGGCGTGAGCGACACGGAGTTCGCGTTCAAACCTCAGGGCAATCAGACCGAAGTTACCTGGTCCATGACCGGCAAAAACAATTTCATCGGCAAGGCCGTGTGCCTGTTTATGAACATGGACAAGATGATCGGCGGGCAATTTGAGAAGGGCCTGGCTGATTTGAAGTCAATTGCCGAAACACCGGCGAAGTAACTCCATCACGCCGCAGTACATGAATGCAGACACTGACAAGAAGGATTACCTGCTGCTCTTCCGCGGCAATACCTGGGAGAAAAGCCTTCCACCGGAAGAACTCACAAGAGTTGTCACCGATTGGTATGCCTGGTTTCAAAGGCTGGCGGCGGAGGGCAAATGTCTCGGCGGACTTCCCTTGCGGGACGCCGGCAAACTTGTTTCCGGCAAAAAGGGGCGCACGGTTGCCGATGGGCCGTTTGCCGAGTCGAAGGAAACCATCGCCGGATATTTTCACGTCCGCGTAGCGAACGAGGCGGAAGCGATTCAGATTGCGCAACAGTGTCCGGGATTGGAATACGAGGGCTGCGTTATTGAGGTGCGGCCGGTGGGCGAGCAGAACGCGGCGCGCGTGCAGGGATTGGAACACCTGGAGGGCATCGCCAAATCCGTCACCATCGGGACTTGAGCCGTGAGTCAGCCCGGTGAACCCAAACCCGCTCCGTCGTCCGGGGACATTCCCGGCCTGACGGAGCATTTGTTCCGCCAGGAAGCCGGCAAACTGGTGGCAGTGTTGACCGGCATCTTTGGCATTGAGCGATTGCAGCTCGCGGAAGATGTCGTGCAGGAGGTGATGGTGCGGGCGTTGCAAACGTGGCCGTACTACGGCGTGCCGAAGAATCCCGCCGCGTGGCTCACGCAAGCGGCAAAAAATCTCGCGCTGGATACAATCCGTCGCGAGAAGAGCTTTCAGGAGAAGCAACCGCAGATCATCGCGCACATCGAACAGTTGCCGGGCGAAGCCGATGGTGGCAGTTCGCCCGCGTTCGAAAACGAGATCAAGGACGACCGGTTGCGGATGATGTTCGTGTGCTGTCATCCGCTCATTTCGCGCGAGGACCAGGTGGCGCTCGCGTTGAAGACGCTTTGCGGATTCAGTCCGCCGGAAATCGCGAAAGCTTTTCTCACCACCGAGGCGGCCATCGCCAAGCGGCTCACGCGGGCGAAACAGCGGATTCGCGAGGCGGGCATCCGCTTTGAGATTCCCGAAGGTGCCGAACTCGCGCGCCGGCTCGATGCCGTGTTGCAGTCGTTGTATCTGCTCTTTAACGAAGGCTACAAAGCGTCGAGCGGCGAATCGTTGATCCGCGAAGACTTGTGCCACGAGGCCATTCGACTGGTGGGTTTGCTCGCGGAACATCCGGCGGGCAACCGGCCCCGAACGCACGCGCTGCTGGCGCTGATGCTGTTGAACGCGGCGCGCATTCCCTCGCGCGTGGACGGCGAAGGCAATTTGCTTCGTCTTCAGGAACAGGATCGCTCCCGGTGGAATCGGGCGATGCTCGCGCGCGGTATGTTTCACATCGCGCACTCGGCCGCGGGCGACGAGATCAGCGAGTATCATTTGCAGGCGGGCATCGCCGCCGTTCACTGTGCCGCCCCGGACTACGCCGCAACGGACTGGCCGCAGATTCTCGAAATGTATGATCGCTTGATCGCATTCGATGATTCCCCCGTCGTCGCGCTGAATCGGGCCGTGGCGCTGGCGGAAGTTCACGGGCCGCAAGCGGGTATCGAGGCGGTCGGCGCAATCCGCAATTTGCAATCGCTGGAATCCTATTACCTGCTCTACGCGGTGCTGGGCGAATTTGAGTTGCGCCTGAATCACTCCCGCGCGGCGGCGGCGCATTTCCGCAAGTCACTGCAGCTCGCGGAAATCAAATCAGAACAGACCTTTCTCGCGGAGCGCCTCGCGACTTGCGAATCGCAAGTCCGCGCCTGAACTCCACCTTGGCCACGGATCGGCGATCCGCGGCGTTGATTTCTGGTTTGGCCCCGGACCGACGGCTTTGGTCCTCGCGAGACGCGCACCGGCGCAAGTTTGAGAGTTGCGATTTGCAGTTTTTTTTTGAAGGCATAGATTTAGCTCGAAGCTGAACCTGCTTCGCCGCCGTATGAAACTGATGACTCTGACTTCACCAGGTCTTCGATGGTTGGTCGTCGGATTGATCCCGATCCTAATGCTCACGAGCGGTTGCGGAACTCTCAAGAACGGGCGCGGCTGGGGACAGGATGCGATTTATCCGGTGACTTGGAAGCGCGTTGGGACTGCCGCAAAGAATGCTTTGTTCGATCCGGTGACCTGGGTTTCGGCTGGTGGCGCGGCGATTTTCGCAATTGATGATTTCGACCAACGAACGTCTGCGTGGGCGACGAAGCACACGCCCATTTTCGGGTCCGTCAGTCATGCGGCCACGATAAGTGACGACATCAATCGGGTGCTGGAAGCGGAAGTGCTGGTCACCGGATTGCTGACACCCAGCGGCGATGAGATCCCGCAATGGGGACTGTCAAAGATTCGGGGCGGCTTGGTGGAGTATGGCGCGCTCGAAGCCGTGAGTGCCTTGACGAGTTTTGGCAAGAGCGCAACCGACCGCGAGCGACCCGACGAATCGGACCGCCGGAGTTTTCCTTCTCAAGCCGCTTCCAAGGCGTTCGCCACCATGCGCCTCTCGAACCGCAATCTGGACTCGATTGAAATGCCAAGGTGGCTGCGCACCTCCATCAAATCCGGCAACTTGATCGTTGCCAGCGGCTCGGCCTGGGCGCGAGTGGAAGGCGAAAGGCATTACCCAAGCGACGTCCTGGCTGGCGCCTGCCTCGGAAACTTTGTCACAACTTTCATCCACGACGCCTTCATGAATCTGCCCGAGGATAGCGGTTTCAGTTTTTACATCGAACCATCGCCCAGTCACATTTTCGCGGGCGTGTCATTTGAATTCTGAACGGGGTTTGCGGACGCTCATCCAACGTCGCGCACAGACAACTTAGTTCTCCTCGCCTCCGTCTGCAGTTTTGGGCGCGCTCGGATCGGCGTAATCCAATTCCAAAGGCGGCATCGCGCCGCCCGGACCTTTGAGGTAGTGCTCCATCCATTGAAGGGAGCGCAAGCTGTAATCGAGGCGCGCGGCGGCTTTGCGATTGCCATGAACTTCGCCCGGATAAAGGACCAGCCGCACCGGCGACTGGTTGTGAAGTTTCAATTGGCGATAAAGCTCACGCGACTGGCCGACGTTGACCCGCGGGTCGTCCTTGCCGTGAAGAATCAGCAGCGGCGTACGACTCTTGCCGGCGTGGTAAATCGGACTGCGTTCGAGCAGGAATTGCCAGTCTTCCCAAGGCCGTTTTAACGCGTGAACGTAGTATTCCTCGTTTGGAATATCGGTGGTGCCGACTTTGGAAATCTTGTCGCTGATGCCAACGAACATCACCCCGGCGGCAAAGCGTTCGGTGTGACGGGTCGAACACCACGCCGTGGCGTAGCCGCCATAAGACCCACCGGTGATTCCGACTTTGGCGCGGTCCACCAGCCCGGTCGTGATGAGATGATCCACCGCGTCAACCAAGTCATCGAACTCTTTCCCGGCTGCGTCCCCCTGGCCGAGTTTGGAAAACGCAACGCCGCGTCCGGTGCTGCCGCGGTAGTTGGGGTAGAACACGGCGAAGCCCCGCGCCGCAGCGACCTGGCCGGGCAAATTGTAAGCCGTAAGCCAGCCATCGCTGACGTGCGATTCGGGGCCGCCATGCACCGAGAGGATGAGCGGATAGCGCTGGCCGGCGACTTCGTCGAGCGGTCGAATGAGAATGCCTTCGAGTTCCAGTCCGTCGCGCGCCTTGTGGCGAATGACTTCCTGCCGCGCGAGACGGATGTTTTCCAAACCGGGGTTGCTTACCGTGCGGCGTTTTGGAGACTGATCGGTTTCGCTCCAAGTGAACAACTCCGCCGGATGCGATGGTGAACTGGCGATGAACGCGACGTGCTGCCCGTTGCTGGAAACGGACAGCGACGTGAGAACAGGACCAGTCGGGCCGATGATTTGTTGAGGTTTGTTGGCTCCCGCGCCGACGCTGATTTTGGCGAAGATGGATTGCACGCCGACGGAAGCAACATAGCTGATCGTGTTGTCGCCGCCCCATTCAAATTGACTTACCTGACCTTCAAACCCGGGCAGCACATCCCGGAAAGTTCCACTCCTTGCGTCGGCCACGATCAGCCTCCCTGCCGAAGGATCATTGACATCGCCCGCCGCGATCATACCCACACTCTGCCCGTTGGGACTCCACGCAATCTGGCCCAGTTTGCCCGGGTTCTTGATGCGCGTGAGAATCTCGCCGGACTTTGCGTCCACAATCTGAACTTGCTGGCGCACGTAAGAATCATCCATGGACGGCGTGGGAGACAAACTGATCAACAACCGATCATCCACCGGACTCCATTGCACCTGAGAAACGTGGCCTTCGACCGCAAGCGGCATTGAATTGGTCGTTTTCTCGAAAAGTGTGGCGAGCCAGATTTTGGCCGGCCGCCAGTCCTCCTCGTAGATTTCCTGTTTGAAACCTTTTTCCTTGAGCGCCTTCTTTTTCTTGGCCTCGGGCTCGGCAGCCACCAGCGCGACGCGTTTTCCGTCCGGCGAAAGGCTGAAGGCGGAAATGTCGGCTTTCAATTCAGCAGCATTGCGCGCTTCACCGCCGTTCAAAGGAATGAGGTAAAGCGATTTCATTTTGTCGTCGCCGCGTTTGGCGATGAACCCTATCTGTCCGCCGTCGGCGCTCCATTGCACATCGCTGACGTTGACTGCGCCCGTGACAAAAGGCCGGACCTCGCTCCCGCCGGAACCGGCCAGCCACAATTCCACCCACGGCTCGCCGTCGTCATCCACGTTTGGGTTCCGCGGAACGCTCAACGTATAGGCGATGTGCCGGCCATCGGGAGAAATGGCCGCCGCCGCCACGCTCCTCAGTTCCGCCACACGATGCGGCGTGAAAAAGTTGTTGGTCTCCTGAGCCAACGAATTGTTTGGCGACAGCAGGGCAATTGCGAAAGCCAAAATGAGCGACCCTCGAAAACGGCGTGGGGCCAAGTTGGAAAGTGTGTTGCAAAATCGGTTTTGCTGATTCATGACAGCGAAACAATAGGCTGGCGCTCGATGGAGAAGCAACGCGGAAGCTGCCGTCATTCAATTGAACTGGTCACGCCGGTGGCCCAGACCTCTTTCTTCCTCAAGCTTCCGTCGCACGAGCAACAGCGTGGCCTGCGTCAGTTCCCGCACTTCTTCGCCGCGCGATTCAAGTTCCTTTTCCAGTTCCGCGATCCGATGTTCGTAGGCGCGGATGCGTGCCTGCTGTGGCAAATGCAGCGCCGCGAGGCGTTGTTCCAGTTCCACGAGCGCCTGCTGCGCCTGCTTCTGAGTCTCGATCAAAGCGTTCCGTTGTTCGTAAAGTCCTTGCACCAGACTTTGTTTGGCGAACGCCGTCAGTTCCGCGATCGCGGCCTCGTGAGTCACCGGCGAGTTGGCGCCCGCCGGTTGCAGCGCCGTGGACGCCCGCAGGCCGCTGCGCCGCAATGCCAGAACCAGCCACGCCAGCAGTGAGATAATCACCGCGAGCGCAAACATGATCCACCAAACCGCCGCGTTTCCGCCAACGGTCGCGCCGGCTGCTGGCGTTGTTCCCAAGTGCGCGACTGAATTCCCGGATTCAGCCACGGGAGCCGATTGAGTGGTCAATGCCTGCGTCACCGGAACAAGCTCGATCCGAATGTTGTCAACGAGCATCGGCCCGCCGCGCGAAATCTGGTTGGGCTGCGCCCCGAAACGGATTTCCGTCCACGGCTCGGTGGGCGGCGAACCGGCCAATGTCGCAGTCCAATCCACCTTTCCGTTGGCGTCCAAATCCAGCGTCGCCACCGTGTTGTTGAGGGAAATCACGGCCTGGAAGCGGTGCCAGCCGCGGACGGGTTTTTGCGCCGAATTGAACTGCGTCCAGGTGTCCGCGCCTCCGGGAAAGCGAGTCGCGCGAGCGCCATAGTTTCCGCCACCGGCCACCACACCCATCTCGACGGTCGCGCCGCGCGTATTGAGCAGCGCGACGGTCATCAACCGGTTCGCATTGGTGCGGAAGTCGAATAGGTCGGCCGTCATGACCACATTGTGCGCGGGGCTTGGGAGCACGGAAAAACCGCCGCGCCGGTTCGCATCGCCGCCGCTGTGCCCGGCCGCCTGGCCACCGCCCGGCGCCCGGAGTTCCAACTCGCCCGCGCCCTGCAACCACGCGGCGCGCATGGCCGCAGTGTTCGTGTAGCGCTCGAAATCCTCCTCGAAGATCACGCGCGGCTCCTGCCCGGTGGCAGCAAGGATTCCCGCAACACAAAAAACCAAGGCTGCTGCGAATCGGACACTAGAATGGTCACTCGTTGTGATGGCCATTGTCTAAGCCAAGCAACCGGGACGCTCAAGGGAAAATCCTACCGCACGGCGATCCACATTCGATAGTGCGGACCCACATCGGGAATCTCGAACTCGCCACCGACGATCTCGAATCCCAGCTTGCGGTAGAATCCCACTGCACCCACCCGTGCGTTGCACCAGAGCAAATGCGCGTCGTTCTCGCGCGTGAACACAAGGCACGCGTCAACCAGTGCGCGACCGAAACCCATGCCACGCGCTTCCGGCGCCGTGGCCATGCCGCGCAGTTGAAATGCACTCAAGCCGGGCTGCTCGGTCATCGGCGCGAGGTAAAGCGACGCGATGCCCAACAATTTTCCTTCCAAAAACGCTCCGAAGTGCCGCGTCGTATCTGCGTCGTCCCCAGGAAACTGCGCTGCTTCAATCGGACGTCCCGGACGCAGCACCGCAAGACGCAACGGCCAGGTTTCCGCAGCAGGGATGATGCGCACCTTGGCTGTGCCGCTGGAAGATGTCTGTTCGCTCATAGCGGGCCCGTGCGAGCAAAGCAGTTTTTCGCTACTGCTATGGGCGACGCGCATCCACAGGTTGCGGCGCGGGCGACAGAATGTTGTTGTCCGCCATCCAATCCGCCAGACGCTGCGGCCAGCCTTGGATGGAAGCCAGTTTGGACCGGTTGCCCATGTTGAATCCGTGTCCGCCGCGCGCGTAAAGGTGAACTTCGACGGGCCGCCGGAGCTGCCGGTATTTCTCCAATTGGGAAATTACCGGCCCTACGTGGCTGCGGTCATCGTTCGCCACCAGAAAGAATGCGGGCGGGACATCCGCGGGAATCTGATCGGGAATTCCAACCGGGCCGGGATAAATCGAAATCTGAAAATCTGTGCGGCAATTCACGCGGTCAATCGGATCAGCCGCATTCGCGTCCCCCGCCGTCGGACTGTAAACGAGCATCGCCACCACTTCGCCGCCGGCGGAAAAACCCATCGTGCCGATGCGGTTGGTGTCCAGATTCCAATCGGCGGTGCGCGTGCGGATGAGCCGCATCGCGCGCTGGGCATCTTCGCGCGGATGTTTGTCCAGCGAGTAAGGCGAGTTCGTTTCCCGAGGTAGCCGATGCTTGAGCACAAACGCAGTTACGCCGAGATCGTTCAGAAATTTTGCCGGCTCGACACCCTCGGCTTTGAAGACGAGTTCACGATGCCCGCCGCCCGGAACGATCAATACCGCCGCGCCGTTCGCCTTCTCTTTGGGTGCAGGAAAGACCGTGATGGACGGATTATGAATGTTGCGCACCCAGTAATCCTTCGCCTGCTCCGGCTCGTTGCGCCGGTTTTCAAATCCCGGCGCGCCATTCGGCCAGAGCGGGATGACTTGAGGTTCATCGGCGGCAAGAACCGAGGCCATAAAAAATAAAAGGGCAAGCGCAACGGCTGGATGGTTCAATCTCCCCTCACCCGGCCTTCGGCCACCCTCTCCTCCACCGAGGGAGAGGGCAGGGTGAGGGGGCAACGGGCAAGTAATGGATCGCCGTGACGCGATGGCATAGTGAAGGCCGACGTTTTTCATAGTTGTCTAGTTCGGATAATCCTTCCAAATCCAGCGCAGAATGTCGGGCAGGATCGCGCCGCCGTGATTGTCGGAATGCGCGCCTTCGCCCCAGACGTGATTAACCTGGTAGCGTGGCCCGGGCGCGTTGCGGCGGTCGGCGTTCGAGTTGGCCCATTGCAGCGCCGAGAGCATCTGCTGATTGGCGAGAAACCAGTTGCCGTGCTCGTTGTCGAGATCGTTCGAGCCGTCCTGCAAGAAAATCCGGATTGGCTTGATCGGATTTTTGCGAATCAACGTCGGGTAAAGGTCGCCGCCGGGAATCATCGGTTGATCGTCGCGCGCCGGGCGATAGCCAATGGAGGTGTAACTGCCGATCATGCTGATGACCTTGCGAAATTCATCCGGGCGCTGCCACGCAACGGTGAACGCGCAGATCGCACCACTGCTAGTGCCGCCAATGGCGCGGCCCTCCGGGTCCTTGGTAAGGTTGTACTTTTTGCCGACCTCGGGAAGCATTTCCTCGACAAGAAACCGCGCGTAACGGTCGCTCAACGAATCGTATTCGGCGGCGCGGTTGTTTGGATTTCGCATTTCGAGGTCTGCCGGATACTCGTCTCCGCGATGGCCGGGCGTGATGAAGATGCCGATGGTGACGGGCATCTCCTTCTTGTGGATCAAATTCTCCATCACCTGCGGCACGCGCAAAGCGCCATCGGGCCGCGTGGCACGCTGGCCATCCTGGAACACCAGCACACAGGCCGGTTT
>CAZCZP010000080.1:10175-15585 GCA_964502895.1 uncultured Bifidobacteriaceae bacterium
CCCGTCGAATCCCCGAATCGTTCCAATTCCTGAACCCCCATCCGGTCCGCCATGCTGAGGAACAGATTGCTCGTCGGCTTTGAGCCGTGCTTCACAAAGCGGCCCGGCGTCAATGCGCCGCCGCCGCCGCCGGCCAGGATGATGGGCAGGTTGTGATGCGTGTGGCGATTGCCGTCCGCGTTGCCACCGCCATAGACGATCATCGAATTGTGCAGGAGCGATTTGCCGTCCACGTCCTTTGTGTTTTGCATTTTATCCAAAAACTTGGCGAGCTGCTTCGCGTACCAAAGATCAATCTGTTCGAGCTTCTTGATTTTTTCCGCATCGTCCTGGTGATGCGACAGATCGTGATGCCCTTCCGGCACGCCGATGTCCGCGAACGATTTGTTGCTGCCGTCATGAGCCAGCAGGAAAGTGGCGACGCGGGTTGAGTCGGTCTGAAACGCGAGAAGCATCATGTCGAACATCAACTGGATGTGTTCCGCATAACTGGCGGGAACGCCTTCGGGCGATTCAATTCCGGGGTCCTTGGCCTTGCCAAACTTCTCCGCCTTCTGGATGCGCGTTTCAATCTCCCGCACACCGGTAAGGTATTGATCCAGCTTGGCCTTGTCGCCCGACGGGAGACGTCGTTGCATGTCGCGCGCGTCTTCCATGACAAAATCCAGAATGGACCGTTGCTCCTGCTGACGATGCTTGAGGTTATCCGCGCGCTCTCCTGGTGCGCCGGCGCCGAACAATCGCTCGAACACCAGTCGCGGATTGGCTTCCGGAGTCACAGGGGTCGTCGGCGAACTCCAGGCCAGATTGAACTGGTAGGCGCAGGAGTAACCGGAGTCGCAGGAGCCGGAGCGCCGTTCTTTCTCGCACGATAATTCCAGTGACGGAAAGCGGGTCAGATGCCCGATCTCACGGGCTATGACCTGGTCAATCGAGATGCCGGCCTGAATGTCGGTGGCGCTTTTCTTCATGCGCACGCCGGTGAGGAACGTGCCATTGGCGCGCGCGTGATCGCCGGCGCCATCCGGACCAGCGGTGGCGTTCCGGTGGTCCAGTCCGCCGAGAACCTGGATGTGTTGCCGGACGGATTCGAGTGGCTGAAGCGTTTGGCTCAATTCAAAATTTGTTCCCTCGGTCGTTGGCCACCAGGCACGCTGAATGGCGCCGTTGGGGATGTAAAGGAACGCCGCTCGGAGCGGCGCGCCGGTGGGTGTGATGCCCAGCTTTGGCGCGCCGGGCGCCGCCAACGATTTGAGCGAGAGCAAAGATTCAAACGCGGGCAGCGCAACGCACGCACCCAGCCCGCGCAGGAAATTTCTTCGGCTGAAGCTGGCGGCGCGTTGGGACGCGAGGATTTCATTGGGAACATGTTTTGTTTTCATGGCGTTGGTCTGGCGTCGGCATGTTGCTCGACAGGCTTTGATGTTTCGGCGGTTTGCGGCGCGGTCGAATTTCTCGTTTTCTGAAACGGCGCGGATTCCACTATGCCCATCAACAAGGCGGAAGGCCGGCCATTTGCTTTTTCGAGTCGGCTCACGATCTGGTCCAGGGTCTCGATGTCGTAATACTCCACCCCTCTTCCCAGCGCGTATGTGAGTAGTTTCTCGGTCAAAGCGCGGTAAAAATCAAGCTGATGCTGGCTGGCTAGGATTTGTTTCAACTCCCGCAGGTTCGAGAATTTCGCCCCAGTGATCAGTTTTCCCGCGGCATCAATCGGTTGCCCCTGCTCTTGTTCGCGCCACATGCCCATCGCGTTGAAATTCTCCAGCGCCAGCCCGAGCGGATCCATCCGGTTGTGGCAGGAGCTGCACAAGGGTTGCTCGCGATGCAAGGCCAGCAATTCCCTGAGTGCCGGACTGCGATTGGTGGTGCCTTTGGCCGCGTCTTCGAGCGGCGGAATGTCCGGCGGCGGGGGCGGTGGTGGCAACCCCAGGATGTTGTCCAGAATGAACACGCCGCGTTTCACCGGCGAAGTGCGCGTCGGGTTCGAGGTCACGGCCAGCACGGTGCCCTGCCCCAGCACTCCACCACGCGGACTTTCCGGCGGCAGCGTCACGCGCCGCATTTCGTCGCCGGTCACATTTGTCACGCCGTAATGTTTGGCGAGCCGCTCGTTCAGGAAGGTGTAATCGCTGTTCAGCAGTTCCAGCAAACTCCGGTCTTCACGCAGAATGTACTCGAAAACTTTTTCCGTTTCCTGCCGCATCGCGCGGCGCAGGTCGCCGGTCAATTCCACCCGGGGTTGCCCAAACCGCCTGAACTCGGAACGAAACTTTGCCATCTCTTCCTTTTCCTCCGGGGTAAGGCTTTCTTCGGGCTTGTCGCGCAGTTCGCGGAATCGCCTCCGGTTGCGTTCCCGGTCAGGATCGGGCTTGTCTTCGCGAGCTAGAATTGCCCGCGCCTCGATCGGAACACTTTCGATGTCGCGGGCTTGCAGCCACTGGCCGACAAAATTTTTCACAAATGCCTCCGACCGCCGGTCAGCCAACATCCGCGTGACCTGGGCCGAAAGATTTTTCCTGAGGTTGCCCTCGCCCGCGAGGCGGAACAATTCCTCGTCGGGCATCGTGGACCAAAGAAAATAAGAAAGCCGCGAAGCCAGGGCGTATTCGTCAATCAGTGGATGCGTCTTCTTGCCCGCTTCGGCCTGGATGTTTTCCTCGCGGAACAGAAATCGCGGCGATGCCAGAATCGCAACCATCGCCTGCGAGACACCGGCCTCGAACGTCTTGCCCGGTTGACCGTAAATGCTTTCGGCCAGAGCCGTGAGGCGGTCCAGAGTTTTTGCATCCACCGGGCGGCGGAAGGCTTTGCCGGCAAAATCACCCAGCAACTTGCGGGCGTGTTGTCGGCGCCCGGCTTTGTCGGCGGGCGGTTCCTTCCCCAAAAACCGCTCGTAGTTTTTGGGTTGGACCCAATGCTCCTTCTCCATCGGCCCGCGCACCGTCACGGAATCAAGCCGCAGCGCCAGCGAGCGAACCTGTCTTTGATCCGGGGTCAGGGGCTCGAGGTCGAATGTCAATTCACGCTCGCCCGCCTGCCAATCCACGTCGAATTCATAGTGGAACGGCTTGTTGCCCTCGCGCGTGTATTCCTTTTGCAGCAATTCTTTGCCGTCCGCTTTGAAGGTGAGCCGGCATCTGTTGTAATCAAATTGATTCTCGACGTGTTTTTCATTGGCCGAAAAATCCACAATCAGGCGATAGCTCCCCGCCTTTCGAGCTGGGAATTTGTATGAAGCCGAAGTGCGTTCGTAGTAGGACAGAATCAGTGGGTCTTCCCTGTTGCCACGAGGATTGTCACCCGCGCGGACAAATCTTTGTCCGTGGACGATCTGTTCCGCCGGGGACGCGCCTACTGCCGGCACCGCGCGAGCCACAATGGTTTTCGCTGCCTCCAGATATTTTTCGAGCAACATTGGCGGCAATGTGAGCACGTCAGCGATGTTGTCGAAGCCGTGCCCGGTGTCGTCCGGCGGGAATTCCAAGTCCACACGGAAATCAACGCCCATCAAATCGCGAATCGTGTTGCGATACTCGACGCGGTTGAGACGGCGCACGGTAACGCGGCCCGGGTCGGGATTTTGTGGGTCAACGCCGAAAGCGGAATTCTTGATCCACTTTTCGAGGAGCTGTTTTTCTTCCGCGCTTGGGCGGGCCTTTTTTTCGGGCGGCATGATGTTGGCCCGCACATTTTTCAACACCTTCAACCAAAGGTCGTGATCCAGAAGAGCCGCATCGGTTTTAAGCTCGTCGAAGGCCACGTTGCCCTTGGCCATGCCGTCGGCGTGGCAATCGTAGCAGTAATTGGCGAGGATCGGTTGAATCTCCTTGCGAAAACTTTTCACGGCCGGCGCTTCGGCGCCGCGCACGTTGGGAATGACTGAAGCCAGGATGACCCACGCCAAAAAGCACATGCCTGGCCGGCGACTAAACAGGTCGCTGGCACCAAGCCAGATGTGCAACACTCCGCGGGGCTTCACGTTGACGACCCTAGCGTAACGAGACGCCCCGCACAAGTCCTGTATTCTGATGACGCCGCGATTATTGCTAATCGCACGGCACCGTCCGGTCCGCCGCCCATTGGCGGATTTCCTCCACTTTTTCCGCCATAACCACCGAGAGCGGCCGGGTCTGTTGAATTTCCTCCAGCAAATCTGCTTCGGAAATTTCCCGGCCTTGCGCGTGCGCCGTGTACATCGCGGAAACGATGGCCTGCTCGATTTCCGAACCGGAAAAACCGTCCGTCGCCTTCGCCAGCGCCTCCAGGTCGAACCGCTTGGGATCGAGGCAACGTTTGGCCAGATGAATTTCCAAGATGCTCCGCCGGTTTTGCGCCGGCGGAAGGTCCACAAAAAATATTTCGTCGAAACGGCCCTTGCGGACCATCTCCGGCGGCAGGCGCGTGATGTCGTTCGCCGTCGCCACCACGAACACCGGTTTGCGCCGTTCGGCCATCCATGTGAGCAACGCGCCGAGGATGCGCCGCGAAAGGCCATCGTCATCGTCGCCGACAGCCAGGCCTTTTTCGATTTCATCCATCCAGAGTACGCACGGCGACATGACCTCGGCGGTTTCCAGCGCCTTGCGGAGATTGCGCTCGGTTTCGCCGTAGTACTTGTTGTAAAGCACGCCGAAATCCAGCCGCAGCAACGGCACGCCATAAATCGCGGCGGCAGCCTTGGCCGCGAGGCTCTTGCCGCAACCCTGCACGCCCAACAACAGCACGCCGCGTGGCGGATCGAGATTTGCCTTCGCTCCTTCAACAAAGAAACTTTTCCGCACCTCGAGCCATTTTCGCAATCGTTGCATCCCGCCGATCTCGGAAAATTTGGCGGTCTCGTATTCAAACGACAACGGCGAGTCGCGTCCGAGCAATTCGTACTTGGCGCGCATCACCTCTGGCATGTCCGACTCGGCGATCACGCCATCGTCGGCGATGGCTTTGATGGCGAGGCGGCGCGCGTCGGTGGCGGTGAGGCCGGCGAGATTGCGCACCAGTAGATCGAGCGCCTTGTTCGTGGTCTGCACGTCGCGTTGGTTGTTTTCCGCGCCCCAATCCGCCGCCGTGGCGAACACGATTCCGCGCAACTCGTCGAGCGTTGGCAGCGGCAGACGAAAGTTTGCGGTGAAGGGCCGCAACTCTTCGGGCACGCGCACCGTGTGACCCACCAACACCACGGTCGAATAATGTTTCGCGTGAGTCAGCGCGATGTCTTTGAGATACCGCACGTGCACGGCGTCTTCGAGATACGGATGGAAATCCAGCAACACGAACAGCGAATACTTGGCGGATGTTTTGATGTAGCTGAGGACCTCCTGCGACTTGAGCACCGATTGCTGCGGTTGATCGCAAGCGTCGAACGCCTGCAACCCTTCCGTCACCGACCAGCGAAACGACTTGATGCGCA
>CAZCZP010000081.1:0-1135 GCA_964502895.1 uncultured Bifidobacteriaceae bacterium
TGGCGATGAAGTCCGGCCCGATGATTTGCAGCCAAAGCGAGTTCCGCAGCGTGTTCGTTTCGCCGTCGGCGATGGCTTCGTTAACCACATCCCAGACCTTGATCTTACCCTTGTAGCGGCCGACCACGGTGTGAATGTGTTCGCGCATCCGCTGAAGCAACTCGTCGCGAGACGCACGTGGGCCGGTGTAGCCGCGACCAAAACCGCCGCCGAAACCGCCGCCCACCCTGCGGTTCCCGGATGCATTCGTGCCGGCTTCATTCGCGGTGGCGGCGGGCGATGATGACGGAGCGTTCGTCACCACGGGCGGGGGATTCGTGCCCGCGAAAACCCAGTTGGGTGTCTGCGCGTGCCAGACGAGCGTGTGGCCCGCGAGGGACATGTTGTTGCTAAGGCCGAAATTCACAAAGGCATCGGCCGGGCCGAAATCATAACCGTCCGCGCCTTCTCGCGGGTGGATGAGCAGCCACTTCATGTCGTTCTCCGCGACAATCTGGTTGAACTGTTCCTTGACGAGCGCAACGTCCTTCTGGACCTGTTCGGGCGTCCGGTTGAAGAAACCGGTCCGGGCCGCGGTGCCAGTCGCGATGGTGCGGTTAATGGCCGTGCCCACCTGGAAGTGGTCTTTGTAGGCGTCCTTGAGAGTGGGTTTGTCGGCAGACCTGGCGGGCGCCCCGATGGCCAGCAGCGCCGCCACCATCAGAGCGGCGCGTGCCTTGTGAATGGTTATGCGGGTTTGCATGTGAGTTTTCATGGCATGATGTCCTGTTAGCCTTTAATTCCTTTCGGGAATTCGGAGACTGAATCCCAAAGGGATTCCGGCTCAAAGCCCAAGGTTGTGAGGAACGAGCTACCTTGGGGAAAATGGACCACCGGCACCAACCCCAATGGGGTTGCGGGTGCGCGGGGCAAACCTGCCGCAACCCCGTTGGGGTTGAAATGCCTGCGGCCTGAAACCCAGGGTAGCTCGTTCCTCGCAACCCTGGGCTGACGGACACAATCCCTTTGGGATTGCAGCACCGCTCGCTTTTCGGTATGCTGCGTAGTTCTTTCTTCTGAGGAATCCCCCAAAGGGATTACTGTTAGCCTGGATATTTCATAGCCCCTCTCATTAACACCCCGCTTCAGCGGGGTG
>CAZCZP010000081.1:1235-15516 GCA_964502895.1 uncultured Bifidobacteriaceae bacterium
AGCGGGGTGTTAATGAGAGCCAACCGAAGGGGAATGGTACGGCTATGAAACATGCGGGTTGGTTGCTAGGGTTTGCGCGGGCTCACGTGGTTTTCAATTTCAACACCGTAACGGAGTACGCCGGGAACTCGCGCGCAAAATCGGCGCTCAAGCCCTCCACCTTCTCTGTGCGCGGAACGACCTTCTCCGGCTCAGTGATCGAATTCGTGTCATCCAGAGACTTGCCGGCCAGGACCACGGCTTCGCCTTTGGAGTTCACTGACTTCGTGCCGGCGATCTGAACCGTGATTCGCTGCGCCGTCCCGGCGATGTTCACAACCTTGAGAAAGAGAATCCCGTTCTTGCTGTCGCGCGTGGCGCAGAAGAAGACCTCGCGGATCTGGCGTGGCGGAGGAGGATTGCCCCCGCGCTGCCCTCGCGGCTGCCATTGGCGCGTCGGAATGTTCTGCGAATCGGTCGCGAGGATTTCATCGCCGACCATCGTGCTGAACATCATCTGGGCATAATACGAGGGCGAACCGTAGCTCGTCAGTGCGTCGTAGCCAATCAGGTCCGAACTCCATTGCATCGAGCGACCTTGTCCGGTGAGTTGACTGACGTTGACGAACAGCGGCGC
The DNA here is from genome assembly GCA_964502895.1 of uncultured Bifidobacteriaceae bacterium. GTDB lineage: Bacteria > Verrucomicrobiota > Verrucomicrobiia > Limisphaerales > JADLHS01 > WYBW01. The sequence goes on from CAZCZP010000081.1 coordinate 1,852, forward strand.
GTAGCAGGACAGCAGCACGATGTCGGAATTGCGTTCCATGCAGCTCATCCACGCGCCGTCGCCGAGCGCGCCCGACATGTTGGGCGTGGGCGAGCCGACGCGCGTGGCCCATTCGCCGCTGAAGATTTTGGACGGATTCGTCCGCGAATACGTGTCGTAACGAAACGCCATCGCCATCATTTCCTCCATGCTGCGATAGAAATGTTCGTCCACCAAATCCGGTGTGCGGCTTTTGACCCACAGGCTTTCGGGTTGTTCGTAGCCGACCGAGGACATGACTTGTAGATGCGGATATTTTTTCTTGATGGCGTCGTAGAACTGGGCGAAGCGGCCATCGTAAGTGCCATTGCGGTCGGGGCCGCTGCGGTCGAACCAGTCTTCATTGCCCACCTCCACATACGTCATCTTGAAGGGCTTGGGATGCCCATCCTTGGCGCGTTGCGCGCCCCACTTCGTGGTCTTGGCGTCGCCGATGAGATACTCGATTTCTTCGAGCGCTTCCTGGACGAAAGGTTCGAGTTTCGGACCCGCCGGGATGACGCCACCGCGGCCGAGGCAATAGCCGGCGAAGACGCCCAGGATCGGTTCCATGTCGAGGTCCTCGCACCACTCGGCAAATTCGAGCAGTCCCAAGCCGTCGGTGGACCAATAACCCCAGGGACTGGGATGACCCGGACGTTGTTCGACCGGGCCAATGGTTTCCTTCCAGTTGAAACGCTGATTGAAGGCGTTGCCTTCGAGGTAATTTCCGCCGGGGAAGCGCAGGAACTTCGGCTTCATGGCCGCCATCCACTCCATGATGTCGGGTCGGTTGCCGTTCTCACGATTCTTGTACGTGGGAGGGAAGAGCGAAACATTTTGCAGCCAAAGCGTCCCCGGTGTCGTGGTGGTGAGCTTGAAGACGTTGTCCTTCGATGCCGGCACGCGTTTGGTCTTGAGCGTCGTCTCGTAATTCTTCCAATCGCCGCTGATCTTTGAAACCTTCGCGCTGGCAAACACGGTTTTACCGTCGGCGCTTTCCAGGCTGACGGTTATTGGCCCGGTAAAACCGCTGGCCGCTTTGGCGAAGAACGACACCCGATAGGTCGTGCTCGGCTTGACGGGGATTCCCCAAAACCCGCCGTTGGCCACACCCGCCGGAGAAGTTTCAGAGGCCGACGATGCATCGAGCTTGAGGCTGACGTTCAGGAATTCGTTCAGCGGCGTGTTCGTGTCGAGAACCATCGAGGCGCTGCCGACGTTGGTCCAGAATCTCGGCTTGGTGTCGGGCCGGAAGGTCACCGGAAGATATTTGCCGACCTCGTAGGTCTCAGGCGTGACGGGCGGGACGACGGCATCCGCTTTGAAGGAGCGGTTGCGAATGAGTTCGGCGTAAAGCCCGCCTTCGTAGGCGAAATTGATCTCCTCGGTCATCAATCCGTAAAGCATCGGGCTGACTTTGCCAGTGACCTTGCCCGCGTCAATTTGCAGCACGATAGGGCCGGTTGGGGCAGTCGCGGCTGGGACGGTTTCCAGGGGCGCGGCTACGGCGGGCGTGGAAGGCGCAGCCGGCGCGGGCGTTACCGCGCTGGTCTCGGCTCCGGATTGCGGGATGATTTCAATCGCGCAGATTTGGGGATTCTCGACCTTGGGCGTGAAGGTCACCTTGATCTTGCCGTCGGCGACTTCGACCGGGACCGTCTCCACGTAGGCCTTCAAAAACCCACCGGCCTTGACCCACGGGTCGAAGTCCTTGAATTCCTTGCCTTGGACGTTGAAGGCAAACACGCGCTGACCCGGTCCGGTGATCCCCTCGAAGGTTTCCGCGAAATGCAGTTTCACCACGTACTTTCCGTTGGGCACGGTCCACGAATAGGAATCCATGCTGTAGCGTTCCGCGCGGTAGAGGTCCGGGCTTTTCGTGTTGGCAATCTGGATGTCGGGCCGCTCGACGGTGCTGCCGCCCTCGAAACCCTGGTCAGCCAGCCACACATTGCCGTCAGCGTCTTTGACGGGTTCGGATTTGCCGGCCTTGATGCGGATGATCTTCGCGGCAGCCGCCGTTACCGCGGGCGTGCCCGACTCACGTTTGGCGACGATCTCTGTTTTGGCAAAGTCGCCGACCTCGCGGGTGAACTTGATTTCGTTGCCGTCGGCCGAGAGCTTGCCGATGTAGGCGATGCGGATTTCGGTGTCCTGGAAACTCAGCATCTCGACGAACGAAATCGCGTCGCCGTCCACCTTGCCTTCCTTGAGTTCGGCCTCGCGCTTGCGGTCTTCCACTTCCGAGTTGGCCTTGCCGCTCAGCTTCGTGCCGTCTTGCTTGAAGGTGAACGTGTATTTCTGGTGCCCGATCTGTGAATCGAATTCAGATTTCCAGGTGCCGGTGATGTCGGCCGCCAGGACGCTCCATCGCAACGTGGCGAGGATTAGAAGTAGTGCTGGTGTTTTCATTGCCCGTTTCATTTTTCGTTCCCGTGGTTTTGGTGATGGTTTGATGGGTGAAAGGTTGGCGCAAATCAATTCCGAAACAGCAGCGGCGCGAATTCACGCAAACTGCGCCGCCAGCTCTGCCATTCGTGCGCGGTGTCCGGTGATACATAGAAGTGCGCGTTCACGCCCGAAGCCCTTAGCGCTTCGGTGTTCGCTTTGGGATCGCCTCCGCGATTGGTTCGATCGCCGCCCAGTTCACGGCTGCCGTAACTGACGAACACCACCTTGACCTTCTCCTTGAACGCCCCCATGTCACTAATATTCGTAACCGCGATGCTGCCGCCGCTAAAGACGCCGATGTGGGAGAACTTATCGAGGTTCGCCGGGGCGATGGAGCGGGTCTGCATGCCGCCCATCGAAAGACCGGCCATCGCTCGATGCGGCTGGTCGGCGAGCGTGCGGAAGTTTCCGTCAATGTGCGGGATCAGGTCTTCGATGAGCACGCGCGCGAAAGCCGCGGGGTTGTAGTTACGTCCGCCCGGACCACCGATGGTGCGAGCGTAGGGACTGTCGGCCGGCGGAGGTTGGTTGGTGGCAGCGAAACCAAAGCTGGCGCCGGGGACGTAGCTGTTCGCCATTACGACGATGAAGGGCTTGGCTTTCCCGGCGGCAATCAGGTTGTCCATGATCAAACCGGTGTGCCCTTGATTGCCCCAGCCGGTTTCATCTTCGCCCCCACCGTGTTGCAGATACAGCACCGGATAGCGTTGGGTCAGGTCCTTCTCATAATCCGGCGGCGTGTAAACGAAGCAACGGAGATTCGTGCTCGTGCTCTTGGAATGGTAGAAGACCTGCCGCAATTGACCGTGCGGCACGTTCTTGAGCGCGTAAAAATCCCCGTCCTTCGCAGGCACTTCGACGCCACTACCCCAGCGGCTGCCCCCATAGAAATACAGGCTGCCGGGGTCCGGGACTCCAGCTCCGTCAATCACTAGCTGGTAGTAGTGAAAACCCTCATCTTGGGGGCGCGTGACACCGACCCAAGCTCCGTCCTCGCCCTTGGTCAGGGGATATTTGGCGCCACCCAAAAAATCGAGCGTGACGCTCTGGGCTTGCGGCGCGACGACGCGGGCGCGAACGCACCGTTCCGAGTTGACCTGGGGATACTGTTTGCCGGGCTGATTCAGCGACGATGGCTTGAAATCCTCCACCACCGGCGGGTTGGTTTGGGCCATGCAGGTCTGGCCCGCCAAGATGGAAGCAAACGCGAAGAGTGGCAGTTTCTTTTTCATGGAGTGATTGGGTCTTTGGCGGTGTGCGTTGGTTTTTTGAGGCTGGACCCGGTGGAGTCCGGCCAGGTTCCGGTCTAATTTGCGGCGTTGATTTCGGCGCTCACGCGGAAGAAGTCGAAGTCCGCGAATCCGCCGGGGGTTTTGGTTGCATAGTTGAACAGGCCGAAGCGATAGCCCATGAAATGCGGAAGTGTGTAGGTCATTTTCAGTTCGCTACCGACGGAAGTCCATGACTTGCCGTCGAGGCTGTAGAAGAATTGCGCCGTATCCGCGCGGTTCTTGAAATCGCACTCCGCCTTCAGATGGACGGTGCGCTGAGACAGCGGGATTCGCTCCGCCTCGACGGGCGAGCCGGACTTGGCGTTGATCATCACGATGAAGTTGGTGCCGCCGTACGCCTGGACACCGGCCAGACCGTATTGCCGCTGCAACAGCGCGAGACCGGCGAAGTCGCCGTCTTTCAAGTTGGTCACGTCAATGGCGGTCGTGCCCGAACACTCCGGACCGATGGTCCGCTGCGTGAGCGTGTTTCGCGCTTTGAGGAAATCCGCATCAATGCGCCCGGTGGTGAGTCGCAGGAAACCCCGACGCTCCGTCAGCGACCAGAGCTTGTTGTCCGGATTGTGATTCCACTGCCAGACCAGTGGCAGCGCCGGCTCACCGGTTCTGCGGTCGAATTCATCGGAAGCCACGATGCCGGGAATCAATCCTTTGCTCGGCGGCAGATTCAACTGGTCTGGCACCTTTCCCTCCACGCCGAGCACCGGCCAGCCATCTTCCCACTTGACCGGCACGAGATAGGGAATACGACCGACCGCGCCGAAATCACGAAACAGATACGCGAACCACTCACCCCGCGGCGTATCAATGAGGCTGCCCTGCGCCACGCCTTTGTCCTGCAACGCCACGCGCCCTTCGTACGGACCGGTGATTTTTTCCGCACGATGTGCCAGCACTGTGCGCATGCCGCCGCGCGGCCACACGATGTTGAACAGATAGTAATTTCCATTGTGCTTTAACAACTGCGAGCCCTCCGCGTTGAGCATGATGTTCGCCCCCGCCACGGCGCTCGCGTTCGTAATGACGACCTGGTTGAACCCGCCGGCCTTAAGTCCGGACAAATCCTCGTTCAACTCGACCAAACGGAGATTGCCGCCACCGTAAAGCATGTAAACGCGTCCGTCGTCGTCAAAGAACAACGAGTGGTCATGCAGCGAAGGACGAAACGAGTTCTCGACCCAAGGTCCTTTCTCGATGTCCTTGGTCCGGTAAACGTGCGTCTTGCCGGTGGTGCTGGAGAAGGTCGTGACGTAGAAGGTGCTGTCGTGATATCGCAAACTACTGGCCCAGGAGCCGGCGCCGTACGCGTTCTTCCCATTCTGCAACGTCAGGGCGTCATTGCCCCTGAGGGTGTCGTAGGCGTAGTTCACGAGCTGCCAGTTGACGAGGTCCTTGGATTTCATGATCGGCAAGCCCGGGCTCATGTGCATCGTCGTGCTGCTCATGTAGTAGGTGTCGCCCACCCGAATCATCGCCATGTCCGGCACGTCGGCATGGACGATTGGATTTTGCGCGGTGTCGGCCCAGACGGGTGCGACGAGACTCGCAAAAACGAGTGCGGCGAGTTTGTGGAAGCTGTCTCTCATGTTCGCCCGGCCTCGCGAGTTCGCTCCTACATTCAGCGGAAAATCAGTTGAGAGAATTGATAGAGCCCTTTCTTCCAGTGCTGGAAGTCGTGCGCGTGTTCATCCACGTGCCAGATGTGCGGGACATTCTTCTCTTTCAGGTAGGCATGCACGCCCTGGCTGATCCGAATCAAGCCGTCCTTGTTGCCACAGGAAACGTAGAGCAGCTTCAATTGCTTCGTCGCCTTCTCGGGATCGGGCACGAGTTCAGACGCGGGCTTCGTATTCGGCGCGGAGGAGAACCCACCGACCCACGCGAACGTGTCAAGGTTGCCGAGACCGAAGTTCAACGACTGCCCGCCGCCCATCGAAAGTCCAGCCAGCGCGCGGCTCTCGCGATCCTTGATCACAGAATACTTGGACTCAATAAACGGGATGAGACTGCCCAGCAGGTCCTGGTCAAACTTGCCGAAGGCGGGCGCGGTGGCCATGGCGTTGTTGCCGGCGCGGTCGTCCGGCTGCGCGCGGCCATTGGGCATGACGATGATCATAGGCACGGCCTTCTTGTCGGCGATGAGGTTGTCGAGAATGATCTCGGGATGGCCGCCGCGCCGCCATTCCTCCTCGTCGCCGCCGATGCCGTGCAGGAGGTAAAGGACGGGATACTTCGTGTCTGCCGAATATCCGGGCGGTGTATAAACGAGCGCCTTGCGTTTGTTGCCGACGCTCTTTGAGTCGTATTCGATCATCTCGATCTTGCCGTGGGCGATGCCTTCGCGCGCCTTGTCGAAACCTTCCGGCGCGTCCGGGAACGCAGGCTTGTCGTCGGGCTTCAATTCGATCGGCCCGCCGAATCCGCGACGCCCGCCTGGTCCGCGCTGGCCAGGAGCAGCGGCGGCGGTTGGGGCTGCGCCGTCGCGTTTGGCGACGATTTCCTCCTTGGCGAAATCTCCGACCTCGCGCGTGAACTTGATTTCGTTGGCGTTGGTGGAGAGTTTGCCGGTGTAGCTGATGCGAATGTCGTTGTCCTGAAAATTGAACATCTCGACGAACGAAATCTTGTCACCCTCAACCTTGCCTTCCTTCAACTCGGCTTCGCGCTTGCGGTCGCCGACTTCCGAATTGGCCTTCCCAGTGAGATTCGTGCCGTCCTGCTTGAGCGTGAAGGTGTATTTCTGGACGCCGATCTGCGAATCGAACTCGGATTTCCACATGCCGGTGACCTCGGCTGCGAGAGCGAAGCACGGGAGAACAGCGAGGGTGAACAATGTGATTTGAGTTTTCATAGCGTCTTGGATTGTCGGGAATGAACCGCTGGGTTGCACTTCAATTCTTGAACAACAACGGCGCGAACTCGCGCAGGCTGCGCCGCCAGGACTGCCACTCATGCGCGGTGTTCGGCGACTCATAGAACACGGCGTTGACGCCGGCTTCCTTCAGCGCGGCCACGTTCGCCTTGGGGTCGCCGCCGAAACCCGGGCGGTTGCCGCCCAGTTCACGGCTGCCGTAGCTGACGAACACGAGTCTAACCTTGTCCTTGAACGCAGCCAGGTCGGTGATGTTCGTCACCGCGATGCTGCCGCCGCTGAAAACACCGATGTGCGAAAACGTGTCGAGGTGCGCGAGCGTAATGGAGCGCGTCTGCATGCCGCCCATCGAGAGGCCGGCCATCGCGCGATGCGGCTGATCGGCGATGGTGCGGAAGTTGGAATCCACGAACGGAATGAAGTCTTCGAGGAGCGCCTTCTCGAAGGCGCTGAAGTTGAAACCGCCGCGGCCTGGGCCGCCGGGAGCGCGGTTTGTGTCACCCGTGGTGGCGGCAGCCGGAGCCGCGTTCGTTCGTCGCGGGCCGCCAAAGGGGTTGCCGCCGTATTCCATCGCGATGATGAGCGGCCTGGCTTTTCCCTCGGCAATCAGGTTGTCCATGATCAACCCGGCGAAGCCCTGGCGGCCCCAGCCCGTTTCGTCTTCGCCCGCGCCGTGTTGCAAGTAGAGCACTGGGTAACGCTTGGATGTATCCTTGTCGTAATCCGGCGGCGTGTAAACGAAAGCGTGCCGGTTGGTGTTGCCCGACTTCGCGAAGTAATGAATCTCCCGCAGTTGTCCGTGCGGCACGTTCTTCATGGCGTAGAAGTCCGCATCCTTCGCCGGCACTTCGACCGCACTGCCCCAGCGGCCCGCGCCATAGAAATAGTGGCTGTTCGGATCGGGCACCTCGGCGCCATCGATGTTGATCGTGTAATAATGGAAGCCTTCATCGAGCGGCCGCGTGTAGCCGGTCCATGCACCGTCTTCACCCTTCGTGAAGAGGCTGCTGTCCCTGAAGCTCACGCCAACGCTCTGCGCCTTGGGCGCAACGATGCGGAATTTGACGCGGCCCTCCGAGTTGACCTGCGGATACTGTTTGCCCTGTTGATTGGACGGCGCAGGTTTCCAATCGTTGGCCGGCTCGTTGGTCTGAGCCGCGCAAAGCTGGCTCGACAGAATCGAACCGAGCGCGAGGAGCGATAGTTTTGTTTTCATGGCAGGTGGGATTGAACGATACGTTGACTGGTTTGGTTTAATTCCGATTTTGCACGAGGGGCTCCGGTTGTGGTTTGCCGGCGGAATACAACTCACGGATTTCGCCGCCCTCCAACGCCCGGCTGAACAGGCAGAACTCATCCATCGCACCGCTGAAATTCCGGATCAAGAACGGGTCGTTGTCCGGGAAACCGCTGGCGTTCCAGTTCCCCAGTTCCGCCATGCCAATGCGAAAAGGCGGATTCTTTTTCAACGGTTTCTCGCTGACTCGAACGCCGTTGACATAATGCGCCACGCGCTTCGCCTTCCCGTCGAGGACCACGGCCAGATGCAGCCACATGCCAAACTGGTCGAGCGGGAGCACGCGCGGACTGGCCACGATCTGGTGTTGGCCCGACGAAGGGCCGACCACGGTCAACCCCAGCACGCCGTCTCTGCGAATCAGCCAGTGCAACGTTCCGGCCTCGAAGCCATCGCACATGAACACCGAGTTGAATTGCCGATCCAATCCCTGCACTCGCACCCAGGTCGCGAGGGTCAACGACTCGAATTGGCCGGGCACGCTCACCCGTACGCGGTCGTTGACGCTGCGAAACTCCAGCGCCGGCTTGGCCGGCCAGCGGCCTTCGATCCATTGGCAGCCAACGATGGTGGCGTCGGGCACCCCGGCGCCCCGGCCGCCCGCGTTATGCAACCGCCAGTCCGACGGCGCGGCGTGCTCGAAATCAAAATGCACCAACAGCGAAGGGTCCTGATTAAGCCGGCTGCTGGCCGCCCGCCATTGGTCGTAACGCAATGCCTCCGCGGCCACGGACTTTGCCTGCAAGTCGAACAAGGATGCGAACCCCGCGGGGTTGGCGGGGATAAGTTGGGGCGAGCTTGAATTCGACGTGACGGCGCCGGCGCCGGCACGCAAATTCCGGCGCCCGGCACCGCCTTCCGGCCGGAACTCCACGCTGCCTTTGAACACGTGCAGTTCCGTCTGCCTATCCTGGACGTCAAGCCCGAACGCCGTGCCCAAATCTGTCACGTCCACCTGCGGAGTTCCGATGCGAAAGCCGCGCGCCTGGGGCGGCAGTTCCGCCACGAGTCGCCCCTTGCGGCAGGATGCGTTGGTGGGAGAAACAAGCCGGAGTTCCGTCGGCCCTTCGATGACAACCCGCGCCCCGCTGTAGAAAACGACTTGTGCCAGCCCTGATTTCAGTTGCAGCAACCCCGGCTCCAGCGGTGCTCCCAGGCGCGGAGTTCCCTTGCGATGCTCCCACTCGGCGTCCACCACACGGTTCAGCATCGCCACGGCTTTGCTGGTCGTGCCCTGGTTGGCATCCGGCCACCACACGCGCAGTCCCCACCAGCCGGCCACCAGCACCCCGCAGGCGGTCAGCCCCACCGCCCAACGTGACCATCGCGTTTGACGATGCGTTCGCGGCATACCCAAGGCTTCAAAGCTGCCGCGCCGTCGAATCGGATTCGGTCGAGTGTGCGGCGTCCCGGCAACGCCGGGGTCATTCGGGTGCTGCAGAATGGAGATTCGCGATCCAGCGGATTGGAGGTCAGCTCTACCAATTGACGCTTCATGACCGGTGTCCGCCGAAACAAAAAGGTCCGGCCCCGACGCCAGCCGCGAATGGATTTCGAGCCGAAAAAGGTATTCGTCACGGGCGGCCGGGTGGCTCCGCAACAATTCGTTCAACGCCCGCGCCTCTTGATCCGATCCCAAACCGTGACAGCAGGCCGCCACCGCCTCATCGAATTCGCGCGACGGGAAGGCGATTTTCATGCGACAACCCCCTCCGGTTTGGTGGCGTTCTCAACGCAGGCCTGGAGAGCCTGGCGAATCCGTTGCAGCGCTTTGTACGTCGCCGCCACCGTCCGGTCCGAATTCTGGGCGAGCTTTTCGATTCCGTCGCGCCGGTAGTAGTAGCCTTCGATAATCGAGCGTTGCTCTTCGGGCAATTTGTTCAGGCAACCCTCCAGGTGCCTCAACCTGGCCTCAAACTCGGGACGCAACTCCTCGCGCCGTCGAGCCAGTTCCTCGGCCAATCCGTTGTCGAGCAAAGCCTGCCAGCGCTGGCGGCGTTCGATCCATTGCCGGGCCTTGTTCAACGCGAACCGGCAAGCCCACGGTGTGAACGGCTGCTTCGCATCGTAGGCGTCGAACTTCTCCCACAGTGCCAGCGCGGTCTGCTGCACAATGTCCTCCGCGTCGGCCACGTTTGGCACCAGCGCGGCCACGTAACGGAATACTTCCCGCTCGCTGCGCAGGAACAGCGAAAGAAACCGCTGCTGCGCGGCGGCCGGATCCTCGAAGCGGCGTGTTGTGTCGGATGACATGCGTCAACCTGTAACTATACTTCCAGCCAAGGGCGAGTTTTGGACATTAAATTGCCGCACCATTTTAACGCTATCCCGCCTGGAAGCCCTGTCGAATTAGCCTCGAATCATCTCCCCAAGCGCAAAGCCCTTCAACGGACTTTGCCGGGTGATCGTTCGCGGCAAACCCGCCCAACCGGCAAGGCCGGCCGACTATTGGAAATGTCGTCACTGACCAAGGCGCCTTAAGTCCTCCCCCTCAATCCTCAGGTCGCTCGCCTGCGGGTGCCATCTTCACGAGTTTGGGATCAAACTGGCCGAGTACCGTTACGAGCTCTCGCTGTGCCTCCATGACTTCGCGAATGTTTTTGTAAGCCATCGGTACTTCGTCCAGCCCGGAACTGATGAGCGTCACGCCACGCTCGCGGAGGAACCGGTTCACATCCTTCCAGTTGAACTTCTCGTTCGCTGCCTTGCGACTCATCGCGCGGCCAGCGCCGTGTGAAGCCGAGTTCAACGATTCCGCGTTGCCTTTGCCGCTGACCACAAATCCCGGAGTTGCCATTGAGCCGGGAATGATTCCCAACACCCCCGCGCCCGCCGGCGTGGCGCCTTTGCGATGCACAATGACTTCGCGCTCCACACCATCAATGACGTGTTTCTCTTTCCACGCGAAGTTGTGGTGATTCTCCAAATCGAGCAAAACTGTTGCGCCGAGATTCTCTGCGATGTGGCGATGGATGCATGAGTGATTCGCGGCCGCGTATTGGCCCATCAACTCCATCGCACTCCAGTATTCCTGGCCCTCCTGCGAATCGAGCGACAGCCACGCGAGCCGTTTCAACTCGCTCGGCAAATCCGGGAACTGGCTGAACGCAATCTTGCTGTAATGATCGCACACCGCCGCGCCCGTGCCACGACTGCCGCTGTGCGACAATAACGCCACGTAAGTTCCCGCCTCCAATTGGTTGATTTTGTGGTGCGCCGTGAACAGACCGAACTCCACGAAATGATTCCCGCTCCCGCTCGTGCCGAGTTGCGACCATGCCTTGTCCTTGTTCTGCTTCGTCACCGGACTGACCGACCAATCCGCATCCAGCACGTCGTGCGCGCGGCGCTCCTTGAAATTCGCGCCCACGCCAAAGCGCGTTTCCGCCTCGATGGCGCGCGTGAGGCGATCCTGTTTTTGCTCCAGGTCGCGCAACGAAATATCCAGCACTGTCATCTTCATGCGGCAAGCGATGTCCACGCCCACCGCGTAGGGAATCACCGCGTTGTCCGTGGCCAGCACGCCGCCGATGGGCAGGCCGTAGCCGACGTGCGCGTCCGGCATGAGCGCACCCGCGACCGACACCGGCAACAGGCACGCCTTCTCCATCTGCATCACCGCCTCGTGATCCAGCCTTTCGCCCCACTGATGATATTTTACCGGTTCGGCGCGCGGAGGCGGCGGCGCATTGAGCAACGCCTTCGCGAACTCGCCGCGCAACGGGTCGTCCACAAACGCCGACGGCTTGGCGACAATGGCCGCGACTTCCTCGTGCAACCGCGACTTGTTGCCGCCACCGAGGATGAATTTGGAAACAAAATCCGTCGCGCGCCGTGTGGCTTCACCCAACGGCACGCCGAGCCGGAGAAAATCTTTGGTGTTCATGTCAATCAATAACCGTCAGCCTATAATCAACCGACCGATATAGAATCCCAACGGGATTTTCCAAACGCGTCACACGGCATTCAATACGGCGCGGCAATCGCCTCAAATCTCATGTCCTTGAAGTCGTGAAGCAGCTTCTCGCTTGCCATTTCACCTTCAGTTTCAGGGAACAAAAAACCCTGCTTGCGTTCCGGCAAGCAGGGTGAGAGAGAAATTCGTCTTTCGTTCTTTATTCCGCCTGCCCAATTAGTTGCGGCTGTTTGGTTGGCCCGAAAGCTACATTCGTTTCCGAGTCCAAAACCAGCCGATCGTCGTCGAACTTCAGCTTGAGCAAAATGTGGAAGGGCGTCTCGAACGCGCAAAGTTTGATTATGCAAGTGTCATCGGCGGCCCAGGCAAACGTGCCGGCTGTCGGCTCGTCGGGGAATCGGGCCAGCGGCCCGCCCAAAAGTGGCGCGCGCCCCTTCTTCCATTCGCGATAACCGCAGGCGACGCGCACTTCCCGTCCATCAATCCGTGCGGCGAGGCGCAATGTGTTGCCCGAATCTTCCAAAGTGAGCGTTACGCTTTCGACCTTCTGATCGTTTTTGGGAAAGGAAAATTTGCGACCCAGGATTTTGCCTGACCGCGGAGACGTGGCCGCGCCCTCGGCGGGGCGAATTTCCAGGTTTGCGAGTTTGTCCTTGAGTCGGCGAACGGCGGCAGCGTTGGCGCGCATCCTTTTCGTCTGATACGCGGGCAGCAATTTGTCCCAGATGATGTTCAGCACGGCTTGCATATCCTTGACCCCGCTGGTGATTGCCACGACGGCGTCCTGGTCCGGCATGACCACGCAATACTGGCCGAACGCGCCGTCGCCGCGGAAGGCGTTGTGGCGGCAGCGCCAGAATTGAAAGCCGTAGCCCTGGTTCCAATCACTGGCCGGATTACTGCCATTCGAAGTCTGCTTGGACGTGGCGAGGGCGACCCATTCGGCGGGCAACAGTTGTTCGCCAAGCCATCGGCCTTGTTGCAAATAAAGCTGGCCGAACTTCGCGATATCTTCGGTGCGCACGCGCAGGCCGTAGCCGCCAAGCGAGATGCCTTGAAAGTTCGTATCCCAAACCGGATGCTCGATTCCCAGCGGCGCAAATAATCGCGGCCGCAGATATTCCAGAACGGTTTGACCGGTGACTTTCTGAACGATGGCCGACTGCATGAACGTGGCCGCCGTGTTGTATTTGAAGTGAGTGCCGGGCAAGTGCGGCACTGGCGCGGCGAGAAAGGACTTCGCCGAGGTCGTATCGGGCGCCGTGGGCGGCTCGTCTTGATGTCCGGTGGACATCATCAGCAGGTCGCGCACGCGCATCGCCTTGAGGTTGCTGCTCGCTTCCGCCGGAGCGTCTTCAGGGAAGAATTTCAGGACCACGTCGTCTATGCTCAACTTGCCTTCGGCGACGGCCAAACCTACGGCGGTGGACGTGAAGCTCTTGCTCAACGAATACAAAACGTGATTGTGTTCGGCGTCATAGGGTTTCCACCAACCTTCGGCGATCACCTTTCCGTGTCGCACCACCATGACACTGTGCAGGCCGTCAATTTGGGAAAGCGCTTCCACGAACTCGATCATGGCCGCGGACGAAACGCCTTGAGCCTCGGGTGCGCTTCGGGGAAGCGGGGCGGCGTGAACGGCGGCGAAGAATTCAGCGAAGCAGAGGCTGAGAAAAATCCGGATCAAGTTTTTCATAAGCACGCAGGCGTTTGTTACCAAGCCGTCCAGCCGGTCGCGAGCACAATCGGCGGGGAGGGCAGGTGGGATCAACTTGCTCAGGCTGCGCAATTGAAGCCAGCCACCGATTGATTTCCG
>CAZCZP010000082.1:0-3254 GCA_964502895.1 uncultured Bifidobacteriaceae bacterium
GAATCCCAACGGGATTCCGTCCCAAAGCCCAGGGTTGCGAGGCACGAGCTACCCTGGGTCACCGTCCGCAAATCATTTCCAACCGCAACGCGGTTGCGGCCATTCCCGTCCGTCCATCACGCGCGACATTCGCCACAACCGCGTTGCGGTTGATGATTTGTTGGAACGATGACCCAAGGTAGGCGCGGACGCGCCAACCCCGCACCTGCGGGGCTGGATGCCGATGCCCCTTTGGGGCATTCAAATCGCGGCGCGCGGGTTCGCGCTGATGGACACAATCCTTTTGAGATTGAACACCGATTCGCAACGCCGATTCACGCTGGCGAACCGTTTCCGATTTGGCATCCTTCCCTCATGCCAGAATCCCTTTCCGCCGTTTACATTCATCAGGTCTTCTCCACCAAAGACCGCCGCCCCCTCCTGCGCGACAACCCATCCGGCCGTCTCGGGACTCCGTTCTTAACTCGGCGGCGTTTCCGCCAACAATCCTGTCGGGATTGTCCGCAGCGCGATGGGCCTAAACTCGTTCCCATTCCTGCCAATGCTCGAGGCCTTGATAGACGGGAACGGATTTGCCCACCAGAGATTCGTCCTGGAGCAGGCGAAAGTTTTTCCCGAATAACGCTGCGGCTGTTTCTTTCGTGAGCGGAAAAGGCGGCGGTTCGGGTTCTTCGCCGTAGAGAAACAAGCCGAGCAGTTTTCCACCGCGCGAAACCAGGCTCGCCATCCGTTCCGCGTAATCCGGCCAGCGCTCCGGCGGCAGCGAGCAAAGAAAACCGCGCTCGTAAACCACGCCGAACTGCTTGCCGGCGAAGTCGTGTTTGAAAAAATTGCCGTGAATGACACGATCGCCCAGCGGCCCAAGCACTGCGCGCGCGTGCGCGACGGCAGGCGCGGAAAAATCGAGCGCGATGACGTCGTAACCAACTTCGTGGAAGGCGCGCACCTCATAGCCCGTGCCGCAGCCGGGAATTAAAGCAGTCGTGGCAGTGTGGGTCCGGTGAAGGTAATCCGCCAGCGCCGGCGGCACGGCGCCAAGATCCCACGGCGTTTTTCCGGCTTCCCAGCGCTTCGTCCAAAACACGGTCTGCGAACTGTCCGGGGCATTCATATATTCGCGCGGGGTGGCGGCAGGATTTCCAGACCGAATTTCTTGCCAATCTCAATCACACGCGGGATGTCCTGCTGTTGCTGCGGACTCATCGCGCCGATTTCCTCGAAGAATTCCTCAAACCCCGCCGGCGTGATGACGCACATGAGCCGGCCTGGGTGCTGGCCGACGTAGCGGTAGGTGTGCGCGACGCCGCGCGGCGCAAACAGGGTTGTGCCCGGTTTGGCAGGAATGGTTTTGCCCTCGACGGTGAATTCGTATTCGCCTTCGAGAATCTGAAACGTTTCGTCCTCGCGTTGATGGATGTGTGGCGGCGGACCGCCGCCCGGCAGGTCGTGCGTTTCGACCACACTGACCACCCCGCCCGTGTCGCGACCGTGGATTCGGATGAGCATGGCTGTGCCCAGGATATTGACCTTCTTGCCTTCGTCGGCGGGAGTGATGGTGGGTTTCATTGGCGAGTATTTTCGGCAGCGCCACGCCGACTGGCAAGTCCGCAAACCCCAAGCGAGCCGCGATTGCAGGATTCCCGTTTTCAGATTGCTCCGGGCGTGCCGTGCCGCTAATTCTTTTTTCGATTCCATTAACCAGCGCCCAAACCATGCATGTTTGCACTCGGTCTTCAATCGTGTCCGCTGTCTGTTTCGTAGCGGGACTCACAATGGTGATCTCGCGGCATGATCTACCGGGCCAGGCCAATCCGGGATCCGGCGCAACGCCCGCTTCCACCAACTGGACGACGGCGCAGGATCATCGAAACATGATGGATCAGTTGGGCATTACGAAGTTGAGGCCGGGACGAAATGGCAATCCGAATGCGACCAACAACCCCGCCAATTACGATCCGGCAAAGGCAAATCCGTTTCCCGATTGGCCGGAGGTGCTCACGTTGAGGAACGGCCAAAAGGTCGCGACGCCGGAGATGTGGTGGAAGCAGCGGCGGCCGGAAATCGTGGAGGACTTTGAGCGCGAAATCGTCGGGCGCGTGCCCAAAGATGTTCCCAAAGTAACGTGGACGATTACGACCCAGGCAACGGATCGCGTCGTCGGTGAACTGCCGGTTATCGCAAAACAACTCATCGGGCGCGTGGACAATTCGGCATATCCGGCCATCGAGGTAAACATACAAATGACATTGGTCGCGCCCAAGGACGCCAAAGGACCTGTGCCAGTGCTGATGATGTTCGGCGGATTTTTTGGCGGAGCCGGCCTTCCTCGGCGGCCCGGTGAGCCCGCGCCAACGAATCGTTTCAGCGCTTTTGGGGGTGGGAACTTTGCCGATCCGCCGTCCACGGAACAACTGATCGCCGCCGGTTGGGGTTACGCCACCATTGTTCCGAACAGCATTCAAGCGGACAATGGCGCGGGGCTGACGAAAGGC
Source organism: uncultured Bifidobacteriaceae bacterium (assembly GCA_964502895.1). GTDB lineage: Bacteria > Verrucomicrobiota > Verrucomicrobiia > Limisphaerales > JADLHS01 > WYBW01. Next base: position 2,493 of record CAZCZP010000082.1, read on the forward strand.
ATCATCGGTTTGTGCAACAAAGGCCAGCCGCGCAAGCCGGATGACTGGGGTTCGTTGCGCGCGTGGGCCTGGGGTGCGGCGCGCGGCCTCGACTATCTCGAAACGGATTCCACGGTGGATGCAAAGAAAGTCGGCATCGAAGGCGTTTCGCGTTTCGGCAAGGCGGCGTTGGTCACGATGGCGTTTGAGCCGCGATTTGCGATGGTGCTCGTTGGTTCATCCGGCGAAGGCGGCGCAAAACCGCACCGCCGCGACTTCGGTGAATCCGTGGAAAATCTCACCGGCTCCGGTGGCTACCACTGGATGGCCGGCAACTTTTTGAAATACGGCGCCGCCGAATCCTCCTTCGGCAGCAGAAACGCGGGTGACTTGCCGGTGGACGCGCATCAGTTGATCGCCTTGTGCGCGCCGCGGCCTACCTTCATCAGTTACGGCGTTCCCGAGAAGGGCGACGCCAACTGGCTTGACCAGCAGGGAAGTTACATGGCCACGGTTGCCGCCGGACCGGTCTTCCGTCTGCTGGGAGCGCGGGATGTCGGCGATACCAACGACTATCGCGTTGCCAAGAAACCGCCAGTGAACACAGGACTGCTCGATGGCGAACTTGCCTGGCGTCAGCACGACGGCGGGCATGAAGATCGCACGAACATGAAATATTTCATCGCGTGGGCCAATAAACTCATCAAGCACACGCCGCCTCCCTCTGCGTCGGCAAAGTGATAAGTTCGATGCCTTCAGTCGCGGGCGATTGCGTTGCGGGGA
>CAZCZP010000082.1:3354-11878 GCA_964502895.1 uncultured Bifidobacteriaceae bacterium
TTGTCTGCGTCGAGCGGCGGCGATGTGAATTTGCCGGGTCGGTGTAAAGCCGGTCTTTAATGACGTCGTGATAGATTGCCGACAGTTCCACTGCCACGAACTGACTCACTCGTTGGTAAACAACGTGAAACTCAAATTTGTCGTAAGCTTCGATCACGTCCCTCTCCAGCTTCGCGAACTCGCCAAGAATCCAGCGATCCAGGCCCGTGAGCTTATCATCAGGAACTGTGTGTTTCGCCGGGTCGAAATCGTAGAGATTCGAGAGTTGGTAGCGTAGCGCGTTGCGGATGCCGCGATAGGTTTCCGACACCTTGCCAATGCGCTCCTCGCTCACGACGATGTCATTCCGGAAATCCTGTGAGGCAACCCAAAGCCGCACCACATCCGCGCCCCATTTCTTCACATAGGCTTCAGCGGTTTGTGGCTTTTCGTATGCCGCCGCGCCTTGTTTGCTCTTGGAAATTTTTTCCCGGTCGGCATCCACCATGAAGCCGTGTGTGAGCACGATCTTGTAAGGCGCGGCACCGTTGCCCGCCAGTGAGAGCAGCAGCGAGGATTGAAACCAGCCGCGATGCTGGTCGCTGCCTTCGAGATACATGTCGGCTTGGAACGGTTTTTCCTTGCCGCGAATCTCCGGACGCCGGGCGATGACAGCGCGCGAAGACGAGCCGGAATCAATCCACACATCAAGCGTGTCGTTGGATTTGGTAACGGCGTCCGCACCCTTCCAATCCTTCGGCTTTACGAGCAACCAGAGTTCACCCACAGTTTTTTCAAACCAAACATTTGAGCCATGCTTCTCGATCAGAGCGGCGACGTTGCGGACGATTTGTGCGTCGAGAATCGGATTGCCCTGGGCATCGTAGAACGCCGGAATCGGCACGCCCCACGTGCGCTGACGCGAGATGCACCAATCAGGTCGCGATTGGACGGCGCTCTTGATGCGGTTGACCCCCCAGTCAGGAATCCAGTTCACGCGATCAATTTCGGCGAGAGCGGATTCACGAAAGGTAGGGCCGTGCTGCTGCGCGGCCAGGGTTTGGGACGAGCGGCAGCTCGCCCCTACCACGTAATCAATCTTGATGAACCATTGATCCATTGCGCGAAAGATGATCGGCGTCTTGCTCCGCCAACAGTGCGGGTAGCTGTGATGATAATTCTCCTGGTGCAACAGCGCCTTGCGCACGCGCAATTCGTGCAGCACGGCCTCGTTCGCGTCGCTCTTGCCGTGCTTTTCCAGAATGGACTTGCCGACCATCTCGTTTGGTATCTGCTGATCGAGCGGCAGATCGTTCGTGTGCGCGAAGCGGCCATCGTCGTCCACCGGCGAATAAATCAGCAGGCCATGCGTGCGGCCGAGGTTGTAGTCGTCCTGACCGTGGCCGGGCGCAATGTGAACGAAGCCTGTGCCCGTATCGTTCGTGACGAAATGGTCGCCGGCAAAAAGTTTTCCCGTGCGATTGCAGAACGGATGCTGATATTCGAGCTGACTGAGATGCTCGCTGTCGAGACTGCGGACGATCTGGTAACCCTGCCAGCCGCATTTCTCGGCGATCGTCGAGAGCAACATCGCCGAGACGATGAATTGTTCCTCCTCCACTTGCACCAGCGAATAACTGAACTTGGAGTTGTACGCCACGGCCAGATTCGCCGGCAGGGTCCAAGGCGTCGTCGTCCAGATTACAATTGAAACTCCCGGGCGACCGACGACCGGAAACTTCACGAAAACGCTCTGGCTGACGTGATCCTTGTATTCCACCTCGGCTTCGGCGAGCGCCGTGCGACAGGGGATGCTCCAGTAAATCGGTTTTTTGCCGCGATAGACAAATCCCTGCTCGACGATGTCCGCGAACAGGCGTAGTTCGTCGGCTTCGTATTCCTTGTTGAGCGTGAGGTAAGGATTTTCCCAATCGCCCAGGACGCCGAGGCGCTTGAACTGCGCGCGCTGGATATCAATGTACTTTCGTGCGTAGGCATCGCAGGCGCTGCGGATTGCAGCCGCATCGGCGCTGGTATCGCCGGCCTTGCGCATTTCCTGCGTGACCTTGAACTCAATCGGCAGCCCGTGGCAATCCCAACCCGGGATGTAGGGCGCGCTAAAGCCGCGGAGCGTTTTGTATTTGACGATGATGTCTTTGAGAATCTTGTTGAGCGCGTTGCCGATGTGAACGTCGCCGTTGGCGAAAGGCGGGCCGTCGTGCAGGACATATTTTTCCGCGCCGGCGCGGGCTTCCTGAATTTTTTGGTAGAGTCGGCCGGCTTCCCATTTCTTCAACCGCTCCGGTTCGCGCGTCACCAGATCGGCCTTCATCGGGAAGTCGGTTCGCGGGAGGTTCAGTGTGTCTTTGTAGTCCATCGCAGCTTCTCAAAGAGCGCGCAAGCTAGCAGCCGTGCAGAAGGGTGTCAACGAACGCGCAGCCGGTCGCGGCTTCAACCCCGTCGCGCATTGGTCAATCTCTTGAGCACGACGCCACTCAATTCTTTTGCGACCGGGACCTTCGCCAGGGTGGCGATAAGCCAGTAACCCATTGCCGCCAACATTGCTGGGGCAAAGACCGCGCCGAGTTTCAGCAGGATGTTGCCGTGACCAAGCCTGTCCTCCCACGCGCGCCAACTCCACCACGCCAACGCACCGGCGGCCACCGTAGCGAGCAACAGCGCCGGCATCGCTGCGCGAAGTGGTTGCATGTCCAGCTTGGTGAGCTTGCGTCGCAGTGCGTAAATCAGCAGGCCGGCGTTGAGCGCCGAAGTGCAACTATTCGCGATGCCGAGCCCGCCTTGCTTGTAGTGCCACACCAACGCGCAGGAGAGCAGCAGATTGAGCGCGAGGCAGAACACGCCGATGCGCATCGGCGTGCGCGTGTCGCCCAATGCGTAAAATGCGCGAGCCAGAACGTTCACGGTGGAGAACAACGCCAGCCCCGGCGCGAGGCACGCGAGCGCCAATGTCGCTTGACTGGTGGAAGTGGCGTCAAATTTTCCGCGCTCGAAGAGCAATCGGATGATCGGTTCGGCGAGAACGATGAGGAGAACCGAGGCCAACAGATTTACGAACACCAGATAACTCACACCCTGGCTCAACTCGCGCCGGAACTCGGGATATTTTTTTTCCGCCGCCAACCCGGACAACGCCGGCAAAAGGTAGGCCGCCATTGAGACGCCAAACAATCCCTGCGGCAGTTCCATCAGGCGCACGGCGTATTGGAACGACGCGACGACGTAATCATCCACCCAATAGGCGAGACCATTGACCAGCACGACGTTGATTTGATACGCGGCCACGCCCAAGGTGGCCGGTAGCATCTGCGTCACGACCCGCCGCACGGTTTCGTCGCGCCACGGATTGACCCAGCGGTATCGGAAGCCTTCGCGATGCAGCGACGGCAATTGAAACCACGCCTGCACCACCCCGGCCAGCACGACACCGATGGCGAGCGCAAAAACCCTGTCGTGCAATTCCGTGCCCATTCTCGGCGCGAGCCAAAGCACCGAGGCGATCATCACCAGGTTCAACATCGCCGCGCCAAACGAGGGTATGAAAAAATGTCCGCGGGCGTTCAGCATGCCCATGAACACCGCCGCCAGGCACACGAGCAACAGATACGGCAGCATGACGCGCAGCAGTTGAAGCATGAGTAGTGTTTTGCCCGTGAAGCGCGTGGCTTCGCCGTCCATTTGCGCTCCGTACGAAATCGCCGCCGAGACGCCGATGAATCCGATCACGACCACGGCCGACGCGAAAACCAACAGGCCGGAGATCACGGCGTTCGCGGCCTGCCACATTGCCTGGTCGCCGTCGCGCTTCTCCTTTTCCTTGAAGATGGGAATGAACGCAGCCGTGAGCGCGCCCTCGCCGAGCAGGCGGCGGAAAAGATTCGGAACTTGAAAGGCCAGGATGAACGCGCTCGCCACCCAGCTCGTGCCCATGAACCGCGCATAGACCATTTCGCGCACCATGCCCAGCACGCGGCTGGTCAGGGTGGCGGCGGCCATCGCGCCGGACGACTTGAGCATTTGCGACATCGCGCGCGGAGTCTAAGGAGCGATGCGGAGCGGCCAAAGCGGAAAGTGCCTGAGAAATTGGAACTGCCCGCTAGGGTGCGGCGCGGCGAAGTCCCGTCGAGGGCGGTTGCACTTTTCGTTTCACACGAGCAGGCCGATGTTCCGGTTGATCGGAAACTGCCGGAGTTTCCGGCGCAATTGCGGGAGCAGGTTGCCACGTGGCGGGCGATGCCGTCGCTTGCGACGTCGGAGCGGCCACGGTTTCGGTGGCTGGGTTGAAATGCTGACCCGCGGCAACTTCTTTCGCCGCTTTGCCGTCGGTAAGCGCGATGAACGCCTTGCCGCTCGAAACGCGCAACTCACCGTTCGCGCGCAACGCGTACACACCCTCGCGTGTCCCGGCGACGCCGTGGAGGAAGGCCATTTCGTATCTCGACGCCGGCGTCAACTTCCTTACGTGACCCGTGATCGTGCCCTTGCGCAAGTCCAACGAAATTTCTTCCGCCGCTTCCGGTGATCCCGTGGCTTGCTTTCGCGCAATTTTATCGAGGCTCAGCAACGTGTCTTCCGCGAGAGTCAACAGATTTGCCGTTTGGGAATCCGCCGGCTCGCTGAGCACAATGTCCAAATCCGACTTGAACGCCGTCTGGATCATCGAGCCGGAAACCAGCTTGTCGCCGACTTTGACCATTTGCCAGGTCTTGCCGCCGTCGGCCGAGCAACGCGCGTGGCCTTTCAGGCGAGTGATGGTGGACGACACCAACGTTTCCGTCTGGGAAAATGACTGGGCCGCGAAACCAACCGCCATTGCGGCGATGGAACTGGCGAGCAGCTTCGAGGGAAAAATGCGCTTTGTTTTCATGGTGCGAATCACAACTTCGACCCGGCGACATTGCGCTGCGTTCATTCCGAGGTCAATTCGCAAAGCTGCACTGGGAGCGCCGGCATCCTGCCGGTGAGTCACATGGTTGTTGCGAGAAAAAGCCGCCGGCAAGATGCCGGCGCGGCCAGTGTTGAAAAGGACTTCTTTGCTGACGCAAACTGCCTTAGCTTTGCACACATGAGCGAAGCAGCATCGCCTCAGCCTGCCACAACTGGCGCGGGACGCTTGATGTCGCTCGACGTATTTCGCGGCGTGACCATCGCTTCGATGATGCTCGTCAACAACCCAGGCAACTGGAGTGCCGTTTATACGCCGTTGCTTCACGCCGAATGGCACGGCTGGACTTTCACAGACACGATCTTCCCGTTCTTCATTTGGATCGTCGGCGTGGCGATTCCGCTGTCCATCTCGCGCCGGCTCGAACTCGGCCAGAGTCGGCGGCAACTTTTCCTGCACGCGTTGCGTCGTGCGGCGATTCTGTTCGCCTTGGGAATTCTGTTGGCCTCGTTCGGTTACCTGGTGGACCTGTTGCTTGGGAGGATGGCCTTTGGCGAGTGGCTGCATCAGTATCTCACGAATATCCGCATCCCCGGTGTGCTGCAACGCATCGCCGTGTGCTACTTGATCGCGATGCTGATTTTCCTGCGCACGGGCATTCGCGGACAAATTTATTGGACCGTCGCTTTGCTGGCTGGCTATTGGCTGTTGATGGCGTTCGCACCCTTTCCAGTGAACGTGCATGGCGAGGCTCGTTACGTTTCCGGATTGTTGGAGCGAGGTGACAACTTTTCTGCTTACGTTGACAACGTCCTCTTGAACGGCCCGGTCATCGGCACGCACGTTTGGCGCAGCACAAAGCCCTGGGATCCCGAAGGCATCGTGAGCACGTTGCCGGCGATTGCGACGTGCCTGTTCGGGATTCTGACCGGGCATCTGCTGCGCGCGAAGCGGAGTCAGTCAGAAAAGACCGCGTGGCTCATGATCACGGGCGCGCTGTTGATGTGGCTCGGGCAGTTGATGAGTCTCTGGCTGCCGATCAACAAACCCATCTGGACCAGTTCCTATGCGGTGTTCATGGCCGGGCTGGCGATGCTTTGCTTCGGTGTCTATTACTGGTTCGTGGATGTGAAGGGTTGCCGCACGTTCGCGAAGCCATTTGCAATCTATGGCATGAACGCCATCACGGTGTTCGTTCTATCAGGATTGCTGGGCCGCCTCATGGCCGAAATCAAACTTCCCGTCGCGGAAGGCAGATCCGTGCCGCTCAAGGCGCTGCTGTATGACAACTTGTTCGTCCCGCTGGCCAGTCCCAAGAACGCGTCGTTGCTTTGGGCGTTGATGTGGGTCGCCATGCTCTACTTCGTGGCGTGGGTGATGTATCGCAAGAAGTGGTTTGTGAAGTTTTAGCTTGGCTCGGAAACCGACGGAGCTTCAGCGGCTCGATGATCGCAGGCGGGCCAAAGGTTCGCAACGCGGGCAAGCCGCCGGTTTACGGAGCGATTGCTTGCACGAAGGTGCCCAGAACCCTGCTCATTTCCGGCCACTTGCTGGCTGCGACTGGAAATGGATTTTTCCCCAGCCAGTTCAGCGCATGGATTTGCCTGTTGGTGACGAACTCCGCCAACAATTCGCGATTCGTCCGAGCCGCTAGGTCCTTGCGTGGCGGATTCATCAACACGATTTGAGTCCGGCTGGTGAAAGGTGGCTTCAGGGCTTCAAGCGTCAGCAAAATCTGGTTCACCACACCGAGCCGGTTGGGACAAACCACGATGGGCGTGGCTCGCAGCTCTTTGATCAGATCGCGCGAATCGAATCCCTCGCCCAACGGACTCAACAGGCCGCCCGCGCCTTCGATCACGACCAGATCAAACCGCTTTGCCACGATCCGCGAGTGCTCCAGCACCTGCGCCTGCGAAACGCGACGACGTTCCATTCGTGCGGCCAGCAACGGAGACAACGGTGCCCGGAAATGCCAGGGGTTGATTTCATCGAGGGACAACGATCCCCCCGTCGCTTCGCGCAGGCGGCGCGCATCGTCCCGTCCGCCGGAACAAATCGGTTTGAGCGCGGCGACTCGCAGACCGCGCTTTCGGAGAGCCCGGGTTACTAAAACCGCGAACACCGTTTTTCCGACGCCGGTGTCTGTGCCGGTGATGAAAACAATGCGACTCGCCATGCGTGCGGATTAGAATTGCCAGAGCCGCCAGCCAAAGCAAAGAATTCCGCCGTCATGCCTGTCACCAAGCGAACCGTCAAAGTTACTTATTACCTCGAAGTCATTTCCTCGTGGTGCCATTGGGCCGAGCCGGCGTGGACCGAACTAAAACGCCGTTACGCAGACCGCGTTGAGTTCGGCTGGAAGATCGCCCAGATGCCGGCGGACGCGTATCCGCGGTCCAAAAGCCAGTGTGAGTGGTTTTATCGGCGAAGCGGTTCCATCGTGCGCTCGCCCTACATGCTCGACTCGGGCTGGTTCGAGCCGGACCTCAAGGAATATTTGGTGCCGAATCTCGTGACCGAGGCGGCAAGAGATTTTGGGGTGACGGATGATCGCGTCCGCCTCGCCATCGCCCACGCGGCGGTGCGGCAAGGAAAAAAGGTCGGACGCTGGCAAGTCGCGGTGAGCGTTGCGGCGAAGGCCGCCGGACTCAACCAATCAAAACTGCTGGCGCGCGCGAAGTCGAAGCCCATTGCAGCGCGTTTGAAACAGACGACGAATGAATTTCATGCGCTGCAAGTCACGCAGCGCCCGGCGTTTCTCATCGAGAATTCGATTGGTGACCGCGCGGTGTTCTTCGGGATTGTCCGGGTCGAGCCACTGGCTGCAGCAATCGAAGCGCTGCTGGCCGACGCAGCGGCTTACGTATCCTGGAAAGCCCACTTTGGCGATCCTCCGCCCGCTTGACACTGCCGTGAACTTTCGGCGCTCCACTCTGAGCTTTGCGGCGCTGCTGGGCGCCGGCTTGTTGTGTGGTTGTGTTTCACCTTCGCCTCGGCTGAGTCGGCAGACCGGCGAGTCGTGCGTTTTCATCGGTGAAGAACCGGCAACGCTGGCGCATTTGCCTGCGCCGGGTCAACCGCTTCGGCTGCGCAGCACTTATCTGCCCGGCGCGAACACGGTTGAATATGAAGCCGGGCGTGATTTTATCGTGGACTTCGCCGGCGGCACACTGCGCCGCACGCCGGATTCGCGCATCCCGGATTTCCGGACCAACGTGCTCCACGGACAGCGGGAATTCGATCACTCGAAATTCCCGGGCTTCGGCAACACCGGCTTTTTTGTTTTCGCGGATTACGCATTCGCAAGGACCGTGCGCTGGCCGGAACAGCCCGCCCAAGTTCACCAACTGAAGAACACACGGGCGAAACTGGTTGGAGGCGAATTGGTGAAGATTGTGGCGTTCGGCGACAGCATCACGGCAGGCGGCGATGCCACGAAGCCAGAACTGATCTTCTGGCGGCGTTGGGCGGATGAGTTACAGAGAAAATATCCGCGCGCGCACGTAGCGGTGGTCAACGGTGCAACCGGCGGAGACTCCACCGTGCAAGGCCTGCAACGTTTGCAGGCAAAGGTGCTCGATGAAAAACCGGATCTCGTCCTGATCGGTTTTGGCATGAACGACCATAACAAAGGCGGTG
>CAZCZP010000082.1:11978-15295 GCA_964502895.1 uncultured Bifidobacteriaceae bacterium
AAACCGGATCTCGTCCTGATCGGTTTTGGCATGAACGACCATAACAAAGGCGGTGTGCCGATTCCGCTGTTCGAGTCGAATCTCAAGGCGATGATTGCACGCATTCGGAGCGAGACGGCGGCAGAGATTATTTTGTTCTCGGCGTTCCCGCCGAATCCGCACTGGAAGTTTGGCTCGCATCACATGCAGGATTACGCGGCAGCGACGGAGCGCGTCGCACGGGAGTCCGGCTGCGCTTTCGCGGACGTGTTCAACAACTGGCAGGCAATGGCCGTTCGCAAGAAGCCCGAGGATTTGCTCGGCAACAACATCAATCACCCGAACGATTTCGGGCACTGGATTTATTTCCGCGTTCTGTGCGGACTCGGACTTTGAAGTGCATGAACACAAACCTGGTCGGCAAAGCCATCCTGATCACCGGCGCGTCGGGTGGCATCGGCTCGGCCATCGCCCGGGCCTTTGCCGGCGAAGGCGCCAAGCTCGTCCTGCATTATCATCGCAATCCGGCCAGCGCGCGGAAGCTCCAGCGCGAAATCACGGCGGTTGAATCCATCGTGCTACGTGCGGACCTGACGAAGGAGTCAGAGGTAAAAAATCTGTTGGCCTCGGCATCGAAACGATTCGGCCGCGTGGATACGCTCGTGGCCAACGCCGGCTCCTGGGAAACTCGTGATGTTCCGTTGCACAAGATGCCGCTCAATCAGTGGCGCTGGACGCTGGACAGTGTGCTGACCTCGACGTTCCTCTGCTTGCGTGAATTTCTTCGCTTGGTGGCGAAACAGAAGCGCGGCAATGCGGTTTTGATTGGCTCGACGGCTGCCGTGTTTGGCGAAGCCGGCCACGCGGATTACGCCGCGGCCAAGGCCGCGATTGCATTCGGCCTCACGCGCAGTCTCAAGAACGAACTGTCACGCCTCGCGCCGCACACGCGGGACTACTGCGGTGGACGCGTCAATTGTGTGTGCCCCGGCTGGACGGTTGTGCCTCGCAACGCGGCGAAGCTCACTGACGCCAAGATGGTCCGCCGAGTCACTGCGACGATGGCGTTGCCGCAAATTGCGCGGCCCGATGACATCGCCAACGCCGTGGTTTATTTGTCATCCGACTCGCTGGCGCGGCACATCACCGGACAGACGCTGGTGGTCGCCGGCGGAATGGAGGGCCGGTTGCTCTGGCAACCGGAAGAAATCGAACCGTCCGCGGCCTGAAGGGATGGCTCGCGCCGGGCAATTATCTTCCCAGCCGCTTGGGGTCTTCCTCAAGGGAGACGATGCCGTGGGCGATGGCGAATTTTGTGAGGCCGGCGACGCTGTGGATGTCCAGCTTGCGCATGATGCGCTCGCGATGCGTTTCGGTGGTGCGCACGCCGATGCCGAGGAGCATGGCGATTTCCTTGTTGCTCTTGCCTTCGGCGATGAGGCCCAGGACTTCGCGCTCGCGTTCACTGAGTTTGGTCAGCGGATCGGCCTTGTCTGACTCGGTCACGTATTGGTTGAGGGCGATTTGGGCCACGGGCGGACTGAAAAACGCTTCGCCCGCCTGGACGGATTCGATGGCGCGAACCAGTTCATCCGTCGGCGCGTCCTTGAGCACGTAACCACGGGCGCCGGCTTTGATGATGCGCAATACCGAGTCGCGCGTGCCTTGCATGGAAAGAATGAGGACCTTGGCCTGCGGCACATCCTTGCGCAAGGCGTCCGTTACTTCCAGCCCATCCATCTTCGGCATGTGCAAGTCCATCAAGACAATGTCCGGAAGCAATTCCTTGGCTTTGGTTACGGCGTCGCTGCCGTCCACGGCTTCACCCACGATTTTCAAATTGTCCCTCGTCGAAAGGCAGGACCACAAACCTTTTCGCACGACGGGATGATCGTCCACGATGAGGACTTTGATTTTAGATTTCTTTGTTGCGTTCATTCAGAGCATTGCTGATCAAATTCCAGCCGCGACGTACTGCGCGCTTCGCCGCGCTGTTAATACCACTCTCATGCCGGTTAAGCAAGCATGGCCATTACGGAAGAATGCCGGGCGCTCACGCGGGTTGTTGTTGCGTCAGACAATGCAACGAGCCGAAGCCCAACACGAGGTCCACCGCGTGAATGCCCACCACGGGCCGGTCGGTGAACAGCTCGCCAAGAATTCCGAGCGCGATGCGGTCATTCGGATCGTTGAACGTCGGCACGATGACCGCCGCGTTGCTGATGTAAAAATTCGCGTAGCTCGCGGGCAGGCGGTCGCGGCCAAAGTAAAGCGGCGACGGCATGGGCAACGCCACCACTTCCGGTTTGCCTCCATCTTCGAGGCGCAAATCCTGGATGCGTTCCCAGTTCTCCGCCAGCGGGCGGTAATTGATATCCTGCTTGTTCGTCTCGCGGATGAGCACAAGCGTTTTCGGATTCACGAAACGGCAGATGTCGTCAATGTGCCCATGCGTGTCGTCGCCCACGGGGCCATTGCGCAGCCACAGCACGTTCGTGACGCCCAGATACTTTTTCACCGTCTCATCGAATTCCTTCCGACCCAGGCCGGGATTGCGAACCTGCACTTTGGGATCGAGGTAACATTCCTCCGTGGTGAGCAACGTTCCGTGGCCATTCACTTCAATGCCGCCGCCCTCGAGAACGAAAGGCCTGCCGTTGTGCTCGGCGCGGAAAAGTTGTTTGCGGAACAACCGCGCAGCCGTCTCCGGCACTTTGCGGTCTTTCTGCCAGTCCGGATATTTCGCCCAGGCGTTGAAATGGAAGTGGACAATGGCGGTTTTGGTTGGTGTACGTCCTCCCTCACTCCGGCCCTCTCCCCCAGGGAGAATCGTCGTCAGCCTGCTGGCCTTGTGAGTGGATTTGAATTTTCCAGCCCGCATGGATTGCTGTTCCCCTCCCCCATCGGATGGGAGAGGGGTCAGGGGTGAGGGCAAATGCCGCCGGACAAAAATCGGCCCGGTGTCCCGCGTCCAGCCGCGATTGGTTGGGTGAGCGATGAACTCGACCTGTTTCAAGTCGCAGCACGCCTGTTTGAGATAATGGCGCGCCAATTTCTCTTCCGCCTTGTGCCGCACGAGAATGCGGACCAATTCGCCCTGTGAAATTTTGCGCACCATCTCGCCATAGACCCAGCGGATGGTGTCGAGCTTGCCCGGCCAGTCGGACGCATTGTGCGGCCAGCCGAGCCAGGTTGCCTCGTGCGGTTCCCATTCGGCCGGCATCGAGTAGCCGAGTTCGGCTGGCGTTGGTTGCGTTGTGTTTGCGGATTTCGACATAGAAAGTTTTGGGAGGATAATGGCTCATGCGAAGTTGTCCATCATGCGTTGGAAACGGCGG
>CAZCZP010000083.1:0-15113 GCA_964502895.1 uncultured Bifidobacteriaceae bacterium
TCGAGCCGCTCGTGCCGGTGGATTTGGTGGTGGACCATTCTGTGCAGGTGGATTTCGCGGGAACGGCCGCGGCGCTCCAAAAAAATCTAGACATGGAGTTCCAACGCAACCGCGAGCGTTACCAATTTCTCAAATGGGGCATGCAGGCGTTTGACACTTTCAAGGTCGTTCCGCCGGGCATTGGTATCGTGCATCAGGTGAATCTGGAATACCTGGCCAAGGGGGTGTTGAGTAGTGGATCAGGCGTCTCGCCTGTTGAATCGGAGACGGGCAAGATGCCTGTCCCACAATTTTATCCCGACACCTTGGTGGGCACGGACTCGCACACGACGATGATCAACGGACTTGGTATCGTGGGCTGGGGCGTGGGTGGAATTGAAGCGGAAGCGGGGATGCTGGGGCAGCCGGTTTATTTTCTGACACCGGATGTCGTGGGCGTGCATTTGACGGGCACGTTGCGCGAAGGAGTGACCGCGACAGACCTTGCGCTCACGGTGACGCAGATGCTCCGCAAAGCTAAGGTGGTCGGAAAATTTGTTGAGTTCTTCGGGCCGGGCGCGACCGCATTGCCGGTGGTGGACCGCGCAACCATTGCAAACATGGCTCCCGAATACGGCGCGACAATGGGGTTCTTCCCGATAGACAGCGAGTGCGTAAATTATCTTCGCGCCACGGGCCGCAGCGACGAGCACTGCAAGCTCTATGAGAATTATTACCGGGCCCAGGGTTTGTTCGGCATTCCAAGGAAGGGAGACATCGCTTACTCACAAGAACTGGAACTGGACCTCGGCACGGTCGTGGCCAGCGTCGCGGGTCCGAAACGGCCGCAGGACCGGATCGAATTGCCGAAGCTAAAAGGCGAATTTGTCGGCTCGCTTACGAGGCCCGTCACGGAAAACGGCTTTGGCAAGAAGCCCGAGGATCTGCGCGCGATGGCGCGAGTAAATACCGCGCGCGAGGCGCATCCGTTCATTGACCACAGCTACGGCCATCGCAAGCTTGGCGTCGAGCCCAGCGAATCAGAAATGCGCGACCAGCATCCTGCGCCGGACACGCCGGAACAGGTCCCGGCCAGCGCGTTTCCGAAGGCCGAGGGCGAAATTCACCACGGCAGTGTGCTCATTGCGGCGATTACCAGTTGCACGAACACGTCGAATCCAAGCGTGATGCTCGCCGCCGGGTTACTGGCGAAGAAAGCCGTCGAGCGCGGCTTGGGCGTGAATCCTGTTGTAAAGGCCTCGCTTGCCCCAGGATCGCGCGTGGTCACCGACTACTTGAACAAGACCGGATTGCAGCCATATCTGGACCAGCTCGGTTTCAATCTGGTCGGCTACGGTTGCACGACTTGCATCGGCAATTCCGGGCCGCTGGCCGCGCCTATTGAAGATGCGATCAACAAATACGATCTGGTGGCCGCGTCCGTGCTTTCCGGCAATCGAAATTTTGAAGCGCGAGTTCATCAAAGCATCAAGGCAAACTTCCTCATGTCGCCGCCGCTGGTGGTCGCGTTCGCACTGGCAGGCCGTGTGGACATTGATCTGGCCACCGAGCCGCTCGGCACAGGCAAGGACGGCAAGCCGGTTCTTCTGCGCGAAATCTGGCCGAGCTTGCGCGAAGTGCGCGATCTCATGCAGGCGGCGTTGCAGCCGGAAGTTTTTCGCAAGCTCTACAAGGACTTCGCCGCGCAGAATCCAAAGTGGAATGAAATTCCGTCGAGCACCGGGCTGGTTTACCAATGGGACTCGGAAAGCACTTACATCCAGGAGCCGCCGTTCTTTGAAGACTTCAAAATGCAGCCTGGCGAAATCCGTGAGATCAAGGGCGCGCGGGCGTTGGCCGTATTCGGCGATAGCGTGACTACGGACCATATTTCGCCTGCTGGTTCGATCAAGAAAACATCGCCCGCGGGTGATTACCTGATCAAGCACGGGGTCGCGCTGCCGGATTTCAACAGCTACGGCTCGCGTCGCGGCAATGACCGTGTGATGACGCGCGGCACTTTCGCCAACGTGCGCATCAAGAATTTGATGGTGCCGGGCGTGGAGGGCGGGGTGACGAAGTTTCAGCCTCGTGGCGAACAGATGAGCATCTATCACGCGGCGATGGAATATGCCAAGAGCGGAACGCCGCTTGTTGTCTTTGCCGGCCAGGAATACGGCACGGGCAGTTCGCGCGACTGGGCCGCGAAGGGAACTTCGTTGCTCGGTGTGAAGGCGGTCGTGGCGCAGAGCTTCGAGCGGATTCACCGCAGCAATCTCGTCGGCATGGGTGTGTTGCCATTGCAGTTCATGGAGGGCACGACGGTGCAGTCACTCAAACTTGACGGCAGTGAAGTCTTCGATGTTGTGGGTCTCGGACCCGATTTGAAACCTCAACAGGATCTGACGCTTCGCATTCGTCGCAGCGCCGGAACCGAGCAGGACGTGCCCGTGAAGTGCCGGATAGATACGCCGATTGAGATTGATTACTACCAGCACGGAGGGATTCTGCCATTCGTTTTGCGGCAACTGGTTGCAAAAGCGTAAAGCCGTGCCGGATTGCTCCGGCACGACTCTACGGAAACACGCAGGGCAGGGGAGTGTCTAGTTCGAGCGGATGAAATCGTCCGCTTCTATGACAGTGCTGTCATCGAACCGCCGGTTTGGGCCGGCTGAACGAATCAGCACGCCGGCGTCAGAAAAGTAAATTCGGAGAGCGGTTCCCCAAGGATCAACGAATTCACCCTTCTCGTTCACCTCATTCTTGCGGCCGACGAGAATGATGACGTTCTTTTCGTTGTTGCCTTGAAGGGCTTTGGCGACCTGGGAGTTGCTGCCGATGGGGTAGGAGCCGACGCGCTCTTTGTATTTTTGGAGGCCAATGAAGAGGTTTTCCACATCTTCATTGAACTTGGCTGTGCGCGCGTTGGCCCGGAGGGTTGTCCAGGCTTTTGCGCCCCAAAGGACGCCAAACGCAACGGTGAGAACACCGATCGCAATCATGATCTTCTTCATGCTGCCGGATTAAGCACGTCAAATACCAAAAACGGCCTCAAGGATTGGAGGAAACGGTTGCGGGCGGGGGAGCGGTGCTTTCGCGCACCAACAGTTCGGCAGGCAAGCGCTTGGGATCGGGCCGCTGGCCGCGCAACAACTGCATCATGGCTTCTACGGCCGCCGTACCCAGGCGGAATTTGGGTTGCCGAACAGTTGTCAGCGGCACGCGATAATGCTCGGCTGTCAGTACGTTGCCGAATCCGGCGATGGACAAATCCTCGGGTATCCGGACGCCCTGGCTGAACAGTGTGTTGGCGCAACCGATGGCAACAAGATCGTTGACGGCCTGGATGGCTGTCGCGTCGCACGATTCGTTTACCATCTGGAGCGCCGCTTTCGCGCCGTCCTCCACAGTGCTACCGGCTTGAAAGACCAGGCGGTCGTCCACGTCCGCGCCCGCTTCGCGCAACGCGCGGCGGTAACCCTCGAAGCGTTCGCGCGACCAGGGAGCGGAAACCGGCCCGGTGAGAAAGGCGATTCGCTTGTGGCCCAGCTTGAGCAGATGCTGAGTCATGTTATAGCTGGCGACGAGTTCTTCGATCTGCACGCTGACGAACCCATTGCAAAACGGCGCGGGCGAACCAAGCAACACAACAGGCACCCGGCGCGCCAGCAACTCCTGATAAATGCGCGCTTCCGGTTCCATCCGGTAAACCGGCGAAACAAACAAACCATCCACGCGGCGCGAAAGGAAGCGCCGAATACAGGCTTCTTCCCGCTCCGGAATATTCTGTGTGTGCGCCAGCAAAACGTCGTAGCCGAGTTCGTGCGCGCGTTCCTCGATGGCGACCACGATGCGCGCGAAAATGGGATTCGTGATGGAGGAGATGATGAGGCCAAATAATTTCGTGGTCCTCGTTCGCAAGCCCTGCGCGGTTGAATCCGGCACATAACCCATTTGCTGCGCGACGAGCTTGATCCGGGTTTTGGTGGCGGCCGAGACGTCCGGCTCGTCCCGCAACGCTTTGGACACGGTCATGATGGACACGCCTACTCGCGCTGCTATGTCTTTTAGTCGAATCATGGTCAAATCGTGCAAACGCGCGGATGCTTTAGAGATACGTGCCGCGCCAGTGCAGCTTGCGGCGCAACGCCTCGAAGAACGAGCTGTCCGCCAGATGCATCAGCCGCACGGTTCGTTGGCTGCGACGTATGGTGACGACGTCGCCGAAATCCAATTCGGTTATGTTCTCCCCATCGGCGCTCAGAATGGTTGAAGGCCGCGCGCTGATTGCTTTGATGCTGATCTTGGCCTGCAACGGCAAAATCAAAGATCGGTTGGAAAGCGTATGCGGCGAGATGGGTGTCAGCGAAAACACCTCGGCGGTCGGAAACACCAGGGCGCCGCCGGCCGCCAGCGAGTAAGCCGTCGAGCCGGTGGGCGAACTGACGATCAATCCATCGCACCGGTAGCGGGTCAGCGGATCCCCGTCCACGCTCACGTCCAGTTCTATCAAACGCGAAATCACGCCGCGGCTGATGACCACGTCATTGAGCGCGGTCTTGCAAATGTTTTGATTGTCGCGCCGGACGCGGGCCTCGATCAGCGCGCGCCTTTCGAACTTGAACTCGCCAGCCCAAAGCAACCGGAACGCATGATTCAAACCGTCAGAAGGAACTGCGGTCAGGAACCCCAACCCCCCAATGTTCACTCCCAGCATAGGGGTTGGCAGGCCGGCGATCTCCCGAGCCACGCGCAGCATCGTGCCGTCGCCTCCAAAGACGAGTAACAAATCCACTTCGCGCGCGAGCGAAGCCGAATCGGGGAAAACCGTGCATTTGATGCGGGCGCCCGCCTGCGTGGCGGCATCGCTGAAGACCAACCGGTGTGCGGCGCGAATCATCCGGGCCGCGTGGCTGACCGTGTCGGTGCACGGAATCTTTCCGGAGTGGCCGATCAAGCCCACGCGTTTGATTTTGTCAGCAGGATTTTTCAATCAGCACCAGGAATTCCTTGTTCCCCGCCGGGCCGAGCAAGGGAGATTCAGTCGCATCGCACCAGCGCAAAATCTTTTGCGCTTCCACAAATTCTCGCAGTTCACGCAACACGCGTTGGTGAACGACCGCATCTTTGATGACGCCTGCGCCTTTGTCGGCTTCCGCCTTGCCGGCTTCAAACTGTGGTTTGATCAAGGCGACGATTTTACCCGAGGGCCGCAACAATGCAACGGCGGGCGGAAGAATTTTGCGCAAAGAAATGAACGAGCAGTCAATGACCACCAAATCCACAGGAACAAACTGAGGCGGGAAACGGTCGGGCGCAAGGTGGCGGGCGTTGGTTTTTTCCATGACGACTACGCGTTGATTGCGACGCAGCGACCAGGCGAGTTGACCTTGCCCAACGTCCACGGCGTAAACCTTCGCTGCACCGGCTTGCAAGAGACAGTCGGTGAAACCGCCCGTGGACGCGCCGAGGTCCACTGCGGTTTGACCGGTTACATGAAGCTGAAAATGGCGCAGCGCGTGTTCCAGTTTGTGACCGCCCCGGCTGACATATTTTTCGGGTACGGTGAGCGCAAGCTGGTCATCCACCCGGACCGGGTCGCTGGCCTTTCGGGCGGGTTGGCCGTTGATGAGGACCTGACCGGCCATGATCGCGCGTTTGGCTTTCTCGCGGCTTTCACAAATCCCGCGTTCGACCAGGACGTGATCAAGCCGATGCATGAGGCCGGTATTAACCCGCGTCCGCGTTGGCATTGTCAAGCCGGCACGTCACCCGAAAGCAGGTGTGGCGGCGTGCCCGGTTACTCCTTGTTGCTTGTGGAATAAACCCGGGTCTGCACTTCGCGATAGCTGTGCAAAAACATGTTGTTATCCGCCACCGCCTTCTCGATGAGTTGTTTGAGGAGGAACAGTTCGGAACTGTTGATGACGGCATGGACGCTTTGTTGAAAAGCCTGGAGCGGGGTAAAAGTCTGAAACGACTCGCCAAACAGAATGACAACCGCGTGACGACGCTGGCTCATGGGCATCTGCTGCAACGCTTGCAGTGTGAGATTCTCTTCGAGGGTGTTGGCCGCGAAGCGTTCTTCCAGCACCACCACCTGGTAATGGACCTGGCTGAAGCGGATCAGGAAATCGCTGTGGGTTGCCGCTGTGTGGACTTTGTAACCGAGTTCCTGCAAAGAAACTTTGGCGGCTTCCAACCATTCCGGCGAGGAAAACGCGAGCAGAGCCGGTTTGTCGCTGGCACCGATAAAATCGAATTTGTCACTCATGGCTACTTGAGTTTAAGGGTGACCGGAATGGGCGGAACATTGGCGGCTTTCTTCTCTGCGCCGGGCTTCATGCGCAACGAGCTGATGTCACTCGTCGTTTCGCCACGGGCTTTCTTCATGTTGTCAATGCCACGGGTGACCTGCCCGCGCTTGGTGCAATAGAGCAGGGCGGTTTCTTCCGCGATTTTGCCCTGTTCGTAAGCTTCGAGGCAGGAGAAATCGAACGTGCGCCAGCCGAAAGGCAGGCTCGCTTCAATGATTTCGTAAAAGCTCTTGCCCTCGCTCTCGCCGAGGCGGATGGATTCCTGCGTGCGGAGATTCGAGCCCATGACTTCGATCAGCGGATGTCGGCCGCCGCCAATCTTGGGCACGAGCCGTTGACTGACCACCCAGCGGAGCGTATCCGCCAGGCGGGCGCGAATCTGCTCCTGCTCCTCGATTTCAAACATACCCAGGATGCGGTTGATCGTCTGGCCGGCGTCAATCGTGTGCAGTGTGCTGAGGACCAAGTGGCCGGTTTCTGCTGCGCTCAATGCGATGCTCACCGTTTCGCGGTCGCGCATTTCACCCACCAGAATGACTTTGGGTGCCTGACGCAGAGCCGCGCGCAGGCCGCTGGCAAAGGTGTCGTAGTCCGTGCCCAACTCCCGCTGATTGAAAGTCGCCCTGACGTGGGGGTGGATGTATTCCACCGGATCCTCCAGCGTAATGATGTGAACGGCCTTGGTTCGGTTGATTTCGGCCAGCACTGCGGCGAGCGTTGTGGATTTTCCGGAGCCTGTCGCGCCGGTCACCAGCACCAGGCCGGTTTTTTCGTGGGGGATCAGTTTGATGATTTCCGGCAGTTGCAGCGAATCCAGCGTCGGAATCGAGGTGTTCAGCTTCCGGCACACGATCGAGTAATGGCTGCGTTGGGAAAAAATATTGACGCGAAAGCGCGCCTTGTCCGAGAGCGAATAGGAAGAATCGCACGAGCCGCGGCGCAGCAGGTCCTCGATGTGCCATTGGTTTTCGCCGATCAAGTTCAGCGCGACCATTTCCGTTTGAAAGGGCGTGAGCTTTGGAATCGACGGATCGGAAGTGACGGGTTTCAATTCACCGTAAGCCTCAACCTGAAACGGCTTGTCCACGGTGAACAGCAGGTCCGAAACCTCCGGCTGCGAGTCCAGCATGCTGCTGAGAATGTAATCAAGTTCAGGTCTGCGCATAATCAGGTCTCGTCATCGTCCGGCGCGTGCGGCAGGAAGGATCGGAATTTCCGTTTATCAATACACTTGTCGTAAGCTTCTTCGGGCGAAATCCGCTTCATGCGCAGGTGTTCCATGATGGCGTCGTCCAACGGCTGGTTGCCCAGTTTCTTGCCCACCTGGATCATGCCCGGAATCTGGTGCGTCTTGCCCTCGCGAACCAGGTTGGCGATGGCGGTCGTGAACACGAGAATTTCCAGCGCGGCCACGCGGCCCTTCTTGTCTATTCGCCGGAAGAGGTTTTGCGCCACGATGCCCTTGAGGGATTCGGCAAGCGTCGCGCGAATTTTGTTCTGCTGGTCGGCCGGGAAGACGTCAATGATGCGATCCACCGTTTTGGCTGCGCTCGGTGTATGCAGCGTGCCGAAAACCAAGTGACCGGTGTTGGCGGCCAGGATCGCGAGTTCGATGGTTTCCAGGTCGCGCATTTCGCCAATGAGCACCACGTCTGGGTCTTCACGCAACGCTCCGCGCAGACCGGACGCGAACGACTTGGTATGCACGCCCACTTCGCGCTGGTTCACGAGGGAGTTCTTGCTCTCGTGAACAAACTCAATCGGGTCTTCCATCGTGATGATGTGGTCCCGGCGGTTTTTGTTGCAGTAATCCAGCATCGTGGCCAGCGTGGTGGACTTGCCGGAACCAGTCGGCCCGGTGACGATGACCAGCCCCTTATGCAGCATGGCAAACTTCTTGAGTACGCCCGGCAACGGCGCGTCGAACTTCTCAAAATCCTCGAAGGAAAGCACCTTGCTGGGAATCTGGCGGAACACGGCCGCGATGCCGACCTTCTGGTTGAAAAAATTCGCGCGGAAGCGGGAGATGTTCGGGATCTCGTAGCCGAAGTCCACGTCGCCCGTTTCTTCAAACACTTTGATCTTATAGTCCGGCGCGATTTCGTACAGCATCGTCTTGAGCGTGTCGTTGTCCAGCGGGGGATGATCCACGCGGTGCAACTCGCCGTTGATGCGCAACATCGGGTTGTTTCCCGAGGACAAGTGAAGGTCGGAGGCCTTCTGCTCGAACATCAAGTTGAAGAAAGCGTCTATTTTCGCCATAAATTCTCCGCAGTCGTGCGATGATTAGCTAAATCCGCACCACACCGCAAGCGATACAACATTTGAGCACGGCAGTTGAAATTATTCGGGCGGAAATCGCCGCGTGCGGAGCGATTTCTTTCGCACGCTTTATGGAGCTTGCGCTCTATTGTCCCGTTTGTGGATTTTATGAAAAGGAAAATGACACCATTGGAAAGCGCGGCGATTTCTACACCAGCGTAAGCGTAGGCAGCTTGCTTGGCGAATTGCTCGCGCTGCAGTTTGGCGACTGGTTCACGCAACGCGGACGCGAGCGCGGCGCGCTGAAAATTGTCGAAGCCGGCGCACACGACGGCAAACTGGCCAACAACATTTTGAGTTGGTTGCACGCACGCCGACCTGAATTGGCCGAGAGGATTGAATACTGGATTGTTGAACCTTCGGCGCGAAGGCAACAATGGCAGCAGGAAACTCTAAAGGAATTTGTCCCACAAGTGCGCTGGTTCGAATCGCTCGCTGCATTTCACGCTTCACCCATCAGCGGCATCATCTTCTCCAACGAATTACTTGATGCCATGCCGATGCACCGCCTGGGTTGGGACGCGCAAAAACGCGAGTGGTTCGAATGGGGCGTGGCCATCAGCGGTGAACGATTTGTTTGGACCCGGCTGGCGCAACAGAATCACGATTCACGGTTCGCGTTTCACGTTCCGCCCGAACTTCTCGCCGTCTTACCCGACGGCTTCATCACGGAAATCTGTCCTGCGGCTCAAACCTGGTGGCGCGAAGCCGCGAGCGCACTTGAGTCCGGCAAACTCCTCGCCATTGACTACGGGCTGGTGGCCACAGATTTGTTTTCGCCCGATCGAATGGCCGGAACGTTGCGGGCCTATCACCGTCATCGTCTGGTTGGTGACGTTCTGGCCAATCCCGGTGATCAGGACCTCACCGCGCACGTGAACTTCACCGCGATTCAATCCGCCGGCGAACAAGCAGGTTTGAAAACTGAACTGTTCGACACGCAGACGCGCTTCCTGACCGAAATCGCGGCGCGCGCCTGGCAGGAGAACAGCGGCTTTGGTCCGTGGACTTCCCATCACACCAGGCAGTTTCAAACGCTGACGCACCCCGAGCAAATGGGCCGCGCGTTCCGTGTCTTGGTTCAGACACGTTGAGTTAGGTGGGCGTCAGCCGGTGGGAGACTGAAGTTCGTAATTCAGAATCGAGAGGCAATAGGTCGCCGCAGTTTCCACGCGCAGCACCAATGGCCCAAGCGTGATGGGTAACGCACCATCGTCCTTAATCAGGTTCATTTCCGCAGGAGAAAAATCGCCCTCGGGCCCGATCCAAACGCAAGTTGAAGCTGGCAGGCTTTTGTGGGTATCGAGAAACTGCCGGAAATATTCGCGTGGATGCTGGCGTTCGCCTTCCAAAGCGGCAACAAATCGCAGGTCAATGTTTTCGCCTCGCGAAATGAATTGCGCTGGTCTCTGTGGTAGCTCGACCTGCGGCAACCACGGCGACCCGCACTGTTTAATGGCTTCGATGGCTACCTGCTTCCACTTTTCCGCTTTATGCACGGCCTCGCCATCATCCAGCTTGGTGACGACGCGCTCCGCCAGAATTGGCACGATGCGGGACGCGCCAAGTTCGGTCGCCTTTTGAATGATGGACTCAAACAGCTTTCCTTTGGGAATCGCCTGAAGCAGCGTGATCTGACAGGGCGGGGGAGAGGCCGTTTTTTTCTCGATCAAGGTCAACCGCAATTCCTGGTGCCCGGCATGGCCGACCTCGCAGGCAAACTCATGGCCAGCTCCGTCCAACACCGCTGCGCGTTCACCTTCTCGCACGCGCAGCACGTGCAATGCATGGTGAGCTTCTCGTCCGGTCAAGCGCAGCGAATCTCCCCGGCATTGTTCCGGTGGCAGATAAAAGCGGTGCATTCCAACAGCCATTGGTCCCGAGTGCGATGTCTTGAGCCGCGACAATCAATCTATCGAAACAGGTTTTTCGCCCGATCCAGGAAACTCTGGCTCTTGGGATTCTCCTTCCCGCTGCAAGTGTTCGCGAATTCCTGGAGCTTCTCCCGTTGGGCTGCCGTCAGGTGCGTGGGCACTTCCACATCAATGCGCACGTGCAAATCACCGTGGCCGAAGCCCTGGAGGTTCTTGACGCCCTTTCCCTTGAGGCGGAACATCGTGCCCGGCTGGGTGCCGGCGGGAATCTTGATGGTGGCTGGGCCATTGAGTGTGGGAACTTCAATATCCGTTCCCAGCGCCGCTTGAACAAAACTTACGGGCACTTCGCACAACAGATCATCTCCGTCCCGGTGGAAAATCTCGTGCGGCAACACGTGCAGCACGACGTATAAATCGCCGGGCGGCCCGCCGCGCAATCCAGCTTCGCCGTTCCCGGACGAGCGCAGCCGCGCACCCGTATCCACACCCGCGGGAATGCGCAGCTTGATTTTCGAGACGCGATCCCGCCGGCCAGATCCGTGACACGTCTTACACGGCTTTTCGATGACCTGACCCACGCCCTGGCAATGCGGACACGTCTGCGCAATGCTGAAAATTCCCCGCGAGCTGACCACCTGGCCGCGGCCATGACACGTGGGACAAGTTTTGGTTTTTGACCCAGCTTCCACACCAGAACCCTGGCACACATCGCAACGTTCCGGTTTCGTGACCGAAATCTCCTTTTCGCAACCCATCGTCGCTTCGGCGAAAGAAATCTGGAGGTCGTAACGCAGATCGTTGCCGCGATGCGGTTGCGAGGGGTCCTGGCGGGACGTGCCGAAGAATTCGTCGAAGATGCTGCTCCCGCCGAACACCTCGCGAAAGATTTCAAATGGGTCGTGAAAGCCGCCCGCCCCAGCCCGCCCGGCCCGGGCGCGCGGATCGAAAGCGGCGTGGCCGTGCTGGTCGTAAGCGGCGCGCTGTTGCGGATCGCTCAAGGCCTCATAGGCTTCGCCGAGTTCCTTGAACTTTTCCTCGGCGGATTTGTCGCCGGGATTTTTGTCGGGATGAAGTTTGACGGCCAGTTTGCGGTAAGCCTTTTTGATTTCCTCGGAATCCGCGTCGCGGTTGACGCCGAGGACCTCGTAATAGTCGCGCTTGGCCATCTGGAGATTCCTACAATTTGCGAATGGGAGTCATCGGACGGTTACTCCGATGCCGATGGCGATTTGGCCACGATTACGGTCGCCGGGCGCAGCAGCCGCTCGCGCAATTTGTAGCCTTTGCGCAATTGCTGGAGCACCTGGCCTTCCGGCGCCTCGACAGATTCCTGTTGGGCCACCGCCTCGTGAAAGTTCGGATCAAACGGTTTTCCAGCAGCATCCAGTTCTTCGAGCCCGGCTTCGGCCAGCGTATTGCGCAACTGCTGGTAAATCATGGCAACCCCTGCTTGCAACGAATTGAGGCTGTCGGCGCCGCCCGTCTGCGCGGCGGCCTGCGCCATTTCAAAATTGTCGAGGACCGTGATGAGTTTCTGCATCAGCGACTCGTTGGCAAACTTGATGGCCTCCTGCCGTTCGCGGGCGGTGCGCTTTTTGAAATTGTCGAAATCGGCGGTGGTGCGCAACAGGCGGTCCCAATACTCGTCGGCGCGCGCCGCCCGCGATTTCAATTCCTCGAACTGTTCGGGCGAGAGCGTTCCGAGTTCCACGGTTGAAGGCAGTTCCTCGACCGTCTGGGCTGAAACCGATGCCGAATCTTCGGCAGACGGCGAGCCTTCCGGCGAACTGTTCTGAGCCTGTGACTCTGCTTTCTTCATACGGTGCAACCAAACAATACATTTTTTGAGTGCGCCGAATGTAGAGGATTGCCCGACCACGAGCAACAGCGATATGCCGCAGCAACGTACCATTGCCAGATTATGGCAGATTGATGGCGCGAGTGACTCTGCCTCCGGCTGAAGATCACGATTAGGATTAAAAAGCGGACCCTACCGACCAATGCTCTTGTAAATCCAACCGAGTCGCTCCATTTCCTGCGGGTCGAACAGGTTGCGGCCGTCAAACAGGATCGGATGTGAAAGCGCTTTGCGCGCGCGTTCGAGGTCCAGTTTTTTGAATTCGTCCCACTCGGTTGCCACCACGAGAGCATCGCAACCATTGGCCACCTCGTTCATGTCTTCGACATAAGTGACGTTCTGCAGCAGAGCGCGCGCTTTCTCCATCGCCTTGGGATCATGCACGCGCAGGATCGCGCCTTCCTTTTGCAGCCGCTGGCAAAGTTCAATGGCGGGAGACATCCGCACATCATCAGTGTTTTGCTTGAACGCGAGGCCAAGCACGCCGATTTTCTTGTCCTTCACAACCCAGAGCGTGTCGGCGATTTTCTTGATGAACCGCTCCATCTGCTCCAAGTTGATGCGCTGGACTTCCTTGAGCAGCCGGAAATCATATCCAATCTGCTCGGCGATTTTGATGAAGGCACTCAGGTCCTTGGGAAAGCAACTACCGCCGAAACCAAGGCTCGGATTCAGAAACCGCCGTCCGATGCGTTCATCCATCCCCATGCCATTGGCGACATCCTGCACATTGGCGCCCGCGGCTTCGCAGAGCACGGAAACGGCGTTGATGTAAGAAATCTTCAGCGCGAGAAACGAGTTCGACGCGTGCTTGATCAATTCAGCCGAGTTGATGTCGGTGACAACAATCGGCGCATTGAAGGGAGTGTAAATCTGCCTCATTGCCTCGACGGGCCGCTGCGTGCGCACGCCGATGACGATGCGGTCGGGTTTCATCAAATCCTCGACGGCGAAGCCCTCGCGCAAAAATTCGGGGTTGCTGACCACGTCAAAGTCCACCTGCGCCTTGCAGTAACGTTTGATCGTCTCGGCTACCTTGTCACCCGTTTTCACCGGCACGGTGCTCTTGTCCACGACGATTTTGTACGAGTTCATCGCTGCGGCGATTTCACGCGCCACTTTCTCGATGAAGCTCAAATCCACAGAGCCGTCCGGCTGGGGGGGCGTTGGCACACCGATAAAGATCACCTCGGATTTCTCCACGCCTTCCGCTGTACTGCCAGTGAAGCTGAGCCGCCGGGCCGCGACGTTTTTGCGAACCAAGTCTTCGAGGCCCGGTTCGTAAATCGGGATGCCGCCCGATTGCAGCAGTTTTACCTTGGCCGCGTCGTTATCCACGCAGATGACTTCGTGGCCGACTTCGGCGAAACATGCGCCGGTGACCAATCCGACGTATCCCGTTCCGATGATTGTTAACTTCATGTTTTGAAAAAGTTTCCTGACCGTTGAATTGCCGGATTGCGAGTCCGGCGCGATCCGTGAAAACTCTGCATTACTTTCTTGCGTACGAGTCGCGTGTCACGGCGTGCTGAGTTTGAAGGCCGGCAAATTCGTGGATGCACTGCTTGGGGGCGTGGCTTGGGGCGTGGCCGCGGGTTGGTTTGATTTCAAAGCTTCCAAGCGCATGACCGCTTCGCTGCCCGTGAAGCCATAGGGCTCCGCCTTGGAGATTTCTTCGTACAACAAACGCGCTTGATCCAGTTTGCCTTGAGACTCACAGGTGCGCGCGAGGCCAAATTTGGCCTGCGTTGCGGTAGGCGCATTGGGAAAACGATCCGCCGTGTCCTTATACGCGCGCGCGGCTTCTTCAGTTTTTCCTTGCGCGTCCAGACAGGTGGCGATTCCCAACAAGGCCTGGCTGCTGAACGGATTGCCCGGATAATCCCGGCTGAATCGTTGAAACTGAGTTTGCGCCTCCGCGTATTTTCCCTCGGAGAAAAATGTCCCTGCCGCTAGCAACAACGCCTGGCCGCCCGCCGGCGTGCCACGATGCGCGTCGGCCACCTTCAAATAATCCTCCGCCGGGGTCGTGCGACCAGGCCCGGCGAACAAACCGCTGGCCGTAACCTGCGACAAAGCTTCCGCCGCTTCGACCTCCTTCGTTCCTTCCGACCACACGTAATAGCCAGTCACAAACCCCAGTACGACCACGATGCCTGCGCCCCAAGCCGCCTGCTTCTTGTTCGCCTCGAACCAGACCAGGAGTTTTTCGCCAACGGTCAAATGAGCCACTTTTTGTTCCATAATCGGGCGTGCAATGTTTCGCTCGAGGGCTGGAAAGGCAAGCTTGAAATCGGTAGGCCGGACCTTCATTGTGTTCTTGAACCTTTGCGCGAGGACACATATGGGCAGATTTCGCGAACTGAGAGAGTTTGAGCAACGTTTCGATTCAATGGAAGTGGGTGAGTTGCAGAGATGGAAAGCGTATTGGACCGATTACGCACAGCATTTTACGCGAAGCGCCCGCAAGGCCGCGCTGAACCGCGTGTTCGCTATCGAAAAAGCGATAGTGCAAAAGGTCGGGATCGCGATGTTGGAGCCAACGATAGCGCTGCCCCGAAGAAATCCAGCGAGAGACAGCTTGGGCGCGGTTGCCACTCAAAAGACAAAAGCAAGCGCTGGCCGGATCATGTACATCGAACGGAAAGCAGGTGGATTGACAGGTCCGGCAAGGATTGGACGTGTGGCATTTTCGAAAACGGGGCGCACTCTCTACTACCGTGCGCAACGATTTAAGAGCCTTAAGGGCGCGGGATTCAA
>CAZCZP010000084.1:0-15075 GCA_964502895.1 uncultured Bifidobacteriaceae bacterium
AAAACCGCTCCCTGGCTCAACAAGCTGGGCTTGCGGGACCTCGATCAGGAGCACGCCGAAGCAAAAAAGGATGGCGAGGCCAAGCGTTTTTGCCTGCTGGGATTTTCCTGGACCGCCAGTTCGCTCCTTGAAGAAATCGTCCGAGAGAAGCCGGCACTCGTGAGCGACCTGCTCATCGTGGATTTCAACCCGCAGGTCTATGACCGGCTCAGGCGGCGCGGCGTTCATGTCGTTTATGGCGACATTTCGCAACGCGACGTGCTCCATCACGCGGGAGTTCACCACGCGGAAGTCATCATTTGCTCGCTGCCCAACACGGTTTTGAAAGGCGCCAGCAATCAGAAATTGCTTAGGCAGGTTCGCGAGTTGAATCCGACCGCGCAGATCGTGGTTCATGCCGAAAAATTGTCCGACATCCCGGCTCTGTATGCCGACGGCGCGAATTACGTGACCGTTCCGCGTTTGCTCGAAGCGAATGATCTGCTCAAAGTACTGGAGGCGGCTGAAAAAAAACTTCTGGACCAAAAGCGCAAGGAACAGGCGGAACAGTTGGAGGAAAGAAGCGAAGTGATTCCGTGACTTGCAATCGACTCGGCCTTCGGCGATTGCGTTCCAAGGCGCTCGCGGGCACAATTCAGGTATGGCGAAACCGAGTTTAATTCTCTGCGTCATCGTTGGCCTGGCATCAAATTTCAATTGCGTTGGGCAAGGGGTTGTAAATCCCAACAGGTGGCCACCAGTTGCGCTGGGTCGCCATTACGAGGAGCGGGGTGAATTCAGAGAAGCAGCCGGCGTTCTTGCAGGAGCTCTTCAAAGAAAAGACCTTCCAGCGGGAGATCTTGCAAAGTTGGAATTCGAGTTGGACCGGCTGGAACGAATCAGGAAGGATTACCCGTACACAAAGGAGGCATTGTTCAACGAATTGAAGAAGGCCGTCAAAGACCTCACGGCGGAGGAATTCGAGAAGTGGAATGCCGAAGGGCGGTTCGACAAGCGCAAGATTGATGGCGAGCTGCGCTTCATGGGTTCGAGCGTCAGCAATCTGTTCTTCCGCTATCCCGAGTTGAACCCGCGAAGAATTCCGCCCAAGGACACGACGAAGCACGACCGCGCTGTTTGGGAAACCTGCGTGGCCATCAAACAGGCTGCTCTCGCTGAGAAAAAGCCTTACGTGCTGCCCAAGAGATTTCGCACAACAATGGCAGTAACGGCCAAGGCTGGTGCGGCGCCTGAGGGCGAAATCATCCGCGCCTGGCTGCCGATTCCGCGCAGCTATCCGTTTCAAACGGATTTCAAGCTGTTCAAGACTTCTTCCGAGCCGAAGCACTTGGATGACGAGCGAAGCCTGCTTCGCGCGCTGCATCTTGAACAACCCGCCCGCAAGGGCAAACCGACGGTGTTCGAGATTGAATACGAATACACGATGCACGGCGTCTGGTTCGAAGTGAAGCCGGATGAGGTCTTGCCCCTCTCCCCATCAAATGGGGAGAGGGTGGCTGAAGGATGGGTGAGAGCTGGCATGAGCGAGGCCGAGCTTAAAAAATTCACGAGCGAAGCGCCGCACGTGGTGTTCACGCCGGAGATGCGCGCATTGTCAGAGCAGATTGCCGGCAGCGAAACGAATCCGGCTCGGAAGGCCAAGAAATTTCACGACTGGATTGCGGAAAACATCAAATACAGCTTCGCGCTCGAATACTCGACGATTCGCAACATCAGCGATTATTGCCGGGCGAAAGGCTACGGCGATTGCGGTCAGGAAGCGCTGTTGTTCATCACGCTCTGCCGGCTGAACGGCATTCCGGCGCGCTGGCAATCCGGCTGGAACACTTTTCCCGGCGCGAAGACGATTCACGATTGGTGCGAGATTTACCTCGAACCCTGCGGCTGGATTCCGGTGGACAACTACAAAGGCATCTGGGCGATGCAATACGCCTTCACACTCACGCCGGAGCAGAAACGCGAGGTCAGGGATTTTTATTTCGGCGGGCTGGATTATTACCGCATGGCGGCCAACAGCGATCACAACCAGGAATTGACGCCACCCAAGAAGTCCTTCCGCTCGGACGACGTGGACTTTCAGCGCGGCGAATTGGAATGGGGCGGGCAGAACATTTACTTCGATCAATACACCTACAAGCTGGAGATCAAGGAATTACCGGCGCGCGTGATCAATCAGTCGCCGTAATAATTCAAATACAAATTTCCAGACCTCTTTCCATGAATCCGCACTGGGAGCGCGGGCATCCTTGCCGGCAAGTTTCCACCCACGCCAAGTGTGTGCCGGCAAGGATGCCGGCGCTCCCGGTGTGAAGGTTATCCGTAGCGGCCTTCGATGTATTCGGCCGTTTTGGGATGTTTGGGTGTGAGGAAGAGGTCCTCCGTACGCGAGTGCTCGATGATTTCGCCCAGCAGCATGAAGATGCACTCGTCGCTGGACCGCCGGGCCTGGGCCATGTTGTGAGTGACAATGACCATGGTGTAACGGCCTTTGAGCCCCAGCATCAGTTCTTCGATCGCCCGGGTGGCTTCCACGTCCAAGGCCGAACAGGGTTCGTCCATCAAGATGATTTCCGGCTTGAGCGGTAGCAACCGCGCGATGCAAAGCTTTTGTTGTTGCTCAAGCTGGAGGGTCGTGGCTTTGACATCAAGCCGGTCCTTGAGGTCGTTCCACAGTCCAACCTCGGTCAGTGCTTTTTCGACCGCGTCGTCCAGCAGGCTGCGATTCAACTCCGCGCCCGGCGTGTGGATGCGCAAGCCGAAGACGACGTTCTCGTAAACCGAAATGGGCAGCGGATTGGGCCGTTGGAAAACCATGCCGACCGACTTGCGGAGTTCGATGAGCGAAACGTCCGGGTCGTAAATGTTTTTGTCGTGGAGTTTGATCTCGCCGGTGGTGGTGACGTAACCGTAGCGCTCGTTGACGCGGTTGAAACAGCGCAGCAATGTCGTCTTGCCGCAGCCGCTCGGGCCGATGAGCGACGTGATCAAGCCGTGCTTGATGTTGACCGTCACGTTGATGAGCGCCTGAAATTTGGCATACCACAGGCAAAGGTCTTTGGTCGTGATGCTGTATGGCGCCAGGTTGCTCATCCGAAAATTCCGTTGACGTAATCGTAGGTTCGTTTGTCCCGGGGCTGCTCGCTGAAGATCACTTCGGTGGTGTCAATCTCGATGATCCTGCCATTCCAGAGAAACATCGTCCGGGCGGCGAGCCGGCGCGCCTGTTGCACGAGGTTCGTCACGAGAATGATCGTCATTTCCTTCTTAAGTTCCTTGAGCACGTCCTCTATGCGCATCGTCGTAACCGGGTCAATGGCGATGCTGAACTCGTCCAGGCAAAGGATTTCCGGTGAATGCGAGAGAGCGCGGGCGATGGTCAGGCGCTGTTGCTGGCCGCCCGAGAGCTTGGTCCCAAGCGAATCCAGGCGATCCTTGACTTCATCCCACAACGCCGCCTGGCGGAGGCATTTTTCAACGAGCGAATCCAAGTCACCCTTGTTGCGTTGTCCGGAAGCTCGCGGGGCGAAGGCCACATTGTCGTATATGCTCAACGGCAGGCCGACGGGCAGCGGCGCGACCATTCCGATTTTGCGGCGCAGTTCATAGACATTCTTCACCAACGCCACGTTCTCGCCGTCCACGGTGATTGTGCCACCAACCTTCGCGCCGGGAGTGAAATCAATCGTGCGGTTGATACAGCGGAGCAGCGAGGTTTTGCCCGATTGCGCCGGGCCGATGATGCCGAGGATTTCGTTCTCGTAGATGTCGAAGGAGATGCCGTGGATGACCTCCTTCGGCCCGTAGGAGAGCCGAAGGTCGCGAACCTCGATTTTTTTCGCGTGGCTCATCGGACGTGGAGACGCCGTGATCGAGCGAAGGAGTGGTGATGCAGCGCTGGAGAAAACCAGAGCACTCCACTTCCACCCGCCGATGCTCCTTTGGTCGCTTTCATCGTTACCATTTCTTGCGCGAACGAAGAATGAGGCGAAACACGATCGCCGCGGCGTTGACCAGCAGGACCGCTCCCAGCAGCACGACCGCGATGGAGTAGGGAAGCGCTTCGGGGGCGTTGGTGACCTGGGTGGTGACGGTGTAAAGGTGCATGGACAAC
This sequence comes from uncultured Bifidobacteriaceae bacterium, assembly GCA_964502895.1. Lineage (GTDB taxonomy): Bacteria > Verrucomicrobiota > Verrucomicrobiia > Limisphaerales > JADLHS01 > WYBW01. Next base: position 4,112 of record CAZCZP010000084.1, read on the forward strand.
GCCATGCATTGGTCCTTGAGCGAATAGGCGAAGAGATCGCCCTCGGCGATTTTCCGGTAAAACACCGCGCCGGTGAACATGATGGGGGCGGTTTCGCCGGCAGTGCGGGAGACTTGCAGAATGACGCCGGTAAGAATGCCGCTGATGGAGTTGGGCAGGACGATGCGGCGAATGGTCTGCCAGCGGGTCGCCCCGACATTCCAGCACGCTTCGCGGAAGCTCAACGGTACTGAGGCGAGCGCTTCCTTGGTCGAGGCGATGATGACGGGCAGTGTCATGATGGCCAGCGTGAGCGAAGCGGCAATGATGGAACGGCCCATGCCGGCGAACAACACGAACGCGCCCAGGCCAAAGAGTGCATGCACGATGCTGGGCACGCCGGCGAGATTGACCACCGCAAGGTTGATGATGCGCGTGAACCAATTCTCCCGGGAGTATTCGTTCAGATAGACCGCCGCCAGCACGCCGATGGGCGCGGCGATCAACAGCGAGAAGGTCACCAGGTAAATCGTGCCCAGCAGTGCCGACCAGATGCCTCCCTTCCTCATGCCGCTAATCGGATTGGTGGTGAGGAATTCCCAGGAAAGCAACGGCCACGCCTTGATGAAGAGGTAGCCGACGATGAGCAGCAGCGGAATCACCATCGCCAGGGCCATCGCGCCAAAGACGCATTTGGCCACCAACTCGTGGCGGCGTTTTTTGCGAATGAATGGTGTCTCGGCGAACATGCGCTATTTCTTACGGATGCCTTTTACGATCAGATCGGCGGTCAGGTTCACGACGAAGGTGATGCTGAAGAGCAGGATGCCGATGAGAAACAGCACCCGGTAATGGTCCGAGCCTTGCGCGGTTTCACCCAACTCGGCGGCGATGGTTGCCGTGAGTGTGCGACAGCTCTCGAACATCCAGCCAACGTTAAACGCGCCGTCGGCTTTGAAGAACGGATTGTTCACCGAATGGCCGGTGGCCATCAGCACAGCCATGGTTTCACCCACGGCGCGGCCCACGCCGAGCAGGACGGCGGCGAGCAGGCCATTCTTGGCCGCCGGCAACAAAACGCGCCGCACCAGTTGCCAGCGTGTCGCTCCGAGCGCCATCGCCGCTTCACGATAGGAGTCAGGCACGGCTTTGAGCGCGTCTTCGCCGATGCTGACCATGATCGGCACACTCATGAGGGCCAGGAGAATGGCGGCGTTGAGGACATTAAGGCCGATCTGGACTTTGAAAACTTTTTGAATGACGACATTCATCACTGTCAGACCGATGAACCCCCATACGACACTGGGAATGGCCGCCAGCAGTTCGATGGTGATCTTCAGGGCCTCTTTCGTCTTCTGGCCGCAGAATTCGGATACGAAAATCGCCGCGCCCAGACCGAACGGCACGGCGATGACCATGGCCAGCACGGTCACGCTGAACGTGCCGATGATCAACGCGCCGACGCCGTAGCGCGGGTTGCCCAGCGAAGTGGGATACCAGTAGGGTGTGAAGAGGAATTCCTGCCAGTTGAGTTTGGCCAGCACCGGCGCCCCTTCGCGGAAGACAAAGAAGAAAATGGCGAAGACGAAAACGATGGCGCTGATGCCGCACAACCGGATGAGAAACTCGATGGCCTTTTCGGACGCGATTTCCAACGAGCGTCGCCGGGGACCCTTCGGAGACATCGCGCCCGAACGCGACGCTCCCCGCGTTTCCGCGAGCGGATCGCTGCCGGGGCGGGAGGGCGTGCTGGGTTCGGATGGCTTCACCTGTGACTGTCTCCGGAATCAGCCCGCGTTCCGGGCGGGTGACGAACCGTGAAATTTTACGCGTTGAATTACTTCTTCGGCAGCGGAACGTAACCGGTTTCTTCGACGATTTTCTGCCCGGCGGCCGTCAATATCCAATCGAGATACTTCTGCGCTTCCGGGGAGGGTTGGCCTGGCGTGTACATGAACATCGGGCGGGCGATGGGATACGTCTTGTCCCACGTCGTGGCGATCGAGGGTTCGACTGAGGGATCACCCTTCTTCGCGGAAACTTTGAGGAGTTTCACTTTGTCGGTTCGGTAGCCGAGGCCGCTGTAACCGATCGCGTTCGGGGTGCGGGAAACCAGTTCCACCACGTCCTTGGACCCGTTCATGTCGCGCGAGCCGAGTTTCATGTCGCTCTTCTTGCCGACCACCATCTCGCGGAAATAATGATACGTGCCGGAATTGTTCTGGCGGCTGACGCGGATGATCTCGTCGCCGCCCGGCAGCGTCGCGCCGAGTTGCGACCATTTGTCAATCGTGCCGCCTTCGCGGTAAATGGCGCTCAATTCCTCGACGGAGATTTCGTTGAGGGGGTTGCTGGGATGGACGTAGATGGCGAGCGCGTCGTAGCCGACGAGGTACTCTTTCGGTTCGTGCCCATGGTGCGCCTTGGCCTTTTCGAATTCCTCCGGTTCGAGTTTGCGGCTGCAATTGGCTATGTCGCAAGTGCCGTTGATCAAGGCGGCCACGCCGATGCCCGAACCGCCGCCGCTGACTTCCACGGACACCGTCGGATCAACTGCATGGTAGGCTTCGGCCCATGCCTGGGCGAGATTCACCATCGTGTCCGAGCCGACGTTCTGAATCGCGGTAGCTTTGCCGCCCCCTTCGCCCGTTTTTTTTCCGCAGCCGGCGACCACAAGGACGGCGCAAAACGTCGCGGCGACCAGGCGAACACTGGGTTTAAGATTTGGGTTCATTGTCATGCGTTGTTTGGTTTCGATTAATCAATCTTGTCCGCGAGGATGCCCTCCACGAGATCGTTGATCTGGGCGTGAAGTTGTTGATACGTCACCTCGAAGGCCAGTTTCACCTCGGCGGGCGTGCCACGAACGCGCAAGGGATCCGGCACCCTCCATTCGAGGCAAACGGGTTTGGATTTGGTCGGGAATGCCCGCTTGGCCTCCGGAGTCAGGGCGACGACGATCTGATAAGACTCCAGGTTCGGCACGCTTTCCACGGGACGCGATTTGGCGTTCGCCATATCAATGCCGTTGGCTTTCAGAAACGCCATGGTTCCCGGGTCCAGGGGTCGCGGATCCAGCCCCGCGCTGGTGAAAAGGAACTTGGGCTGATTGAGAGCGTTGGCGATGGCTTCGGCCATCTGGCTGCGACAGGAATTATGTTCGTCAATGAACAGCACGCGCCACGTCTCGCCCGCGGCGTGTTTCTGGTATTCGCCAGTGATCATGTAGAGCGTCTCCTCGCAAATGTTCTTGGCTTGATCGGAGGCGCGTTCAAACCGGCGGGCGATGGTCATCAGCGGCGTCAGGGCTTCGAGCGGAATTTTGTTTTCCTGTCGAAGCTGAACCAGTTCGGCATTGAGGATGTTACGCAGGTTATCCACTTCCTCCTCCACGTGAACAACGCGGCGGGCCAGCTCGGCGTCCTCCGTCAGGTAAGCCCGCACCGCGTCGCGAAACATCGGAATCGCCAGGCCGGCAATTTCCCGGTAACGCTCCAGCGGTATGGAGCAGGAAGTCCCGGCCAGTTTTAGAATCTGTCGCGCGATGCTTTCGGCGTAATCACCGATGCGCTCGATTTCCTGGTTGATTTTGATGGTGACGTAGGCGAAACGCAGTTGCCTGGCGACGGGTTGCTGGCGCACGAGAAACTCCAGGCAAAGGCGGTCAATTTCCTGTTCCAACGCGTCAATCCGCTGGTCGCGCAGGATGATCGCATAGGCCAGCTGTCGCTTGCCCTCGATCAACGCGCGCAAACTCGCCTCCAACGCGCTCTCAGCCAGTTTCGCCATCTCCGTCACCTTGGTGCGAATCCGGGCCATGTCCCGCTGGAGTGTTTCTTCGAGCTGCGATGCCATATTTGCGCGTCAACCTTAACGGGCGGGCGGAGACCGCCTCAAGCGGATTCGCTTCACGGCTTCGTTACAATTGTGTGAAAAGTCCGCGCACCAGCCTTCGCCTCCGGACGGATTGCGCGCCTCGCGTCTCGCCTCCGAATTGATAAAAATGGCTTGGAATGCCAGCCTTTTCTTGGTACTTGAAGCGAATTCTGACTGGGATTAACCATAAAAAGCGCAGGGGCAGAACAAAAGATTTCCGAGGTCGCGTTGCGCAGATCTGCGCCGCAATGCTTTCATTGGTTGTCACAGGCTCGGCCGCAACCGATTCGGCCACGCCCGGCAAAGCAGCGGCCACCTCAAAAAGTCCTTCGATCTACGACCAGATTTGGCGATACGCGGAATGGTACACAGATGATGACAATCCCGTGATCCAACGCTTCAGTTTCACCGGCCGGTTTCATCTCGACTACGCGGTGGTGGGTGAGGATGACTTCGACGACCTGGCCATTCGGCGCTTTCGCGTGGGCGGCAAGGCCACGTTGTTCAAGAACCTGACGTTGCACGCGGAGGTGGACTTGCAACCCGAGGCCGACCCCGTTTATCAGAAGCTGACGGATGCCTACATTGCTTGGAGCCGGAGCAGTCATTTTGTGTTCACGGTGGGCAAGCACAGCGCCCCGTTTACGATGGACGGCGCCACTTCGTCCAAGGAACTGCTGGCGATTGACCGCGCCAATCTGGCCAACAATCTCTGGTTCCCACAGGAATATTTCCCCGGCGCCAGCGCCGCCGGCAAGCCGGGGAACTGGCGCTATCATCTCGGGCTTTACTCGTCCGGCAGTGCCTCACCCGAATTCGGCAACTTCGACGGCGGCGTCTTCTTACTCTCCTCGGCAGGTTACGACTTTGCCGGGAGTCTGAAAGTCAAGAAGGCCGTGCTCGCGGTCAATTACGTTTACAACCAGGAGGACGAAGACAACACTTTCACCCGTTCACTAGGCGATGTCGTGTCGGTGAATTTCAGTTTCGAGAAAAGCCGGTGGGGGTTCCGCACCGATCTCTCAGGCGGATTGGGTTACGACGGGCAGAGCGACCTCTGGGGGGTCATGCTCATGCCATACTGCAATGTTACACCCAAGCTTCAGGCCGTGGCGCGCTACACTTGGCTCGAGAGCCGCGATGACAATGGTGTCCGGCTCGCCCGCTACGAAGACCAGGTGATTTCAGGCCGGGGCGACAATTACAACGAAGCTTACTTCGGCCTGAATTACTACTTCTACGGGCACAAACTCAAAGTGCAGACCGGCGTGCAATACGCCGACATGCGGGACCGGGCAAACGATGGCGGTGACTACTCCGGGTGGGCGTGGGTTACGGGGCTGCGCATCGGCTGGTGATCGCTTGCCAGTTGCCGATTTGCTGAATCCACTTTCTGGCCAGGGCCAGGCTGGACCACGAACCGTTTCCAAGCCGCCCGCAACGGTTCCGAACTCACGAAATCCACAAACCACGACTTTGCGGTTCACTTTGTCGTCTGATTGTAACAATTCCTCAATGTGCCTGTAACCCGTGAAACTTAGGCTCTGCCATCGTAGTGATGGAATAAGAATTCGTCCTACAGAAAAAAAAGAGTTGGACTGATGGCGAGGCACACCAGCGCATGGCACAAATGCTCCCCCGAAAAGTGGGGAACAAAGAAAGACACATGCTATGACGACGATATTTGAAAATCCGCGCCCGCAAACGCCAGAAAATGCCGACGACTTGCGCTCAGTCGTGGGCGAGCGCCGGCTCATTGAACTGGCCCTGGAAGCCGCTCAGTTCGTCGGGGAAGGTTTGCCCCGCCCCGAGAAAATTCGAGAGCACACGCCAAGTCCAAAGATGTTGCTCACGTTGCTGGCTTATTGTTACGCCTCGGGCATCCACGGATCGGAGGACATCGAATGGGCATGCGAGAATGATCTGGGGGTCCGCTACATTTGCGCAAACATATTGCCCGATCAAAACACCATCCGCCGCTTCCGCCGGGCCAACCGTCCGTGGATCGAAGCCTGCCTCACACGAATCCACGACGCGGTGTGCGGCGCAGACGCAGGGGCCGCGTTCTCACGCAAGAAAATCGAACTCGCGATCTTTACGGACACCGCGGCGGACGACTGAGGGCTGATCGAGAGGTTCGCGCGACCCGGTGTTTCGAATACCATCTGGTCCTCAAACCAGCAGGAATTTCGCCCAGCCGACACGAAGTTGATTCGGAAGAGCTACCGCGCCGCAAATTCAAAGGGCACGTCACCACCGCCGTAATGGCGCAGAGGAGAGGATTACTCTACGGCTGGCTGGTGATCCGCTGCCAATCGCGACCCTGCGTCCCCGCGTAAATCGCGAAAGCCTTCTCGTTCTGGATGAGCACAGCGCGCACAACACTGGAATCGTCCGCGTAGCCAAGATTCAAAATGCTGTCGGGAATGACGCCAACTTTCTTGTGTGAATACACCAGCGCGAATACCGCCTGGGCGATCGCGCTATAAGGCAGTTCCTTGTAAGCACCCTCGACGGCGTCCTCGACGGCGTCGGCAAGAAATTCCAGTTGATCCACCAGGTGCGGAAACAGCGGCGCGCTGATCTGGGTGAATTCCAATTTCCACTGCGGAAGCTGGCGCAACACCTTTTCGGCAATGGCGGGCGTGATGCTCGTCGCACCGTTGTTCACAAACTTGACGATCTCTGACATGGCCCGAATCTAGGCAAACGCTTGGCGAAGCAAAAGGGAAATGTCACGCGCGATTGTTACAAATGTGGGAACCCTTCAAATCACTTGTCGATGGAGTTGGCGAGTGGTGTCACCACCGATGCGCCACCTGAGCGAACGTTGTTACTTGTCGCTGCGCCCGGCAAACTCCGCCAGCATCACCGCAATCTTATCAATTTCGCCACGTCCCGGCGGATTCGTTCCCGCAACATAACGGTTGAGCATGATGGAAAAAATCAAACGCTCGCCGGCCGCCGTGGTCACTTGGCCGGAAAGCGAGTTGGCCCAACGCAGCGTGCCGGTCTTCGCGCGGACGTTGCCGGCCGCAGGCGTGTCCTTCATCCGATTCCGCAGCGTGCCGTCCACTCCCGCAACTGGTAGCGCGTTCAGATAGGCTTCCGCTTCCGCATGCCGGCTCATGTATTGCAGCAACGCGATGGTGGCATTTGGCGTCGTAAGATTGTTGCGCGAGAGGCCTGAGCCTTCCTCAAATTGCACATCGCCGCGCGGGATGCCGGCCTTGCCAAGAAACGCGTAAAGTTGCCGGATGCCTGCGTCTTCGGAAGTGGCCATGGACGACTTGTTCGTCGCCAAAGCCAGCGACCCGATGTGCGCCAGGATCAAATCGGTATAGAGATTTTGTGAAGGCTTCTGAATTTCGCGAGCAATGTCGCGCATGGGGGGCGATTCAATTGAGCCAAGCTCCACGAATTTGTCCGGGTCAAACGATGCGACCTGCCGGTCAAGCCAGTTGAAGGTGCGCAACTTTCCACGCACTTTGATTCCGTGCCGCGCGAGGGCTTCCTTGAAGAACGCAACGAATAGACCGGCCGGGTTGTGCAATGTGGCGTCACCCGTGTAGCCCGCGTCCTCGAGCGGCAGTTGGCCGGAAACGTAAACGACGTTCTCTCCGAGCGGGCGGTGCAAGTTAATGTCACGCCGACCACCTGCGGCAATCGTTCGCGTGCGGTTGCTCAAAACGAGATGCGAAGTCGCGGGCAAGAGCGTGAGTTTGCAAGCAGCGCCCTCGCGTTCTCCAGGCTTTACCGCAAGCTGAAGGACATTATCGTTGAGGGTCAGCGCCGAAATTTCCGCGCCGTAGTAATACTGCAAATCATCACAGTCCCAGCCGGAGCCATAGGGATTGCCACGAAAAAAACTTTCGTCACCAATGAGGTCGCCGGTGATACGTTTGACGCCGGCGTTGGTGAGGGCAGCAACGAGCGGTTGCAACGCCTTGAAAATATCCCCGCCGTTCAAACGGGTGTTGATGGTCGGATCGCCACGGCCGTAAATGATCAAATTGCCTTTGAGCGTGCCACGCCGGTCGGGTCTTGCGTTGGCGTAAAGGGATGTCTTGATGCGATAATCGCCACCGAGTTGATCCAGAGCCAGCGCGACCGTGTAGAGCTTGGAGTTGGAGGCGGGGCTGAACAGTTTTTCCGAATCACGCTCGAAAAGTGTTTTGCCGCTTTCGAGCGAGACGATCTTCACGCCGAATGAGCCGGCGGCAAAGTGCGGTTGCGAAACGTGATCGGCCAGTCGTTGCTGCAATTCTTCGAGCGTGGCCGCGGGTTTCGATTCCTGCGCGCTCGCGCTCGATATGAATCCTGCCAACAGCAGAGTCCCGACGAGAAAACTTGTCTTGGTTGATGTCATAAATCAGTCGGTGGCCATTTCAATCGCTCCTTTGGCCCAATCGGTCAGCGTTGGCGCGTCTTCGATGACGTCGGCCGGGACTTCATAATAGGACTTGAGCCGTTGTCGCACGTTTGGACGGAACGGCTTCATGCCGCGCAGTTCATAAGTCGAACGCGTCGCCGCATTCGTCTTGAAGTAAAGCCGGCCTTTGAAAACGATGCCGAAGATTTTTCCGTTCGAGTAAAGGCCGTAGCCGCCGAACATGCTCCGGCATTCCAAGCCGCCGGCAAGCTGCAATTGGTCCAACAGGAAATCTTTCACCGAGTCGGTCTTCATTCCGGTCGCCGCATTTGAAACGTGCCGTGGTCGTACTTCGATTGGTAGGTCGAGAAAAAATTCGTCGGCGACACGTGGCCTTCGTAGCGATAAACACCGCCTGCCATCTTGCCCAGGTTCTCCTCGCCAGTGAACTGCCACACGCCATCGCGCTGCTCGAACTGAAGTGGCACGGCGTAGCTGAAGCGAAACACTTTCCAATAAGTCGCACGAAAGCGGGCTTGATAACGGTTATCAGTTTCGCGGGAAAGTAAGCACCGCAGTCTGCCCGTATGTCCGTTGACATCGCTTAGCCATTTTCCGTCCCACCGGCCTTCGATTGAAGCCGCGGCGGTCGGTTGCTGCGCGGCCTTTTTCCAATCGCTATTGAACGTGGAACATCCGCACAGGAGAGCCAGCGTAACACAGGAAAAACTCGTTGTTAGCCGGGCAGCGACTCGCACAAGTCCGCCGCGTCCCGAAAACTCCGTAATCTGTTGAGCGAAGCAGGTTTTCACGCAGCCGATTCTCGTTTGGCATCGCCCGCAGGCAAGCCCAAATTCCCAATTCCGGCGTTGACAGCCACGCGCGCTTCTGGTTTTATCTGCGCCCCTTTGGGAAGAATCTATGTACGCTGTTCTTGAAACTGGAAGCAAACAATACCGTGTTGCCGCAGGCGATACGCTGGAAATCGAACGCCTGCCAATCGAGGCCGGCAAAACCGTGACATTTGATCGCGTGTTGCTGGTGAATGCCGATGGCAAAGTCACGGTGGGCGCGCCCACTGTCACTGGCGCAACCGTCGAGGCCGACGTCGTCGCGCACAAGCGCGGCGAAAAAAAACTCACCTTCAAGATGAAACGCCGCAAGGGCTATCACAAGACCATCGGCCACCGCCAGGAATTGACTGTGGTGAAGGTGAAAGAAATCAAGACGTAAGCCTCAACTCTCAACCATCAACTCTCAACTCTCTGTATGGCACATAAAAAAGGTCAAGGCAGCGTCCGCAACGGGCGCGACAGCGTCAGCAAACGTCTAGGCGTGAAGGCGTATGGCAGCGAAACGGTCACCGCCGGCAGCATTATTGTGCGGCAGCGTGGCACGAAGTTCGTGGCCGGCCAGAACGTTGGCACGGGCCGCGACTGGACGCTCTTCGCCCTGGTGAATGGCAAAGTGAAGTTCGACAAGAACGGCCGGCGCGTCAACGTCGTGGCCGAACCCGCCAAGAACTAGCGTTGCGAATCAATTTCATAGGCGGGGCTTCGGCCTCGCCTTTTTTGTTCTCTTGATCTTACTCTTAATCTGTCCGGGGCGGAGGGATTACGAAGAAGATCAAGAGTAAGAACTTTTTGGATGTTCATAGACGAAATCAAAATCTACGCGCGCGCGGGACATGGCGGCAAAGGCTGCGTTGCGTTCCATCGCGAAGCCTACATCCCGAAAGGCGGCCCGAGCGGTGGCAACGGCGGGCGCGGCGGGAGCGTCATTCTCCAGGCGGATCACGACCTGAACAATCTCATCGCCCAATATTACGTGCCAAAGTTGATCGCACAACCGGGCGAAGCCGGCATGGGCAAAGGGATGGACGGCCACGCGGGAAAGGACCTCATCGTGAAAGTCCCTTGCGGCACAATCGTGTGGCGATTGCCGGCAGGCGAATCCGCGACACAGACAGATGTCTCCGAGGCAGACGATGAGAAACCCCTCATCCGCAGCAGCACCGCGAAGCGTCCAGTGATCCGCGTCTCTGCCGGCAGTGGTGCCGCGCAAGAAATTGACCTCTCCGCCGAGGATAGCATTGCCGGTGTCGAAGCTGCCGGCGAACGCGAACTTGTCGCCGATCTGACCGAGCATGGCCAGCAATTCGTTCTATGCAAAGGCGGACGCGGTGGGCTGGGCAATCGCAACTTCGCCACCGCACGCCGGCAGACGCCGCGATTCGCACAGCCGGGCGAGCCAGGCGACGAAGGCAATTATTTGCTGGAGTTGCGCCTCATCGCGGACGTGGGCCTGGTCGGCTATCCAAACGCGGGCAAATCCACCTTGCTCACGGCGATCTCCCGCGCGCGACCAAAGGTTGCGCCGTACCCATTCACCACACTGCATCCACAAATCGGCATCGTGGAATATTCGGACTTCAAGCGTCTCGTGGTTTGCGACGTGCCCGGCTTGATCGAAGGCGCGCACCAAAACGTCGGTCTCGGCCACGCATTTCTGCGCCACATTCAGCGCTGCAAAATTCTGGTCCTGCTGCTCGACATGGCCGGCACGGACAACCGCGAACCTTGGGACGACTACAAAGCGTTGCTCAAGGAACTGGAGCTTTACGATGAAGCGTTGCTGGAAAAACCGCGTTACGTCGTGGCCAACAAAATGGACGAAGCGGTTGCGGAGGAGAATCTGAAAAAGTTCAAACGCAAGGTTAAGAAAACTCCCGTCCTGC
>CAZCZP010000085.1:0-3510 GCA_964502895.1 uncultured Bifidobacteriaceae bacterium
CCGTCATACACCTTGGTCGCGCTCACCGCCGTGACGGTGATCGGCAGCGGAGCAATGGTCATTGTATTTGTAGCGCTGCCAACATAATTCGGATCATTGATGGTCCCAATGACTTCGTAGGTTCCGGCATTTCTTGGTGCGGTTGCGCTCCCGTTGTAGGTAAAGTTCACTGTAAGCCCAACAGGAACGGTGGTAGCAGTCGCACTCTTGCCGGTTCCGTCGTAGGTAGGGTTAAGGCCAGAGAGAGTCACCGTTGCTGGAGCTTTGGCGACCGTGTTGGCAGCGTTGCCCGCAGAGTCTGGATTTGTAGTTCCTCCAGCACTCGTGGTCAGGAATTTCAACGCGATGGTGGCGCCGTCGGCCGGCGTGGTCCACGGGTCTCCGCCATCAATGGTCGCATCCGTCCGATATGTGCCGTAAGGAATGCCCGCGGCATCCGGTTTGGTGGCGCTGATCGTGAGCGTGGGAAACCAGTAGAGCCTCAGAGGGTCGCCAGAATTCCAGCCACCGCTCAAAGAGAGTGGTCCGGTGCTTTCTAGCAACAAGCCTGGGATGCCCAATGCGGACAGGTCCCATCGGTCTATGACTACATCATCGCCGCTGACAAACGAGTCAAACGTCGGCCCCGCAAAAACACTGTCATTGGTGCTTGCGACCAACAGGACCAATCCGGTAGTCGGCATGGGGGTACCGGCGGCGTTGTTGAGGTTGCCGGCGCTAATGTTGAAAGTGACAGTCGCGAACGCCTTGGTCGCAACGAACAGGATCAAGGCGAGAGAACACAAAGTTTTCATGGGTACGCCAGTGCAATTACGTTTCATCTCAATTAGCCGGAGGAGAGTTGATCCAAAGAGGAGGCGAAACCGCGCCGGCGGCTTTGCGGATGATTACGGCGGTGCCGGGCGTGAACACTTGGACGCCTCCCAAATTCGCCAAACCAGCACTCTGTTCACGCCATGCGCCGCTAAAGTAGTAGTAGGTCTTGGAGGCTGACTTGTTCTTGGCAGCGAGCGCAGCGTCGAAAACCAACAACTCGTCAGTGTGAATGAGCGGCGATGAACTCGCGCTGAACGCGCCACTGCTGATCAGGCCCGAATCGTCGAGGCTGATGGGCGTGGGTCGGGGAAGGGCGACGAAATTATCCTGCTGGCCCGAAGCCCAAATCGCCAGGGGCACAGCGATCTTAGAGGTGATTACCGCTCCGGACACGGTGCAGACAGTGTCACCGGCTACGTTATGCCGTACGATGACGCACGCGGTGGGCAGGAGGACGAAATCATCCTTGTTCGCGTTGCCTTCACCAAAAGCACGCCACGCACCCTGCCAATGATAGAAGGTCTTGCTGGCGCTTAGATTCTTCCCGATTCCCGACAAGTCGGGCAAAAGGACCTCCGTGGGATTGTTGACCGGCAGCGGGTTTGTATTCGGGTAAATCCCGTTCCCACTCGCCAAAGCTGTTCCCAAGGTCCAGTAGGGTATGATGGATACACGCTCACCCGCAACGAGTCCGAGCCCAGCCAGATCAACGCCCTTGGAATCAACAGTAACGGTATCCAGGCCATTGTTCGTGATCGTGTAAATCAGTCCTTCCAGCGCTCCACTTCGAATCAACAAGTAGTAGGTATTGGACTGCACGCCAGTCTGGTAAACCAGTTGGTTCGCAGCCCAATCCGGCGGCCCGTTGATTTGTATCTGACTTCCCGACACGCTCCCGACCAGACCGGCCGCAAACTCCGGTCGCGTGACAGGGAAGGACAACAGGGTATCAGAATTGGCCGTCAACCCGACTTTGCAGAAACCGACTGGCTCCGAAGAAACGCCGGCGACGGTAACTCGATAGACCCGCCGGCTGGACGCAGGCAGATTGTTGGCGCCCGAATCGACTACGTTGGTAACGCCGCCGTTTCCAGCAATGCCGGTCGCAACATCCGTCCAACCCGCGGAACTCGGATATTGGTCATTCTTTTGAATCAGGTACGACTTGCCCACGACGCTGGTGAAATGAACGCGAATGTCGTTGCCCTCGGTTACGATCGTGGTGATGCGCAATGCGCTCGATGAATTGGTCAAATCTGTTCCAGCCAAATACTCCTGGAGATTGGTCAGCCGGTCGCCGTCGGAATCCAACGTCGCGTCGGCGGAACTCTGGGGATTCAAGCCATAGGCAAACTCGACATCGTCCGGAATTCCATCACCATCAAAATCACCGCTGGTCACCGACAACGCGCCCGGGACAAAGCTGAACGAGTAATTCAACGCTGTCAGCGTTCCTTGGGCTGCTGTAACGGGGTAATTGCCGGGCGGACTGCTCGGAACGGCCGGCGTCGTCAAATCAGCGCTGCCCGCCACGCCGCTCGTCGCCAGCGTCTCGCCGTTCACGAAGCCGGTGATCGTGGCGGTCAATGGCGGGTTGGCCGCACCATAAAGCCGGGCCTTGTTGTCCGCGGTTACAACCAGCGGTGCTTGCGTAATGTCGGCGGTGGCGGTTGGTTGCGTCAACACGTAGTTGCCTGCGTCAGCTCCGCTAAGCACGAACCCGCTAATCGTAACAAGCTTGTCGGCACCCACGTTTTTGTCCGCGAACGCTCCGGTTATTGTGGCCTCCAAGCGCGCGCCAAAATTAATAGGCGGATTGTCAAAGTACGTCAGCAGCGACCAGTTGTTCCCATCAAACTCCCAGTAATCCGGGTAGCTGGAACCGATCGCGGGCGGTGAATAGAGGTCGAGGCCTGCGGAGTCCCCCGCTCCAAGTCCGATGAACTGCACAGACCAGGTGAAATTGGTCGGAAGCATTTCGGTTAACAGAACATCCGCAGCGGCGGCATTGGTGAAATCGCCTTGCTCGGTGTAAACCAATACCGACCGATCTGTCGGAGTGATGGGGAACGGCTTGCTCTTGAAAACCACGGTGCCCGGACGACGGGCTTCCGGCGTTACGCCAGGCACGACAGCACCATCGTTCTTATAGAATCGCAACACCACTTGAACGTTTCCCGCATTGACCCCGGGACCTTGAGCCCAATATTCAAACGAGAATTTCGAGACGCGATTGGCCGGCCCCGCAAGAGTGATTTCGTCGCCGATTTCCAACCCCTCAAGATCAAAGCGACTGAACAGGTCGCTGACGGAATTATCATAGATTGGAGTCGAAAGCGTGACCACATCGTCTCCCAAAACACCATTCAGTAGAGCGCCGCCGGTCAGAGTAGCAACGGTAGTCCCATCGTACACCTTGTCATTGGCCGTGATACCGGTCGCCGTCAGAGGCGCCTTGTTGATCACGAAGTTCCCCGCCCCCAACCCGACCAGCGTGTTGTAATTGGCTGTGTCCGTCGGCACAAAACTCGCCGTCACCGCGTAGGTCCCGGCCCCAGTCTGCGTGGCCGCGCCACCCGTCAGAATATTCGCCACCGCCCCCGGCACCGAACTAGCGCTGATCCCCACCGTTGCCGCTTTCGGATTCCCATCATACGTCACCGGCGAGTTGTTCACCGCCAGCGTCGCCGTCGG
>CAZCZP010000085.1:3610-8988 GCA_964502895.1 uncultured Bifidobacteriaceae bacterium
TCGGATTCCCATCATACGTCACCGGCGAGTTGTTCACCGCCAGCGTCGCCGTCGGTGTCGCCTTGTTGATCACGAAGTTCCCCGCACCCAACCCCACCAACGTGTTGTAATTGGCCGTGTCCGTCGGCACAAAGTTCGCCGTCACCGCGTAGGTCCCGGCCCCAGTCTGCGTGGCCGCGCCACCCGTCAGAATATTCGCCACCGCCCCCGGCACCGAACTAGCGCTGATCCCCACCGTTGCCGCTTTCGGATTCCCATCATACGTCACCGGCGAGTTGTTCACCGCCAGCGTCGCCGTCGGCGTCGCTTTGCCCACGGTGATATTGAAAGTATTGGTTGCCGTGAGGTTTGGACTACCGCCGTCGCTTGCGATTACTTGCACCGGGAACGTACCTACCTGAGTCGGAGTGCCGGAAAAAGTGCGGCTTGGCCCATTGAACGTGATGTTCAGCGGCATTCCCGAGGCGGTATAAGTCAGCGGGTCACCGTTCGGGTCTGAGAAAGTGTTCAGCGCGAACTGGAAGCTGAACGCCGTCCCGTAGGTGGCGGATTGGCCTGGGATCGGGTTCGCGACAACGGGCGGCTGATTCGCGGGGGTGACCGTGATACTGACCAGACCGGTCGCGTACAACGTGCCGTCGCTCACAGTAAACCGGAACGCGTCGGGGCCGAAGTAATCGGCATCCGGGGTGTACGTTACTTCGCCGGTTGTGGCGTTCAAAGCTCCCAGAGTTCCGTTGGTGGGACCGCCTCCAGTGGGAATTCCGAAAGTCTTCGTCCCTGCCCCAATGCTGCCCTGAAGAACCAGGTTTGTCGCAGTATCTTCTGGAGTGACAACCTGCTGATCCGTTGCCACCGGTCCAAGCAACCTGACGATGACATCCTCGACCCTGAACACCGAATTATTGGTGTTGTACAATCCCACCAATATCCCACCGCTCAAGAAGGGTGGAACCGGCGTGCCATTGTGTGGAAAATTATTGTCCGTCACGTCAAACTTCTGCACCCCGTCGAAATCCACCAGAATCCGGTTGCCAATGAAGGTCATCTTAATGGTGTGCGGGTTCGTACGGTTGATTGAGTCCACGATAAGCGGCACATCCGGTTGGTTCGCCAGATTGGCGCCATCCCATCCGCTGGGCCCCCATACCGTGTGCTTGGTCAACTTCAACCGCCATTGCTCGGGAGGCGCGAAGTTCGCGTATAAGAACACTTCGTAGTAGGACCCGGAGGTTGGATTCAATCGACCACCAACGGCCCACCCGTAACCGTTCGTCGCGACGCTCGCGCGCACCTCGACGGAGTAATCGGTCCAACTGTTCGTCACGTAAACATCCGCGTGGTGATTTGTGCCGGTAACGTCGCCATTGACCACGCCATTAGTCGCTCCAAGCAACATTCCATTGGTTACAGACCAAGGACCGTTGAGGACTTTCCAGGGAGTCAGTTCGTTCAGGTTGCCGGGCCGGGCAAAGTCATCGTAAAACAGACTGCCAGGCGGTAGCACGGAAACCAAGGCCGCAGCGGGACTGGAAACGGCCCCACCGTCGTTAGCCCGGTAGGTAAACCCACCCATTCCGCCGGTGCTGGTCGAGGTAAAGGCAAAACCGCCATTGTTGGTCAATGTCACCGTACCGAGGTTCAGCCCGTTCAGAAAGGAAGCGGTGAGCGGCCCGGAGCCGCCGCCCAGCGAGTCGTTTCCCAACACTCCCGGTGCAGATACGTTTGTCGTCCCACCCAGAGGGACCGTGTAGAAATCAGCCCGAGCCGTAGGCGGAACCGGTCCAATAATTTCGAATTGGACGTCGTCAATGGCAACGCGCCCGTTCTTCGCATACCAGATGAGGGCAACTTCCCGACCGGCTGGGATTTCGCCAAGGCCTTGGGGGAAAAAGAAGATCGGCGGGAAAGCGAAGTTGGTGTGGGTTGAGTTGTTGAAATCCCCGGGAACAGGCACGGTATCAATGAAATAGTCCGTGGTCCCGCCAACCGGATCGTAAACTGCGATGGCAACGGTTTCATCAAAACCATCGTCGTCCAAAGATGCCAGCTTGAAAGAAATGAGGCGGACATGGTCGCTGGGCGAGTTGGGCGCGATGCGGATTCCTCCCCAAGCTGGATCGGCTATTGGCGTTCCCGACGGTCCCTTGGCCACGTTGACCAAATCACCGTAGCGGTTTGGGGCAATCCCATCCACAAAGAGCACGTCTTCGAAGGGCACGTTGTTTTGGTCACGACCAAAATGCGTCACCGTCGCGGCAGCTATTCCAGGATAAGGATCGGGAACCGCAGCGTTATTGGCGACGCCAAGGTCGTCGTACGTGAGCGTGTAAGGATACACGACGTTCGCCGCGACCACTGTGAGGAGTGAACTATCGCCTGAGGAAATAGCCGGCGTGGTTACATCGGAAGCACTCACGATCCAATCCCCCGCGGTCGCTGGCGTGATGCTGAAATTTCTGGTCCCGCCGGAAAGGGCATTGTCGGCCGGGTGGGTGTCAGAGGGATCCGTTGTCGTGACGTGAATGGTGTCGTTCGTGGCGACCAGGTTCCAATTCGCGTCCACCGCGTTGACGGTTACGTTGAATGCAGTACCAACACTTTGATTCGCGGGCGTGCTGGATTTGCCGCTGGCCGTCCCCGGAGCCGCTGTTTCACCAGGCAGCAGGACCTGCAGTTTGGTGAACCCGCCCGCAGCAACGGTCACGTTCGAACTCGGAACGCTGGTCACCGTTCCATCGGTCGCACTGATGGTGGTCGTCTCGGCTTTCTTTAACGTAATGGGTATGGAAGCTGCCTGGCCGGCTACGAAATTCACCGATGTGGTGTAAACAGGCGTCCCGCCGGGGCCGGAATAGGTAATGGTCTTGTTCCCGCTGTAGCTCGTGTCTATCACCGGCTGATTCAGATTGTTGTTCGTCACCGCAGTCAGCGTAATGGTAAACGGCACACCCGCTGATTGGCCGTTCGGCGTACCCGAATTGCCACTGCCCGAAACAAACGTTTCGCCGGGGAGCGTGACGATCATTTTGATGGAGGACGGAGTGATAACCTCGAACTTGAAATCGTCCACAGCCAGCCGACCGTTGCGCGCAGGCCAGAAGAATTCGAATCCGTGACCCGCCGTGCCAGTGATGGGCGTTCCGCCGAAAGTGTGAAGGGTATGGACGGTATTATTGGCATCGCCAAGAATAAAGTCCTCGAACGAGGACCTGACCGGCGTGCCATCCGATTTGTTTACAAAGAAAGTGACGCTCGTTTCGTCCCCAGCTCCGTCATCCTTGGTGGCCACCCGGAATGAAATGAGGCGGAGGTAACTGGTCGGATCGGCGGGCAGAATGATGATTTTCCCGAATGCCGGTTGAGCCACGGTCGGCGCAACGGCCACATTGTTCAAATTACCGAACCCACTTCCCTGGAAAGTGACGTCCCCTCCAGGCACAAACATCTCGGCCCCCCCGCCATCGACCCCAAGGTGATTCACGCTCGCCGAAGCCGTTATGCCGGGATAAGGCGTCGGGATTGGGTCGCCGTTGGCGAGACTCAACGCGTCGTAGTTCAGCGTAATGGTATTCGTGACGTCGGCGGCCGCCGCGTTGCGACCACTCAACGCCACCGCCATTGACGCAATGGTCAAGACCAAGATTCGTTTCATGTTCACGAGTCGCATGTTCGTAAAACCAACGTTCCTAATTCCGCGCAATCAAATCAGCCCGTCGTGACGGGCGGCTAAAGGCGCCGATCAGGTGCGAGTCCGAAACCCGCCGATACACCAACGCAACGCCAACGACTCTATTCCGACTTGGAAAGCACACAACCGGGGTCAGGATGTTTCCACGCCCGGGGCAATCCCTGATCGAATCGAGTTTTTTAACACACCCGCACATCGGGAGAAAAGCGACCACCTGGATACATCTCTGTACTTTGCTTCTGCCCCAACTCCGAAACGGAAAAATTGTCCCCAGCAGAATTTTTCGTCCTTGGGATAATCGTCCGTTTCCACGTAAGCCTTGGGCACGAGAGTTTCCTGATTGTTTTTCAAAGTGTTCAAACGAAAACGTTCAGGCTTCGACAGGCCCCGTTTCGCTTCCGCATGCGTCTCAGAATTATACGCGGTGGCATCACCGGTGCATTTCCTCTGATTACGGAACGTGCATCGGTGAAACTACGGATTCTTGACGGATTCTCACGGTCTTGCGGAATTTCCGTGCAACACCACGAGTCCGAAACCCTGTTGCCGTTGCCTTAAATAACCAGCAACTCAAAACAATTCAGCCCTCCGGAATTGTGTTCACATTTTCACAAAGGGCTGATGTCCGTTGACAGCTCTAGCAGGTGCCGCAGGCGGACTGCGCTTCGTCCGTGGGGACGAGGCTGATTATGGTTGTTTTGGAGTTCTCAGTTTATGGCAGCTGAACTACGCGATAGAATCGCCGCGTCGTGGTGGCGGCGTTGGTGGTGGTCGCCGTAGGACCTACCGCGGTGACATCGGGCAACTGGTTGAGCCAGTTACCGCTTTGTAAATCGTCAGTGTAGAGCAAGCGATAGGTCTGGTTGGAAACTGTGCTCCACGTTATTGCCACGCGGCCGTCACCGGCGCTTGTCAAGGACAGGATCACTGGCGGTACGTTCGTGATGGTCAACGTGCCATCAACGCGGATGAACTGGTAGTTGCCATCCAGCCCGCCAACGACCGTGATTGCGTAAACACCCGCCGGACTGTCAATCGTCGCAACGGTTTCGGCTGCGGGTTGATCGTCAAGTGCGCGCGCATCATCACCGCTGGCAAATCCATTGTAGGTTACTGTGAGAACGGGGTTGGTCTGCCCGTAACCGCGGATCTTGTCATCGGCAATGGCGGTGAGCGCTTTCGCCAAAACGGTTGCCGTAGTGATCTGGTCCGCGATTGAGTAACTCGCCGCGTCAGCACCAATCAAGGCTAGGTCGGCGACTGTCACCGATTTGCTCGCGCCGACGTTTGGAGTATCGAAGATTGCCCTCGCGCCCGATGTGTTCAGCGTCACATCGTGGCCTGGCTGTACGCCGACCAGCGTGCCGTAACTGCTGACGGTCGCCGCCGTTCCGCCATCGTACTCTTTATCTTCGACCGTTAATCCTGCGAGCGAAAGGGGAATCGCCCGCACGTCCAGGATGAATGCATTCGTCGTCAGCATCAATCCGTCGCTGGCAACGACTCTGATCGTGGTGATGCCATGTTCGCCTGGGACGTGCGCCAGGGTCAGTTGACGGTTCATCCTGCTGCCCGTCACGGTAATCATTGCTGGATTAATTACCGCCGGATTCGACGAATGCACTTGGATGCTGATCGCTTCGACCGGTGTATCCACGTCGCTGACGGTGAAAGGAAACGTGTATTG
>CAZCZP010000085.1:9088-15033 GCA_964502895.1 uncultured Bifidobacteriaceae bacterium
GCCCGATTGGTCGCCACGGGAATATCGAATGGCCGCATGACGCCCCGCTGATCCGTGCTCAGTTCGCCGCAAGCGCCGGCGTCAATTGCCGGGCTGCCCGACCGCAAAGCGTGCGTGTGAGTTACGCCGCCATTGTTCTGCAACGGCCCCAACAACGGATCAACTCCGAACACGTCGTTCACCGTGTCGCCATCAACCACAGTCGCGTCTGTCGCTTGCAAGAGGTTGAACCCCCCAGAATGAAGCGGCCCGTCGAAATCAGACGCGACATCGCCGGCGGCGTTGGCTGCGAGAATCGTGTTGCGGGCGCGAACGAGACTATTAGATCCGGCGAGCACCCCGCCGGCTGCCGTCGAAGCAAAGTTGAAGGCTACGGTGGCCGCGCGAAGCTCCACCGTGCCTGCCGGCGCGAATAGCGCTCCACCCACACCCCCTGAAGGCGACGCCGGCGGTACCACCGCCCCGTTGCCACTGATCGTGCAATTCACAATCCAACTGGTTCCTGTTGAAAAAATTCCGCCGCCATGACCCAGTCCCGCTTCAAACGTGCCCGCCGCCAGATTCGCCGCAAACGTGCAGTTGGTTGCGAACAAGTTGCCTGAATTAAAAACGCCGCCACCAACACTGGCTGTATTACCCTCGATGGTGGAGTCGGAAATTTCGAGCGTCGCGTTCCCGCCGTTGTAAACGCCACCCGCAGTTGTTGCAGACCGGTTGTGGACAATGGTGCTGGAAACTATTCTGGCGCCCTGGAGGTTGGCGATGCCGCCGCCGATGTCTGCGACGTTATTGGTTAGCACACAGTTTTGGAGCAAAAGCTGTCCGTAGTTCTTGATCGCACCACCCGGCTCGTTGGCCGCGCCGCGGCCATTGCGAATTGTCAGCCCGGTGATGGTCACATTCGCACCGTTGCTTATCGTCACCGGCGTCCCCCGGCTCAAAGCATCCAGCGCAGTCGCCCCCGGGCCGGCGCCAGTCAGCGTCAGGTCTTTTGCGATGATCAGTTTCTCTTCATAAACTCCCGCGCCAAGCGAAACAGCGCTCCCCGCGGGTGCATTGTTTATCTGACTTTGGAGGGGGCCGATAAAAGCCAACACGGCGGGCTGACTGATCGCCAACCCTGCGGCATTCCACGCTTTCAATTGATAGATGCCGTCCTGCAACAAATCAACGTTCGTCACCACCAGAGTATTGCCCGATACGCCAGAGAAATGGCCGTCCTCAAACAGCGGTTCGCCATTGAGATGCCAACGCATCATCAGCGGATCGCTTCCGGAAACGGACGCCTGAAACGTCACGCTTCCCCCCGGGGACGCCGCCTGGCTCACCGGATGCGTTACAAACACCGGAGCTACGAGCGGTGCCGCGGTTGAAATTGTCATGCTGGCCACAGCGCTGGTTACGACGCCGTACGGATTGCTCACTACGGCGAAATAATTACCCGCATCGTTCGCAGCGAGGTTGTTGACGCGAAGATGCGGTTCGCTCACGCCCTGAACTCGTCCGTCGGCGATCAACTCGGCCCCGTTCTTGAACCAATGATAATCGAAGGGCGGAGTGCCGCGCGCGGCCACGCTCAAGACCACGCGACTGCCCGCAACCTGGCTCGCGTTCTCGGGAGATTCGAACAACTGCGGCGGTGCTGGCGGCATCCCGAGAAATTCAGCCACCACAAAACCACTGGTGCGATCCGCGAGAAAAGCGTGTTTGCCGGAAACTTGAAGCGCGCGAACGCTGGCGCCGGCTTTCCCGGCCAAAGCCAAAGCCGGCAACGCGGGATTGCTCGTATCCACAGCATCCATCCCTCTTACGCCCTTGGCGGCGTACGCAACGTTGCTGATAACCTGCACGTGAAAAATATCGCCCGGCGATGCGTATTCACCCACCAACGCGGGCACAAGCGGGTTGCTGATGTCCACAATCTGAAGACCTTGGTCGTAGTCGGACACGTAGGCGTGAGTTTCCCTCACCTCAACATTTACCGCCTCTCCCGGAGTATCAACCCAACCCAGGCGAACGATGCCCAGCGGATCACTTACATCGAATAATTCCAAACCGGCTCCGGAAGTTGCCACGTAGGCTTTGTTGGAACGTACCTGTACCTTGAGCGCAGGACCGCGAGTCGAGATTCTGCCAATCAAGAAAGGCTGGCTCGGATTCCGCACGTCAATAACCTGCAACCCATTGGTATAGTCCGCCACATACGCCAATTGACTCGCGATGGCCACGCCAGTCGCAAGGCCGGGAGTGTCGCAGCGACCCACTCGCACGACGTTGGTCGGTTGCGATACGTCGAAAATCTCAAGCCCCGCATCCCAAGCCGCGACATAGACAAGGTGACCGCGCATTTGCAAATGCTGCGCAAATCCAAAAGTCGGATGACTGCCGACGGGAATCGCGCTCATCAAATCGCGAAAGTCAATGACCTGCAAACTTCCCTGCCGGCTGGCGACATATCCCACTTGCCCCGATACGTGAACGTCCAACAAATCAGCGCCGTTGAAATAATTCGTTCGCGGTACCGGCGTGCCCAATGGAACGACCTGCAAATTCACGGATATTCCGGCCACCAAGTTCCAGGCGTTCCACACCACCAAGGAGTATTCGCCGCTGTCAGCCAGTGTCAGGTTGGTCAGTTGCAGCGTATCCGAAATCACGCCCTGGCTGTTGGCGCTGGCGAACATCGCCCGTCCGTTCTTAAACCACTGATACCTGAGCGGACCCGCCCCACCCGCCGTGACCTGCAGCGTCGCACTCTGTCCCGGCAGAAAATATTCATCTCCGGGTGAGGACATTACTTCCGGCGCATCCGGCACCATCCCGAAAAGCGAAAACAGCCGGACTCCGTTTGTGCCGCACGCAACTGTAACCGTGTTCCCAACGAGTTTTACGTCTCGTGCTTCACCCAAAGCGCCGATGCGAGCAATTTGAAACATGTTCGTCGAGTCCGATACGTTCACCACTTCGAGCCCGGCGACTCCTGCGGCCAAAAGCGCCAACCCATCCGCGACCGCAAGGCTCATCACCGGTCCTGCCGTGGGATAATGGCCGAGCAATGCCGGGGCTGCCGGGTTGCTGATGTCCAATACCAGCAACCCATTCGGTCCATCCGCGACGAATGCCCGGTTACCCACCACTTCCACTCGAAGCGCCGTTCCGGGGGTGTCGAAATTGCCCACCAGCGATAGATTCGCAGGATTTGTGACATTGACGATCTGCATGCCTGCGATGCCATCGGCCACGTAGGCCAAGCCTCCCACGATGCGCACTGAATGCGCAGACCCCGGGGTGTCGAATGCGCCTGCATCCACCGGTTGCGTCGGGTCGCGGACGTCAATGATTCGCAGACCCGCTTGACCATCGGCAACGTAAAGGTTCCCCGCAACGACGTTAAGGCCGAGTGCGGTGCCCGGCGTATCGAAACTTCCGACCGGAAAGACAAGGGGCAGGTTGACGAGACTGACAATCTGAACGCCAGCAGAACCGTCAGCAACGAAGGCGTAGTTGCCGAGGATTTCGACCATCGTCGCCTCGCCCGCGGTGTCAAGACTGCCACCGAACACGGGAAAGTGAGGATTCGAAACCTCGAACACGTGCAGGCCCTGATTGCCGGTTGCCGCGTAGGCGAACCGCCCATCCGTCCAGACGCCAACCGTGCTGCCCTCGGGATTGAAGTCTCCTTCAGGTAACGGCGTCCCCGGTATCACCACAGTCAAAATGGCGTTGGAACTGGCCGCCTGGCCAACTGCATTTGTCACCACGACCGAATATTCGCCGGCATCGGTTTCCAACAACCCCTGGATTCTCAGAATCGGACCGGTCGCGCCCTCGAACCGCGGATCTGCGGCGAGCACGACACCGTCTTTGTACCATTGAAAATACAACGCGGGCGAACCCTCCACGTCCACCTCGAACACGGCCTCCTGCCCCGAAAGTCCGACGACGTCCGCAACCGGCCGCAGCAAACGGGGTGGCATGGGCGCAAGTCCGGCCAATTCAAGGCTCGTCAAGCGTCCTGCCATATCACGAACGTAAGCCACATTTCCAACCACGCGCACGCCACTGGCGCCGCCCGGCACGGTGTAGTTGGTAATCAACAACGGGCTGGCCGGGTTGCTCACCGAGAGCATCGCCAGCGTCCCGTTTGTGTTGGCGAGGAAAACGAAATCCCCGCTCGCATCAAGGTCTATGATGCTTCCAATCGTGGTGTAGCTGCCCGCCAAAACCGGAGCTTGCGGGTTTTGAACATTGATGATCTCCAGGCGAGCGTCACTGCACGCGACGTAGGCAAAGCCTGATTGCAAGCGCAGGCGCGACGCGCTTCCCGTGGTTGCCAGAGTTGCAAGCAAAACAGAATTCAACGGATCATCCACGTCGTAGATTCGCAATCCCGCTGGGCCGGCCGCGACGTAAAGCCGGTTGCTGGCAATTCCCAAAGCCAAGGCGGTTTCGTTGCTTGACACCGTGGCGATGCGCGGAACGTAACGGGGATCAGTCACGTCAACCGCGATGACTCCCGTTCCCAAATCGGCCACGTAGGCTGTGTTCCCTGAAAGCACAACGTCCACACACTCACCTCGCGTTAGAAATTGGCCCTCGGCCACTGACAAATCCGGATCGCTCAGGTCTATGTTTATCAAGCCTTCAGGTCCACCCGCGACAAACGCATAACGCCCTTGAACCACCATTCGACGCGCCCGGCCCGCATCAATGTGCGTCCACACGTGGCTGAGGTTCGTGCCCCCCGCAAGATCGTAGGCGGCGAGCGACCGATAAGCGTCCGGGGCAAGCGCAATATTTCCGGCAACTTCGACTCCGCCGTGGAAGCCGACAAGCGGCGGTACTACAGTGAGGCTCACCAGACCCGTCGCGGACAATGCTCCGTCGCTTACTATGAAGGAAAACGCGTCGGGCCCATGATAGTTCGTCACTGGCCGGTACTTCACCAGGCCGGTGCTGGCATTCAGATTTGAAAGCACTCCGTTGACCGGGCTGCTGGCGATGGCAAAACTCACTGGCCCTTCAACGTCCCCGCCCGACAGAACCAAGTTCGCTTCCGTGCCTTGCAGAAGTTCCACGACCAAATCCGTAACCGTTGGCGGGTCATTCACGGGCAACACCGTCACGCTTACCAGACCGGTGGCCGTCAGCGACCCGTCGCTCACCGTGAAACTGAACGCGTCCTGACCATGGTAGTTGGTGGCGGGCCAGTAATTTACTTCTCCCGTAACGGGGTCAGGATTTGAAAGCACGCCGTTCGTAGGAGCCGTCAGTATCGCGAACGTCACAGCATTCTCCACGTCACCGCCCAACAACGTCAGGCTGATCCCCGTGTCCTCCTGCGTTTGCACACCAAAACTCGTTGCCACTGGCAAATCGTTCACCGGCGTCACCGTGATGGTCACTATCCCTGTCGCCGAAAAGGCGCCGTCGCTTACCTGAAAAGTGATGGAATCGGGCCCGTGGTAATTAGTCGCTGGCGTGTAGGTCACCGTGCCGGTGTTGGAGTTCAGACCTGAAAGAACACCATTGGTCGGCCCGGACAGAACGGAAAAAATCACTGGACCCTCCGCATCGCTCCCCAGCAACGTCAAGTTTGCCGCCGTGTCTTCCGGGGTTTCAAACGCGAAGCTCGTCGCGACCGGTGCGTCGTTCACCGGCGTCACCGTGATGTTCACCGCGCCAGTCGCGCTCAGGCTGCCGTCGCTCACAGCGAACGAAAAAAAGTCTGGGCCATTGAAATTCGTATTTGGCGCATATGTCACGGCGCCCGTGTTGGTGTCCAGCAGCGAGAGTACGCCGTTGGTCGGTCCGGCGAGTGCGACAAAAGTTTTGACTCCTTCACCAACACTTCCGTGCAACACCAGATTGGTTGAGGCGTCTTCGATCATTTCGACCGCCAGGTTGGTGGCAATCGGCGTCTGGCGAACAATCACCTCGTCCAC
>CAZCZP010000086.1:0-14992 GCA_964502895.1 uncultured Bifidobacteriaceae bacterium
GGATTCTTTAGGAGCTTCAGATAATCCAGCCCGGTTTGCGAGAGCAGGCGGCGTTTGCGCGCGTCCACGGCAGCAGCAGGGCGTGTCCAGTCTTCGGATGAACGCGCTTTGACTTCTACGAACACGAGGCAATCGTCGTCACGGAACACCAGATCAATCTCGCCACGGGCGGAACGGAAATTGGCGGTGAGGAATTTCAGACCGAGCTTCTGCAGATGTTTCTTCGCCGCGCGTTCGCCGAGTTCGCCACGCCGCAAGTGCTCGGGCGCTTCTTCATTGGTGAAGAGCGATTTTAAGCGCGTTCTCAGATTCATGCATGGAGTTTTGCTTTTCGGTTGTGGCAACTTGGTGTCGCGTGGTTCTATAGCGGCACGCAGACAATGACAATGATTTGTTGTTCACACCGCACAGCATCCACCTCCGGAATCTTATTAGCACCGGGCTTCAGCCCGGTGTGGCGCGAGCGCAAACAACAAAAACCATTTCAATGGTTTTCCAGCGCAGTCCAAACCGTTGAAACGGTTTCTCTCGCTCCGATCTCCAACACCGGGCTGAAGCCCGGTGCTAATGATAGGAGCGGGTGACACCTTGTATGAGCAAGCACCAGCACCAGATCCATCGCTCCTGTCCGGTTTGCGGCGGCTCGGAATTTTCCCCGCACTGGCAGAAAAGCGATCTGCGCATCGTGCGCTGTGTTGACTGCGGAATGGTTTACGCCAATCCCGCGCCGGCCGGCATGGCGAGCGGCGAATTCTACGACACGGAGGGCGCAGATTACTATCTCTCGCCCGCCAAACTCGAAAGCGATTACGCGGACGTGCGATTCGCGCGTGAGATGAAATTATTC
This sequence comes from uncultured Bifidobacteriaceae bacterium, assembly GCA_964502895.1. Taxonomy (GTDB): domain Bacteria; phylum Verrucomicrobiota; class Verrucomicrobiia; order Limisphaerales; family JADLHS01; genus WYBW01. The sequence continues at coordinate 848 of CAZCZP010000086.1, forward strand.
CGGGAATTCTGCACGCGCGGCGCGGTGCTGGACGTCGGCTGCGGTTCGGGCGCGTTCCTGTTTCAACTCAAAAAACGCTGGCCAGACGATCATGAAGCCCTCGGCACAGACGTGAGCGGCGCGCCGTTGGATTACGCGGAGTCGCGCGGCGTACCGGTCGCCCGTGGAAATTTTCTCGAGCAGCATTTTGGCGGTCGCCAGTTTGAGGCCATTACGTTTTGGGCCGTCGCCGAACATCTTGCCGAGCCCAAGCGTTTTCTGGAGAAGGCGCACTCGCTGCTCAAGCCTGACGGGTTTTGCTTCGTTCTCGTTCCTAACTTGAAATCGCTCGCCGTTCGTCTGCTCGGCGCAAAGTATCGTTACGTTTATCCGCAGCACTTGAACTATTTCGACTCCGCCACGCTCTCCCGTCTCTGCGCCGCCAGGTTCAGCGTGGTGGAAATTCGATTCACGCATTTCAATCCCGTGGTGATCTGGCAGGACTGGCGCGGGGGCGGCCGCGAAGTGACGAATGCCGAGCGCGGCGAATTGTTGAAGCGCACGACGGCCTACAAGCAGAAGTCGCGGATGAAGCCGGTCAAGTGGGCTTACGGCCTTACAGAAAAAGTGCTCGCGACATTTGGACTGGCGGACAATCTCGCAATCGTGCTCCGGAAAAACATATAGCTGCGGACATGAACGGGCGGCTACGAACTCAAAGCAACTCGACTTGTACTGGTTTGAACGGCGCGAAACTACGTCGGTGTATGGCACAGGGTCCGTGCGCGGCAATGGCGGCCAGATGCTGCGGTGTGCCGTAGCCCTTATGTTCCGCGAAGCCGTAAGCGGGAAATTTTTCGTCACATTCCAACATGATCCGGTCGCGCGTGACCTTGGCGAGTACGCTGGCAGCGGCGATGGAGTAGCTCTTGCAATCGCCGTCCACAAGAGCGGTTTGCGGATACGCGAGCCAGCGGATGCGTAAGCCGTCAATCAGCGCATGCTCGGGAGGGGGATCAAGTTGATCGAGCGCCATCTGCATCGCGCGCCACGCCGCCTGGCGAATGTTGATGCGGTCAATCATTTCCACGTCCACCGTCGCAATTGCATAACGGACCTCAGCGTGAGTGGAGATGATTTGGAAGTATTTTTCGCGATCCTCGGCATCGAGTTGCTTGGAATCGTTCAAGCCGCGAAATTTTGAAGGCAAGCCAGTTTGCAGCCATGAGCATGGAAACACGACTGCCGCGGCAACGACAGGTCCCGCCAGCGGGCCGCAACCCGCCTCGTCCACGCCAGCCACGCGCGTCAGACCCTTTTGCCAAAGGTCAGACTCGTGGGACAGGCGATGCCAGTATTTGGCAGCCATTTGTCGCCTCAAAGTATCGGCTGCGGTCTCGCGCACAACGAAACATTGTTCGCAAGGAGCTCACAGCATATTCGAACGAGCGCTTAATGCATCTCCACATCACACGTCCCGATTCCTTTCCTGTAGTAATTGAACTGCACATTCGGATGATCCGCCAACAAGGACATCGGGACGGCTGCGTCAGGAGTTTTCTTCGCGATCATCAGGCACGTGAGGCGTTGGCCAAAAGGATTGTCGTGATTGCCCGCGTGCCAGATCGAAACTTTTTCCGCCTTCCACGTCTCGACCGGCCCAACGGAAATTGCCTTGGTCGGCACGAGCGAGATGTTGCCGCCGCCGGACGTGCGCGCGTTTTGCGCAACGGTTAGCGGGTGTAAATCCACGACTCGCGTCGTGAGTTTGCGATACTCGGCGGGCGATGGCGGCGCGTTTTTGTATTTGCCTGCGCGCTTGGGCGGATCGTTGAAGGCCCAATGCTTCACGTCGCCCTGGCCGCCTTGCATCACGGCACAACGCACGCCGGCGTCCCAGCTTTTGCGATACGCGATGGTGTTGCCCTTCGGAAAATGCAGGTTAGCGTCCGGCATCACAAGTTCCTTGCGAATGCGGCTGAAGCACATCTCGCGATCCGCCTTCTCGAACGACAAGGGGTGCGTGACGGGCGCTTCCTTGCCATCGAGAAACCACTCGTCCATGCCCCAGAAATGTGCAGAGCGAACGTTCAGGTTCAGTTCGTTGACGATACGCGCTACGAGCGGCAACTGCTCGGTCGGTCCGATTGGCCCACAGATGCCGACGGGATTGTCAGGCGTGGATTGTTTCCAAGTAGTGATGTATTCGAGCGCTTCAGCCAAATAAAAATCTTCGAGAGTGTCATATATCACGACTTTGAAGCCGGGCCGCGCAAGCTTGAGCATTCTTTTCGGCGTGAGAGCGGCAGCGTCGCGGATGATGTCATCGTCGAGCGTGGTGTAGTCCCACCAATCGGGTGAAATGGCGCTGAGTTTGCGTGGCATGGTTGCGTTGTTGGTTGATCAACCGCAGCGAACTTCCAAATGCGGAAAATTCGCGGCGGCACCGTTCCGCGAGTTTCAGTGCGCGGCCCGGAATTTCAACTGAAAATTTCCGCCCACCGGTTTCGACCCGCCATGGTTCATCCCAAAGAATTCATTTTCAATTCCGGCTCGCCAGTGTTACCAACGTGAACCCAGACAAAGCCATGAAGCTGCACCGCCCCAAATTTGAGCGCACGATTGTGCCCGGCTTTACTCTTATCGAGCTGTTGGTGGTCATCGCCATCATTGCCATCCTGGCGGCCATGTTGCTCCCGGCGCTGGCGAAGGCGAAGGCAAAGGCGGATCGCACGTCTTGCCTGAACAACATGCGGCAAATCGGCGTGTACATGCAGATGTACACGGATGACAACAAAGACACTTTCCCGGCGCACCGCAATCAGAACGAGGGAGACAATGAAGTCACCGCGCGCACGAATTGGTGGGGAACGGCGATCATTGGTTATGCACGAAACCTCAGTAACTCGTTTCGTTGCCCTGCCATAAAAGGCCGGATCAATGATCCGAGCTTGAATTGGGACTGGGCCTTCGACTGCCACCGGGTTGGTTACGGTTACAACGGTTGGTTTCTCGGGCGGCATCCTTACACGGTCGCAACTCTCAGCCTCCCGGGACCATTCACGTTTCAATCGCCGGTCCAGTTCAAGCGAACGGCGGTAAAATCTCCAGCCGACAACCTGTTTGCGGGCGACGCGCGACCGACGATTGCCAACCAATGGAGCAGCAGTTTGTGGTGGCCGGCAGCTTGCATGGAACCTCAATTCAGCGGTGGTGGCTACGAGGGAATCGAACAGCGGCGACACCGGCAGACGGGCGTGGTTGCGTTCGTGGACGGGCATTCCGAAGCGCGGAAAGACAAGCAAATCAATCCGCCGAGGGACCCTTACTCCGGCAGTCCCCTGGCACTCGTGAATTCCCGGTTTTGGGATCCGCTGAAGACTGCCGGTGAACGGTAGTCGTTACCGCGACGCAGCATGGCCGTAGTGTTCCCAATTCGCCGCATCCGGCCGACACGATTTACGCTGCTGCAATCTTCGGTCTCCCGTAAGCCTTGTTTACCAAGTAATCCTTCCCCAACGCCTCGTGCAGCGGGTCCACATCCTTCGCGCTGAAGCCATAATGCAGATGCCGACACCAACCTTCGGCGAACATGAACTTTCTTGAGAGTCGGCCCACCAATCGCCCGTCCTCATCGGCCTTTGCGATGAATGAATTCATTCCCTGGGTGACGACCAGCCAGTCCTGCTGACTTTTGTGTTCCTTCAGTGCGTCGTGTTTCACGGCTTGGACGGAAGTTGTGTTCACAAAAATCTCGGGAACGACGAGACGACGCATGGGATCGCGCAGGCTGTGCGGGATGCAGTGATAAACCGTCAAGTCGTAGTCGGCAGTTGGGCGCGGCGGAATCGAACGGAAATTCGGCATGGCGTGCGCAAACGCGGCGGTGACCACGAGCCGGCAGGTGTTGGTGTGATCTTCCATGTAATCCACCGGCGGATGGGTGAGAACGACATTTGGCTTCACGTCACGAATCAACGCAGCGACGCGGCGCGCCAACTTCAGATCGTAAACGATCTCCATGTCATTGCACAGCGGCGGATGAAAATGGGCGCCAAGGATTTTTGCTGCGCGCCGGGCTTCAGCGAGCCGGATGCGCGCAAGTTGGCGTGCGTTGTATTTCTGACTGCCACAACATCCATTGGCGATGTTCAGGTAATGGATTTCGTACCCAGCGCGTTTGAGCAGCAAGAGCGTTCCGGCCATGTAAAATTCGATGTCGTCCGGGTGTGCGCCGATGGCGATGGCCGTTTTCATATTTCAACCACGGATGAGCACAAATGGCCTCGGATGCATAACAGGAAACGCATCTGTGGTTATTTCATCTCCGATAGTTTCACGGGCCTGCCGAGTTCCGCAGATTTGTCTGCCGCAAAAATGACTTCGTGCGTTTTTGCCGCGTCGTCCAGCGAGGTCAACGGCATGTCCTTGCCCCCGGCCAGTGCATTGAAGAATGCTTCGAACTGCGTCTGATACGGGTGATCGGACACGTCACCCGAATCGGTGAGCTTGAGCGACAGCTCGCTCCACTTGTGTTTGTTCACGCCCAGTTTGTTCGAGTGGAATTTGTTGTCCAGCAGGCTTCCTTCGCTGCCAATCAGGTGCGTGTGGAAGTAGTAGGGCTGGAGGCAATCAATGCTGGAAGCGACTTTCCCCACGCGGCCATCCTTGAATTTCAAAATCGTCACGCTGGTGGAGGGATACTCATATTTCTTGAGGTCCGCGTTTGCCGAGTTGGTAGCATAGCTGGCGACACTTTCCACCTCGCCGCCCATGCACAGCAGCAACGCGTCGAGCGCGTGGCAACCGGCTGAAAGCAGCGAACTGCCGCCGGAATCCTTGCGCACATTCCAGCGGAACTGGCCATACCAAGGCCCGATGCCGTGAAAATAATCCACTTCGCCGTAGTGGATTCTGCCGAGCACGCCCGAATCAATCACGGCTTTGGTCGTGAGGAACTGGCTGGAGAAGCGCACCTCAAAGCAGACGCACGTTTTCACCCGCGCCTGTTTCACAACTTTCTGAATCGCGCGCAGGTCTTTCAAAGAGAGGCAAAGAGGTTTTTCAAGAATGAGATGCTTGCCGGCTTTGGCGGCTTTGACGGCCTGCAACGCGTGTTGGGCCGGGTAGCTGCAAATCGAAACCGCGTGGATGCCCGGATTGGCGAGCATCTTGTCCAGATCGTTATGGACCGTGATGTGGCTGCCGTATTGGTCGCTGAGTTCGGCGGCATCGAGCGGGCGCGTCGAGCAAACGGCGGCGACCTGGGCAAACGTTGACGCGTTGATGGCGGGAATGTGCGCCGTTGCCGCCCAGCCGTAGCCAACGATGCCGACGTTGAATTTTTTCATGGACCTTCGAGAATGGTTTTCTGTCTCGCTGCCGGGCCATGCCACATTCTTTGCACTGCGTTGTCAAAGGAAAACACAGTTGATCGGGTAAACGCGAAAGCAATTCGGCTTGCGCGCCGGGTGTTCAAAGTAAAAGATGCGCACCACATGATCCGCCTTATTCGCTTTCTTACCTTCGGATTTCCGGCGCTGCTGTGCTTGCTGTTGTGCGCGAGCCTGTTTGAGTGCCGCACCTTGGAGGCGGCGGAAGTCGCGAAAAATCTGCGGCCCGCCGTGGATGCCGCCATTGACAAGGTCCGTCCCGCGCTGGTTCGCATTCGCGTGGTGTCCACGGAATTTGCGGAGGGCCGCGAAATCAAAATGCAATCCGTGGGCAGCGGCGCGATCATCACCGAGGACGGCTACTTGGTCACCAACCATCACGTGGCCGGCCACGGCACGCGAATGTTTTGCACGTTGTGGAATCGCGAAGAGATCGAGGCAGACCTGATCGGCACGGACGCGCTCACGGATATTTCGGTTCTTAAGCTCAAGCCCACAAAGCCGCGCAAATTCTCCACGGTCGGCTTTGGCGATTCCGCCAAAATGCGCGTGGGTGATTACGTGCTGGCGATGGGCAGCCCGATGGCGCTGTCGCAATCGGTGACACTGGGCATCATCAGCAATACCGAAATGATCATGCCGCGTTTTTTTGGACCTGGTGCGCGCATGACTCTCGATGGCGAGGACGTTGGCGGCCTCGTCCGGTGGATCGGGCACGACGCGCCAATTTACGGCGGCAACTCGGGCGGCCCGCTCGTGAATTTGCGCGGCCAGATCATTGGCATCAACGAAATCAGTTACGGCCTGGGCGGGGCGATCCCCGGCAATCTCGCCAAGAGCGTCGCCGACCAGCTCATGACCAAGGGCAAGGTTCAACGAAGCTGGCTGGGCGTGGACGTGCAGCCGCTGTTCAAGGGCTGGACAAATGAACGCGGCGTGTTGATCAGCGGCGTCATCGAGAATTCACCCGCGGACAAGGCGGGATTCAAAGCCGGTGATTTGCTTTTGCGCCTGGCCAACGAGGCGATTGATATTCGTTACGATGAGCAAATGCCGGATTTCATGCGGCTGTCTTCCGGCTTGCCCATTGGCAAGCCCGCGCCCGCGCTCGTCAAGCGGGATGGCAAGGAGATCAAGCTCGAGGTCGTGCCGGAGGAACGGGGTGAAGTTTACCCGAAACAGCACGAACTCAAGCTCTGGGGAATTACGGCGCGCAACCTTTCTTTCCTGCTGGCGAAAGAAATGAAGCGCGACACCCTGGATGGCGCGCTGGTGACCTCGGTGCGTCCGGGCGGTCCGGCAGGCGATGCCAAGCCATCCATGGCCCCGGGCGACGTCCTCATCGAAGTCAACGGTACGCCGGTGAAAAGCGTGGAGGGACTTCGTGACCTGACCCGGCAATTGACCGACGGCAAGTCCGAGCTGGTACCGGTCGTGGCGACGTTCGAGCGCAAGGCGGCGCGTTATCTGGCCGTGGTGAAACTGGGCAATCAGGAGTTGAAGGACCCGGGCCTCGAAGTCACCAAGGCGTGGCTGCCGATCGAGACGCACGTCATCAGCCGCGAGATCGCAAAACAACTGGGCCAGCCTTCGCTGCGGGGCTTTTATGTCACACGCGTATTTCCGGAAACCACGGCTGAGAAGGCCGGGATCAAGGCGGGCGATTTTATCACCGCGCTGGATGGCGAAAAGCTGACGGCCGCTGGCCCCGAGCATGAAGACGAGTTGAGCACGTTGATTCGGCAGTACGACGTCGGCAAAAGTGTGGAGTTGACCGTGCTGCGCGGCAAAGCGGAGCAGAAAATCCCGGTGGAACTCGCCCGCTCGCCGCGGTTGCAGCGGGAGATGAAGAAGTACCGCAACGACGAGTTTGAATTCACGACGCGCGACGTGTCCTTCTTCGACACCGCCGAGCGGCGGTGGTCTCCCGACCAACGCGGCGCGCTCGTCGAAGATGTGAAATCCGGCAGTTGGGCGGAGCTTGGCTCGCTTTACGTTGGCGATCTGATTCTGGAAGTGGATGGCCAGGCCATGAACGACGTGGAGGTTCTCCGCCGGAAGATGGAACAAATCACCGCCAGCAAACCCGGCGTCGTGGTGATGAAAGTCAAACGCGGCATCCACACTGCGTTTCTGGAATTGGAGCCGGACTGGAAGAATTGACCACCAACCAAAAAAGGAAACCCATGAGACTCATTTCAAATTCTGTGGCCGCCGCCCTGCTGGCTACCGGTTTAATCACGCCGTGCATCGCCGACGAACTGGGTGACAAAGGCCGGGAAATTTTTAAGAAGAATCAACGCACGGTCGTCACGGTTCAGATTGTGCAGAAAACAACTTTTTCCATGCCAGGCCAAGGCTCGCCCTCGCGCGAAACCAAGCAGGACATCACCGGAACGGTGGTGGACCCTTCGGGGCTCACCGTGCTGGCCCTCTCAGCCTGCGACCCCAGCGCCATGTACGAAACCATGATGGCCGGCATGGCCGACGAGGAGGCGCAGTTCAAAATGGAGTCGGAATTGACTGACGTGAAAATTCTGTTGGACGACGGCACGGAGTTGCCCGCCGAGGTGGTCTTGCGCGACAAAGACCTGGACCTGGCTTTCATCCGGCCCAAGACCAAGCCCGCGAGCCCAATGGCGGCGATTGACCTGACCAAAGCCGCGCAAGCCCAGGTCCTGGACCAGGTCATCACGCTGAATCGGCTGGGCAATGCCGCCGGCCGCGCCTACGCCGCCTCGGTCGAGCGCGTCACCGCCGTCGTGCAAAAGCCGCGCACGTTTTACATCCCCGACAGCACGATGACGGCGACCTCGCTCGGTTCGCCGGCGTTTGCGCTGGACGGAAATATTCTGGGCGTGTTCGTCATGCGCACCGTCAGCAGCAAGAGCGGCATGGGGATGTTCAATTTCCGGCCCGACGGATTGACCTCGATCATTCTGCCGGCGACCGACGTGCTCAAAGCGGCAAAGCAGGCCCCGGCCAAAGCCGACGAAAGCAAGAACGCAGACAAGGAGAAGAAGGAATAGCGGGCGACCCCCTTGACGGGAGTGGTGAGTGCGAAAAAGACTCAAGTTGCCGGTTAAATCGCCGATCAGGGAAACGATAGGCACAGCATCCGGGCTTTGGGCTGGCGCGATTCTCGCAGCGAGCCAGCAACCAGGGTGGCCGGCGGAAGCCGGACGGCAAGCTATGGGCGTTCTTAATTTGTGGAGAAAAACGGCGGGCGCAAAACACGCGACGGAGCACGCACGCGCCTTGCCCCCCGTATTGCCGCCACCACAAAATCCTCAGAACTTCATCCAGCCGAAGGGAACTCCCGAAGTCCCGGCGTCACGCTTAGTTTCGCCCGTCGAGGAAATCCAGTCGCCCCGATGGCGGGTATTGTTCATTGGCGGAGACCCCCATTGGTTTCATCAGATTCGTGTGGACCTCGGCTGTCTCGAACCAAACTGGTCGTGCAGTCGCGAGTAAGACATTGACCATGCTTTGACGGCGTTGGCCGCCGGTACTTTTGACGCGCTTATCCTGGATGGTCACGTGAGCGAAAGCGCGGCGGACTTGAAAAAACTCGAATCGGTCGCGGGCCGTTCCATCTGGCTGGTGCGCCGCAATCTCCGGGAACGCGGCGCCTCGGCATCGTGGAGCCATTCAAAATTCACGCCGGTGGCCGAAGACTGCGACGGGTCCACGCTGGTCGCCGTGTTGAAGCGGACCGCCCGGCTGCAGGATTGGATGGCCAACCCGGACATCAAACGCCTGCTTCCATTGCTCCATAAATTGCCCACGGCGCCGCGACTGCACACCCAGGTCACCGAAGAGTTACAATCGCCCAACGGCTCCATTGCGGTGGTTGCCCGGCTCATCGCGCAAGACCCGCTCATGTCCGCCAAGCTGCTTCAGGTGGCGAATTCCGCGTTTTTTGGAATGGCTCACGAAGTTACGGATACGACCGAGGCTGTGATGGTCCTGGGCGCCGAACGAATCCGTTCGTTGATTCTGCTGGCCGGAGTTTTCTCACAGTATGGCGGCGCGAAGTGTCCCGGCTTCTCACCTGAACCGCTCTGGGGACACAGCGTGCAGGTTGGCGCCTTTGCCCGCGCCATCACCCTGGCCGAAACTCGCGATGGACGCACAGCGGAAGCGGCTTTTACCGCGGGACTGCTGCATGACGTCGGCAAACTGGTCCTGGCCGCGAACGTGCCGGAAAAATATGAATCCATCCGCCGCGCGCAAGCGGCCCGCAAGTGTTCCCAGCGCGAAGCGGAAATGGAAATCCTTGGAACCACCCACGCGGAAGTCGGCGCTTGCCTGATGGCCACGTGGGCATTACCGCTGCGAATTCTCGAAGCCATCGCCTGGCACCACGAACCGCGGCTATCCGACGACCGGGGATTTTCGCTTCTGGCCGCCGTGCATTCGGCCAACGTGTTCGCGCAGGAAAACGGCGATGGCGGCGGGGGAATCGGCCCGCGGGATTGCATCAACGTCAGCTACCTGCTGCGGATCGGCCTGGGCGACTGCCGCAATCGTTGGCGGGAATACTGCGGGATGGCCGCACAACCGGAAGAACTCACCCCAGAAGAACAACTCCGCCGTCGGCGCGAGGCCAAGGAGAACTGAACCTCCAGTCTCCAGGTTCCAAAGGGACTTCAAGCGCCAATCACCAAACCGCGTCGCGCGATTCAGCTTGGATCTTTCCTTAAAGTCCCTCAAACGCCGCGTCCAACACCTCGATGATAAAATCCGCGTCCGCTTCCGTGATGCACATGGGCGGCGCGAAGCGGATCGTCTGACCCCATAAACCACCCTTGCCCAGCAGCAGACCCATTTCGCGCGCCCGTTCCAGCAATTCGCCGCACTCGGCCTTCGCGGGCTCTTTCGTCGCGCGGTCTTTCACCATCTCGACGCCGAGCATCAACCCCTTGCCACGCACGTCACCGATGATCGGATATTTCGCCTTCAGTTTTTCCAAGCCGGCCTTGATGCGCGTGCCTTGCTTGAGCGAATTCTCCTGCAACCTCTCCTTCTCGATCACTTCGAGCACGGCTTTGCCGATTGCGCTGACAACGGGATTGCCGCCGAACGTATTGAAGTGAACCTTCCCCACCATTGAGGCCGCTATCTTCGGCGTCGTGACCACCGCCGCGAGCGGACAACCGTTGCCAATGCCTTTCGCCATCGTGACGATGTCGGGAATCACGCCCTGTGTTTCGAAGCCCCAGAAATGCGTGCCCGTGCGACCGAATCCGGTTTGCACTTCGTCCGCGATGCACACGCCACCCGCCGCGCGCACGTGTTCGTAAGTGTGCTTGAGATAACCCTGCGGAAATTCCACGAACCCGCCGACGCCCTGAATGGACTCAGCCACGAAGCCTGCGACCTTTCCCGGGGTGGCGTAATCAATCAGATTCTTCACGTCGTCGGCGTACTTGCGGCCCGCGTCCGCGTCGTCGTAGCCGTACGGCCCGCGATACGGATAGGGTGCGATGGCATGATGCACGCCGAAACTGTGCGGCACGTTGTATTTCCACGTGCTGTGCGCGGTCATGCCCATGCCCGACGCGTTGCCGCCGTGATACGCGTTGCGTAACGCGATCACGTCGTAGTTCTGCGTGTAAGCGCGTGCCATGAGCAGCGCGAGATCGTTCGCCTCCGAACCGGAATTGACGAAGTAACACACTTTCAAGTCGCCGGGCATTTTCGACGCGAGCTTCTCGGCAAATGCGCCGATGTTCGGGTGCAAATAAATCGTCGTCGAGTGCTGGAGCGTTTCGTTCTGCTGGTTCGCCGCCGCCAAGACATGCGGATGGCAATGGCCCACGCTGATCGTCACGATGCCACCCAACCCGTCCAAGTAACGCTTGCCCGCGTCGTCCCAGAGGTATTGCATTTTCCCTTCCACGAACATGACAGGTTTTTTGTAGTAGAGGAAGATGCCGGGATTGAGGAACTGCCTGCGTTGCGCGAGCACTTCGTCGGCGGAGGGGCCGGTGTATTTCTTGGGTTGATGATCAAACGGCGGAAGGATCGGTGTCTTCATGTTAAAACGCGGATCGTTTTACGGTCTTGTCGGTGCGGCGCGAATGGTGAAGGGCCTCCGCCCGGTATTCAACGTTTAATGTATGCCGTGCGTTTCACCGGGCGTTCACGGGATGGTAAATGTGTCCTCCAACGCTCCGATTGCAGTCCGATTGCATGCGTGCGCTGGACAATCCAGCACTCGCAAAATAATGTCGCGGCCTGACGGTTCGCCAATCGGCCACCGACGGACGTGACAATCAAACTGGAAATCGCAAAGACGGAAGATGCCACGGCGATTGCCTCGCTGCGTTGCGCCGTTGCGGAAGATTTGACCGCCCGTTATGGCAAAGGCCCGTGGTCTTCCTCGGGCACAGATAAGGGCGTGCTCTACGCCATGAAAATCTCTTCGGTCTATGTCGCAAGGAGGCGCGACAAACTCGTTGCCTCGTTGACGCTGGGCACTCGGAAACCGTGGGCGATTGACCGAAAATATTTCAGCACCTGCGCGCGGCCAATCTATCTCACCTCCATGGCCGTAAGCCCCGACCTGCAACGTCAGGGCGTCGGCCGGCTTTGCATGGCAGAAGCCGTGAAACTGGCGAAGCCATGGCCAGGAGACGCCATCTTTCTGGACGCCTACGATGCCGCCGCGGGTGCGGGTGAATTCTATCGGAAGTGCGGCTTTCGGGAAGTGGGCCGGACGGTCTATCGCAAGGTTCCGCTGGTCTATTTTGAAATGTTGATCTGAGCCTGTGCTGAAACCACGAAGGAAGCAGATTCGCTTTGAAGCATTTCCAGCCAGCCTCGTGACCTTAGTCTATCCCACCAAGCACCGGAAAGAATATGTCGAACCCGTGCAACGAGGCAGGGAATTTCTCGAACCGAATCCGGATGTGTCAGTCGCCCAATGCCGTCCGCGTGCGCTGGACCAATGAATTGTCCGGTTCACCGGAGCCACGCAGATGGAACACACTGGCGGCCAGGAAACGGTCTCGCCAGGCCGGTGAGAGGTGCGCGTAATTTTCCAGCACCGCGGAACTGAACTTGTAGTCGTGGGAATCGCGGCCCTTCAGAAAAACCATTCGCCGCGCGGCTTGAATGAATTCTGCCGGCGACTCTCCCGAGCTCAAGTAGGCAAGAACTTTCCGCGCTGCGCTCAGGCGATCTCGGCTGACCTCGTCAAAAATTTCCGGCAGTGATGGCGCGGTGTCCTTTTTAGTTTCAGCCGGGCTGAATTCATCAATTCGCAATTCCTTTGCGGTGTCCAGGTCGCCACGAAAGAGCGGAAGAAAGGCGGCGTTTTGAAGCAGCAAGAGGCGGCGCGTTTCGTCGCTGGCACTTTGTTGAAACGCGAAATGGAGCGCGTTGGTGGACGTGACCGCGTGGAGCGACACGATGCCGGGCCGGCGCATGAGCAATTCGCCCGCGGCGTCGAAGAGCGCGTCCCAAATGGACTGCGGCGCGACTTCGCGGTTCAACATCTCAACCGCCTTGTCGCACGCTTCGTCGGCGCTGGCAGTGCGAAGAGTCGCCAGCATTTCGCGGGTCGCGTCGCTGTTTGGTTTTCCATGCAGCCAGCCGGCGCGAACTTTTTTCACCAGTTGGAGGTTGCGCCGCCACGGGCGGTCGGCGGGCAAATCGCTTTTGGCCGGGTTCGCATCACCCCGCCGGTCGAGAATTCCATAGGCCAGCGAGCGCAAGACAGGTTCACAGTGTTGCCAGCCGATGGCCTGAAGCGTGCGCCAACTGTTCGCCACGTAAATCGCCTTGTGACCGATGTCGCGAAAGTCGCGCGCGCCGTATCGGCAGAACAACTCGAAGAGTTCGTGTGCGCCCGCAGTGCGGGCGAGCGCCGTGATGGCGGAATCCGCAGCGGGCTCCTCCCAGTTGTCCATCGCTTCGATGAAAGCCGGTCTGGCTTTGTGCGACGGCGGCAGTTTCGATTCATTCGTGGGCGACATGGTCCAATCGCCTTCGCGTTCGTCCTGCGCTTGAGAGGCTTTGAAATAGTCCAAGGCCCAGAAAATCGGCAACCAGCGGTCGGCCTCGGGCGAGGCAATACTGGCAAGGTGGGCAGAATTCACGACCAGCACGGCGTGGAATTTGAACCCGACCGGACGCGGCTGGATGTTACGCACGCCAGCCAGCAACAGGGCAGCCAGCAACTGCTGGTAACTCAAACCCCGCCGGACGCGCGCGCCGACTTCTTCGAGCAGGCGGTCGCGCGGAGTTTCCTCCAGCAGGTGAATCAACGGTTCGAGTTCATCACTGAACCGGACGCCTTTGGCGTCCAGCGCAGCATCCTTCGCCGAGACGCGCGGCAGGCCGGAGAAGAAAGCCAGTTCACCTCCTGCGACCAGCGCGCTGGTGGCCGCCGCGGTTCGAATGAAATGCCGCCGTGTGTGAAGGAGTGACATGGCTTTGCCCCGAATATTACGTTGCACCCGGGTTTGAGCAAGCCAGTTGTGACCTGCGACAAGAAGTCAAAAAAACAATTTGACAGATTTGTTGTGTGTTCGTAATTTCTGAACAGACAGAAATAAACGAAATATGCCGAAGCTGAGTCCAGTTCAACAGAAGTTCATCCTCCACTGGGGTGAGATGGGGACGCGCTGGGGCATCAACCGGACGGTGGCACAGATTCACGCGCTGCTTTACATGTCACCCAAGCCGTTGAATGCGGAGGACATCGCCGACACGCTCAAAGTGGCCCGGTCGAACGTGAGCACCAGCCTCAAGGAATTGCAGG
>CAZCZP010000087.1:0-7420 GCA_964502895.1 uncultured Bifidobacteriaceae bacterium
CCAAACACCAAAGCAGCGCAACCACCAAGACGTCAATGCGACTCGTGTAATTCGTTCCTCCGTCCGTGCGGACTCGCTGCCCTCATTTCTTTGCCGCAGCCTTTTGTTGGATGCGTTGCAGGTTGGCCTCGACGCGCCGCACGTATTCGTTCGGGCCGTCGGGATACGGGTCGTTCAGGAAGTGATGCAGGCCGGCAAAATCGCGTTCGAGCCTGGGCAGCACGAAATTCTGCCAGAACTCGGGTGTTTGCTGCATCAACTCTTCCGCTCCGCCAAACTTGCTGATGAAATCGGTGTGGCCCTTGTCGAACCGGGCTGCCTCGGCAAATTCCGCGTAGAGCACGGGCAGCTTGTCCACATAATCCTCCGCGGCCATTTGTCCGAGCAGATCGGATGTGCCCAAAGCGTGGCCGACAATTTTTTCCAGTTCGCCCTGAAATAGGATGCCGCTCAACACCGCCTCGACGCCCGTGCAGCGGATCATATTTTGAACGGCCTTGATATCCTCGGCCGAATAGCCCTTCTCGACGAGCAGCCGGGCGGCGAACTCCGCGCTGCGGTTGACGTGCGTGGCGGTGTACTTTGCGCCGGTGCCGTCCACGTCATTGCGCTTCTTCAAATAACCGGTGTCGTGCAGCAGGATGGCGACGATGCCCAGCTCGAAGAAGTGCGCCGTCAGCTTCGGTTGGGCCGCGGCCTTGTGTCGCCCATACAGCAGGCGCGAGAGACAAAGCGTTCCCTGCAGCGTGTGCTCGAAGTCATGATATTTGGTGTCCACAGCCTGATAATCCGCGTAATGGCCGGTGAAACACTCCATCACCCAGCCGAACGCGCGCGGCACAAACAAGCGGTCGCCGTCCGGGAACATGGCGAGGTAAGCTTTCTGGACTTCGACTTCTACGGCCGTCGGGTCGTTGGTGGCGACTGGCGGATACATTCGCCGTAATGTAGCCGCCGCTACGCCGTCATGCACGTTTTTTCAGGATCGTTGTCGCGGCGGAAACTTGCCCCTGTCGTGCGCGGGCGGATACAGTTGGTCATGCAGAAAACGTTGCTGACATTCGTGGACGACCTCTACGAAGACCTGGAGTTGTGGTATCCAAAGTTGCGCCTCGAAGAAGGGGGCTACGCTACACGTATGGCCGCGCTCGAAATCAAAGCTTACAAGGGCAAGCATGGCTATCCGGCCAAGGCAGACCTGTTGTTGAAAGACGCGCGGAGCCAGGATTTTTGTGGCTTGCTGATTCCGGGCGGTTTCATGCCGGACAAATTGCGGCGCGAAGCGAAAGTGTTGTCGTTGACGCGGGAATTTTTTGAGCAGGGAAAACTTGTCGCCTTCATCTGCCACGGCGGTTGGATTCCGATCTCGGCGAAAATCCTGAA
The DNA here is from genome assembly GCA_964502895.1 of uncultured Bifidobacteriaceae bacterium. Classification (GTDB taxonomy): domain Bacteria; phylum Verrucomicrobiota; class Verrucomicrobiia; order Limisphaerales; family JADLHS01; genus WYBW01. The sequence goes on from CAZCZP010000087.1 coordinate 1,384, forward strand.
GGGCAAACGCGCCACCGGTTCGCTTGGCATCAAGGATGACTTGGAGAACGCCGGAGCGATCTGGGTGAACGAACCGGTCGTGGTGGATGGCAATTTGATTTCCAGCCGCACGCCGTTGGATTTGGCGCCGTTCGCCAGGGCGATGGTGGACTTTCTGGTCAGTGAGCGGGGTAGAGGAGGGCGTTCCTGAAATGGCGCACGGCTCGAAGTCATCTGCCGACCCGACGTTTTCGTCGAAACCGAGAACGACGCGCGAAGTCGTCCGCCGCGTGGCGGTTTACCTGACGCCTTACAAAATGTTGGCCGTGGCGACCGTGAGCTGCGCGGTCTTGTCGCTCGCGGCAGGTATGGCGTATCCGCTTCTGACGAAAGTCATCATCAACAATGTCATCGAGGAGAACCGCCAGGAATTGCTTACGTTTGCAGCGTTGGGTCTCCTGGTTGCGTTCTTTCTGCGCGAAGCCTTCAACACCATTCGCATTCGCATCAACAATCGGCTCGAACAAAACGTCATCTTCGACATGCGCCGGCAGGTTTATGCCCGGTTGCAACGCCTTCCGGTCGGCTGGTTTGATCAACGCGCGTCGGGCGATCTCATCACGCGCGTCATTGAAGACGTGAATTCCGTCGAGCGCCTGCTGATTGACGGCGTCGAGCAAGGCACGGTGGCATCGCTGAGCATCGCGGGTGCGTTGGTGTTCATGTTTCTCGCCAGCCCGGTGCTCGCGGGTGTGTCCTTGGTGCCGTTGCCTTTTTTGGTTGGCGGCGCGCTGTGGTACACGCTCACCGCGCACAAGCGATATCGTGTTCAGCGTGAAGCGGCCAGTGCCATGAACGCGCTGCTCATGGATAATCTTCAGGGTGTGCGCCAGATCAAGGCGTTTGGCCGGCAGGATCACGAAGACCAGCGCTTCGCCGGACGCGCCGACGATTTGCGCGAAGGAACACTCGTCGTGATGCGGGCGTGGAGTTGGTACGGGCCGGCGATGCAATTCGTCGGCGCGGCAGGTATCGGGCTCGTGTTGTGGATTGGCGGTCGGCAGGTCATGCAAGGGAAAATGGACGTGGGCGAACTCGTCGCCTTCATGCTTTATGCGGGAATGTTCTTCTACGAACCGATCGGAAAGCTCCATGGATTGAACCAGATGTTGCAGGCCGCTCGCGCCGCGGCTGCGCGCGTGTTCGATATTCTTGACGCGCTGACGGAACGGCCCGAGCGTCGCGGCACTTTGCGTTTGCCGATTCGCGGCGAAGTGATTTACGAGAACGTCAGCTTCAGTTACGGCGAGGGCAAAGTGGCGCTGCGAGAAATCACTCTTCACGCCGAACCTGGCGAGATGATCGCACTTGTCGGCCCAACCGGCGCGGGCAAATCCACTGTCGTCAATCTGCTGCCCGCCTTCTACGAGCCAACCTCCGGCCGGATCCTGATTGATGGACAGGACACGGGCGGCGTTGCGCTTGAATCATTGCGCGCGCAAATCAGCGTAGTGAGCCAGGAGCCGTTTTTGTTCAACGGCACGATTCGCGAGAATATTCTCTACGGCAAACTAGAGGCGACGGAGGAGGAATTGTTCACCGCGTCTCGCGCGGCGAATTGCCACGAATTCATCTCACGGCTGCCGCAAGGTTACGATACACGCGTGGGCGAACGCGGCGTGAAGCTCAGCGTGGGCGAGAAGCAACGCGTGAGCATCGCGCGGGCGCTGCTTAAGAACGCCCCGATCCTCATCCTCGATGAAGCCACGGCCAGTGTGGACACGGCCACCGAGCGATTGATCCAAGAGGCGCTGGAACGGTTGATGGCCAATCGCACCAGCTTTGTGATTGCCCATCGCTTGAGCACCATTCGCAATGCGGACCAGATTCTCGTGCTTCGGCAGGGACAAATCATCGAGCGCGGGACGCACAACGAATTGCTCGCCTGCGACGGACTTTACGCGAAGCTCGCGCGTATTCAGGGCACGACGTTCATTGAGGAGAGCTTTGAAAAACTCGAGGCAGCGACGTAATTTGCGACGATGAATGAACTGGGTAAATTCCTGGTGATCCTTGGCGTCGGATTGGCCGTGGTCGGCTTGCTGTTGTGGTCTGGCATTGGCCGGAGTTGGCTCGGTCGCCTGCCTGGCGACATTCACTACACGAAAGAAAATTTCAGTTTCCATTTTCCCATCGTGACGTGTCTGCTCTTGAGTCTCGTGTTATCGCTGGTGCTTTGGTTGTTGCGGAAGTGAACGGAGACCGCGCCGTGACGATTTGAACGTTGCGCGGTCGAATTGGTCTGACGTATAAGTTTACCCGTTCAATCTGCGGCAATAAATCCATGGTGGGGAACTTGAAACGGCCCGGCGTTTGCCAGACCAGCTTTGGCAAGTTACGCTTGCTCCCGCTGGTGTTTGGCCTCCTCACCACCCTGAATGCGCTCAGCCTCGAGTTGCAGTTCGATGTTTTTCTCGGTTACGACGGCACGGTGCGCGAGGCGAGTTGGTTTCCGGTCGTGTGCGAGATCAAGAATGACGGCGCGCCATTCAACGGCGTCGTCGAGGTTTCGCCTGAACAGTTCGACAAAGGCCAGACGCAGCAGATGCCCGTCGAACTGCCCACCGGCACGTTGAAACGCATCGTGATTCCGGCGTTCACGAGCGGCCGGTACCCGTCGTTGTGGAATGTGCGCCTGGTGGATGAAAGAGGAAAAGTGCGCGCGGAGCAAACGGCGTTACGCCCCCGGCGGCAGATCGGCTGGGAAATCCCCTTGATCGGCTCGCTCTCGCGCACGGCGGGCGGCGCGCCGGTCATCCGGCCCATTGCCCGCGATCAAGCCGAGGCGCAACCTGCCACGGCGCGATTTCAACCTTCCATTTTTCCTGACAACCCGCTCGTGCTTGAAGGCCTGGATTCGCTCTATATGAGTTCGGAGATGGCGTCGCAATTGCGAGTCTCGCAGGCCAACGCGTTGTTGGGTTGGCTCAACGCGGGCGGACATCTCATTGTCAGTGTCGAGCAGATTTCCGATATCACGGCTTCGCCGTGGTTGCGGGAGATTTTGCCGTGCGACCCGAAGGAATTTCGAGTGGTCAAGGGACACGCGGAACTTCAGGAGTGGCTTCGCGGCGGCGGCTGGCGGGAAGGGTTGGCCGCAGGTTACGGCGGCCAACAATTCGGTCTGCCACAGAATCCGAACCAGAGCCCGAATTTGCGGCCGGGCGTGTCCGCGGACAAACCGTTCGCGGACCTGGCGCACGACGCGGCGTTCGAGCTGGCGGATTTGCCGGTGGCGACTTGCGCCGTGCGCAATGGCCAGGTGGTGCTCGCCAGTGGCGACACGCCGTTGATCGTAACCGGGAATCGCGGGCAAGGCCGGGTGACGGCGTTGTTGTTCAGCCCGGAACGCGAGCCGTTGAAGTCCTGGAAGAATCTGCCGGTGTTCTGGGCCAAGCTGGCCGAGGTGCCGGGTATTCTCTACGCCTCGACCGATTATTACCAGGGCTATGGCCAGAGTTCGGACGGAATTTTCGGCGCCATGATTGACAGCCGTCAGATCAACAAACTGCCCATCGGCTGGCTGCTGTTATTGCTGATGGTTTATCTCGTCGTGATTGGTCCGTTGGATCAATGGTGGCTCAAGCGCATCGGCAAACCCATGTTGACGTGGATTACGTTCCCCTGTTACGTCGTGCTGTTTTCGCTGTTGATCTATTTCATCGGTTACAAACTGCGCGCGGGCGAAACTGAATATAATGAGCTTCACATGGTGGACGTGTTGCGAAACGACACGCGCGCGGAATTGCGCGGGCGGACTTACGCCTCGATTTACTCGCCCTCGAACGAGCGGTATCCGCTGGAGAGCCGCCAAAAATTTGCGACGCTGCGCGGCGAATTTCTCGGTTCGGGCGGCGGGCAAGGGACGGACCGGACGACCGTGCTGCAAAGCGGCGATAGTTTCAAGGCGGAGGTGTTCGTACCCGTGTGGAGCAGCCAGCTTTATGTGAGCGATTGGTGGCAGGCCGCTCCGCTGCCGCTGGATTTGCAGGTGACTCCGCGCGACGGCGGCTGGGAAGTCACGGTGCAAAACCTGACCGACCGTCCAGTGGCGGCGGCGCAATTGGTGGTTGAGGACGTCATATTGCCGGTCGGCGAAATCGGCGCGAAGCAGACGCGGAAACTGACGGTGAGCCGGGACTCAGGATCGCGGTTGAGTGACTTTGTCACGCTCCAGGGGCAGGGATTCATGCATGCGGTCAACCGGCGCCAACGGGCGTTCGGCGAAACTGCAAGCGGGCAAATCGCCGACTTGACCAACGCGTGCATGGCGGCGTCATTCATCACGCAGGTGACCGGCCATCAGAATTATGGGTACCTGGGATTTGTGGTGACGCCGGGGCTGGACCTGTCGCGCGTGGTCGAGCAAGGCAACGCCGTACTGCTGGCGTGGATGCCGGATCATGCGCCGGTCCAACCGATGAACAAGTTCAAGGCGAATCGCGGATTCCGGCATACGTTGTGGCGGGTTCCCGTAAACCTGGCCACGCGAAACTGATTTCTGATCCAACTATGTCAAACGATGCGCCTCCCTTGCCCGCGGTCCAGACTTTCGGATTGACGCGCTTCTATGGAACCATGGCCGCGTTGACGGGACTCGACCTGACGGTGAACAAAGGTGACTTGTTTGGCTTCATCGGTTCAAACGGCGCGGGCAAGACGACGACACTGCGCATCCTGGCCACGTTTCTCGCGCCATCCGCCGGGCGCGCGGTGATTTTCGGAAAGGACGTGGTCAAGGATGCCGACGCCGTTCGCCACGTCATCGGTTACATGCCGGATTTCTTTGGCGTGTACAAGGACATGGAGGTGACCGAGTATCTGGATTTTTTTGGCGCCTGCTATCGCATCCCGGCGGCGCAACGCGAAAAGACCGTCAACGACGTGCTGGAACTCGTTGGCCTCAGCGAGAAGAAAGGCTCACTCATCGGTGCACTGAGCCGCGGCATGCAACAACGCCTGGGCCTGGCGCGCGTGTTGATTCATGATCCGCAATTGCTGCTGCTCGATGAACCGGCCAGCGGCCTCGATCCGCGCGCGCGCATCGAGATGATGGAGATTTTGCGCGAACTTCAGCGCATGGGCAAAACCATCATCATCAGTTCGCACATCCTCAGCGAACTGGAAACCATCTGCAATCGCGTCTGCATCATTGAGAAGGGCAAGTTGATTTACGCCGGACCAGTGCAGGGCGTGCGCGATCAAATGTCGCAGGGCCGCGTCGTCTATGTTCGAGTGTCGAGTGATCAGACGGAAGCGATCACGCTGCTCAAGACGCGCCCCGAAGTGCTCGAAGTCGCACCTCTGGATGGAACGCTCAAGGTAACGCTCGCCAGCCACGACACCGATCACAGCGTCATTGCGGATGTGCTGGTGCGCGGTGGCGCAAGGTTGACAGAAATGCGTGAAGAGGAATTGGGCCTGGAGGAGGTCTTCATGCGCGTGACCCGCGGCGAAACGCAGTGAACGGCGGAAGTCGGAGGTCGGAAGGACAGAGGTCGGAAGCCAGAAAGCGCAGGAAGAAAAGAACCATGGCTGAGCCAATCAGATCATTTCGCGACCTGCGAGTTTATCAGGAAATGTTCGCATTGCAGCAGGGCCCTCCGCCCTCTGACCTCTGACCTCCAACTTCCGGGCTTATGACCATTCTCCCCGTCATCGTTCGCGAAGTGCGGGAGCAGGCCCGGCAGAATTTCACCTACTCGCTGCGGATGCTGGGCGTTGCGGCGGTGCTCGCCGCGTGCTTGTGGGCTGGTTTGCGAAGCGGATTGGTCCCAGGCAGTGGCAGCCAGATTTTCACTTGGATTCACACCGCCCTGCTCTTTGCCATCTGGCTGCTCGTGCCGTTGAGCGCCTCGGATTCTCTGAGCCGTGAACGGCGCGACGGCACGCTCGGTCTCCTGTTCCTGACTCCGTTAAGCGCGCGGGACATCGTGTTTGCCAAAGGCGCGGCTCATGGATTGCGCGCGCTCACGTTGTGGCTGGCTTCGCTGCCGGT
>CAZCZP010000087.1:7520-14937 GCA_964502895.1 uncultured Bifidobacteriaceae bacterium
TGCTGCTGCTGATCGCGGCGCGCATTGTCAAGCGGCGCTGGCAGGAACAATCCCGTTCCGCTCGCGCGGAAAAACTGGAGCGTGTGTTTTGTACGCCGATGATGGGGCAAGATATTTTGCAACGCTGGATGAGGTGGAAACTGGACAAGAACCCGATCGGCTGGCTGGAGCAACGCACGTGGAGCGGCCGTCTGGTGATGTGGAGCTGGGTCGCCGTGCTGGTGTCGTTCTACAGCACGGTGTTCAGTTCGCGCGGATATTTTGTGCGGAGTTTCGGAAGTCTCCAGGCGGCTTTCGCGTGGTTGCTGTTGGTAAGCGTCGCAGCTACGGCGGCTGGCAGCTTTCGGCGCGAGCGCGAAACCGGCGTGTTGGAACTGCTGCTCGTTTCGCCGCTGAATGCCTGGAAGATCATTGGCGGCCGGGTGCGCGGTATTTGGGGGCAATTCACCCCGGCCGTGATCCTGCTGGTGGGTGTTTGGATGTTTGCCTCGACTTTCCTGAGCGGTGTGAGGCCGGAGGAAGCAATCTGGTTTTCCGTCGGCTTTTTCACCATCCCGGTCATCGGCCTCTATTATTCCCTGGCGAAGACCCATTTCCTCAGCGCCTTCATTTGGACGATGCTCGTGGGTTACGCTTTCCCGACGTTCCTGGCGAACAGCGTTTCCTTGCGATTGCGGTTGATGCAGTCGGGCGGCACCGCGCCATCCGGAGATTACGGCGACAACTTGCAAGGACCCATCTGGGCGTTCGTTCAACTTGCGCTCGCGTTGGGATTCGCCTGGTCGCTCCACAAAAATCTGGACCAACGCCGTTTTGCTCTGGAACGGCCAGCGGGCTGAAGGCGCGCGGCGAAATGCTTTGCCAATCCCGACCTCCACCGTGTTAATTCACCGCCGTGACCTTCCTGCCCATCGTCGAGCGTGAGCTGCGCGTGGCGGCGCGCAAGCGCAACACGTTCTGGCTGCGCATCATCGCCGCGCTCGTGGCGCTGACGATCGGCGGTGGATTCATGGTGCTGACGATGACGCTCCCGTTTGGCATGACGCAAGTGGGCAGTGTGCTGTTCGGGTTGTTGACATGGATGAGCCTGGCGGCGGCCCTGAGTGCGGGTTTGTTTTTCACCTCGGATTGCGTGAGCGAAGAGAAGCGCGAGGGCACACTGGGATTTCTGTTCCTCACCGACTTGCGGGGCTATGACGTGGTTCTCGGAAAACTGTTGGCCACGTCGCTCCGTTGTTTTTTTGCATTGCTGGCGGTTTTTCCGATTCTGGCCATCACCATGTTGATGGGCGGTGTGACGGGGCCGCATTTTTGGAAGACGTTGCTGGCGCTGGTCAACGCGCTGTTCTGTTCGCTGGCAGTCGGCATGTTTGTGTCGTCCATCAGCCGCGATTCACAAAAGGCGCTGGGGGCGACGCTCCTGGTTTTGTTGCTGTTGATCTTCGCTGGACCGGCGGTGGACGGCATCCTGGCAGCGATCAATGAACGCGCGTTCAGGCCCTTGCTGAGTCTTGGCAGTCCGGGCTTCGTTTTTATCTGGGCCGACCGGTGGGGCGACACGTTCTGGCGCGGACTGGTGATCAATCAGATTCTCGTCTGGCTGCTGCTGGGTCTGGCTTGCGTGCTGGTCCCGCGGACTTGGCAACAACGTCGTGCGCGAAACACGGCGTCGCAGGGGAGTTGGTCTTATGCGTGGCGATACGGCGGATTGAAACGCCGCGTTTCGCTGCGGCAAAAGTTGTTGGGCAAAAATCCGGTGCTGTGGCTGGCGTGCCGCGAACGCTGGCAATCGCTGGTGATCTGGACGGTGACGGTTGTGGTGCTGGCGGGGTTCGGCGCGATGTTGCTGTCCGATCTGCCCACTGAAGTCTGGATGTTTTGGACTTATCTTGGCAACGTCCTGGCCGTCATTCTTTATCTGGGAACCGCTTCCCAGGCCAGCCGTTTTTTTGTGGATGCCCGGAAAAGCGGTTTGATCGAGCTGTTGTTGGCGGCACCGTTGAACGGCAAAGACATTGTGCAAGGACAATGGCGGGCGTTGGTGCGCATGTTTGCTCTGCCGATGACGCTGTTTCTCTGCGTGCAATTTGCCGCGACGTTGCTTTCTCAACAGGCGATGTGGGGCGTAATGACTGCAACCGGCGGTTCAACCGGCGGTTCGGGTTGGGAAAATCTGGTGTTCGGGCTTTTGGGTGGACTGGCCAGCGCCGTCGTAACGGCGGCCAATCTGGTCGCGTTGTGCTGGTTTGGCATGTGGATGGGTATGACCTCGAAGAACGCCAACTTTGCGACGCTGAAGGCGGTGGTTTTCGTTCAGGTGCTCCCGTGGTTTGTAATCACGTTTGCGTCGTATCTGATCAGCTTCTTGGTGTTGATGCCCCTGTTCGCGCAAAGTGCCGCGGGTTCGGGTGCCTCCGCCGCCTTCGCGAGGCGAATGGCCTTTTTCCCGCTGCTGATAACGGCGGTGGCCGGACTACTCGCGGTGGCCAAGGACGTTTTTTTCATCTTGCTGGCCCGGCGAAAGTTGAATTCGCAATTCCGCGAGATGGCGGTGCGGGCCGTCGCTCCAATTCACACTCCAACGTCCACCCCGCCTCCACGCCGGGCCGTGGTACCTCCCAAGATTCCTACTGCGGCCTGAGCGATGACTTTTCTGCCGATAGTCAGACGGGAGTTGAGCGTGACGGCGCGCCGGTGGGGCACGTTCTGGCTGCGGTCGGGAGTTGCGCTGGGAGTGATTGTCGCCGCGACGTGGATATTTCTGATTTCCCGGCACGAATCGCAACGCGAAATCGGGCAGGTGATTTTCTACGTCCTGACCGGAACGTCGCTGGCCTACTGCTTGTTGGCGGGCTTGCGTGCCACGGCTGATTGTTTGAGCGAGGAAAAGCGCGAGGGCACGCTCGGCCTTTTATTTCTCACGGATCTGCGGGGCTACGACGTGGTCGCCGGCAAACTCTTCGCCAATTCGCTCAATGCGTTTTACGGCGTGCTGGCAGTTGTGCCGGTGCTGGGGGTTCCGTTGTTGATGGGCGGCGTAACGGTCGGCGAATTCGGCCGGGTGGCGGCGGTGCTGGTCAACACGCTGTTCTTCTCGTTAAGCGCGGGCATGTTTGTTTCCGCGGTCAGCAAATCCAATCGCAAGGCCATCGGCGGGACTTTTTTTGTGCTGCTTGTTTTCGCGGCCGGCATTCCTGCGTTGGGCGCGTGGCTGGCGTGGTTGACGAAAGTGCGAACGGTCGAGCCCGCGTGGCTGTTTTCGTCCGCTGTTTTTACTTACACTTACGCTCTGGACCGGCCCTTCACCTCGCAGCCGGATTTTTTCTATTGGTCGCTCGGAGTCGTTCACGGCTTGGGCTGGGTGTTTTTGGTGCTGGCGAGCGCCATCGCGCCCCATGCGTGGCAGGACCGGCCCGCGGGCGTGCGTGGCCTGCGCTGGCGCGAACTGTGGCAGAATTGGACCCACGGCAACAGTGAGGCGCGGAAAAGATTCCGCGAGAAACTTCTGAACGTGAACGCGTTTTTCTGGCTGGCGTCGCGTCCGCGCCAGCGGGTTGCCTGGGTTTGGGGCGCGCTGGTTTGCGTGGCCGGGGTGTGGGTCTGGGGCGCGCTCGAATACCGGGACGATTGGTTCGACGATGCCATCTACATCACGACGGCGCTGTTTCTTAACTCAATGTTCAAGGGCTGGGTGGCATCCGAAGCCGCGCGGCAATTTACCGAAGACCGCAAAATCGGCGCGTTGGAGTTGCTGCTCTCAACGCCCCTGACCATCCGCGATATCCTCGCGGGACAACGTCTGGCGTTGCAGCGGCAATTCCTGGCGCCGCTGGTGGTAGTGCTTTGCGCCGAGTTCCTGATGTGGACTGCGGGCAATGATTTCGACGCCAATTCTGCCGAATGGGGTTCACTCTGGATCGCAGCGATGACCATGTTGATTGCGGACCTGATCGCGCTTTATTGGGTGGGCATGTGGCTGGGCTTGTCGGCGCGAAATCCCAAACACGCATTCAGCGGCGCCATCCTGCGCGTGCTCGTGCTTCCTTGGATCGCGTTCGGCGCGTTCCTGATGTTTGTCGCGGTGGCGCCATCGAGCACGCAACGCGGAATGGGGTGGGGCGAATTTCTCGGCATCTGGTTCGTTCTGGGCCTGGCCGCCGACTTCGGCTTCGGATTGCACGCGCGGCATAAACTGCTGACGGAATTCCGGCACATCGCGACGCAACGTTACCAGCCGCAGATTTCCATTTGGAAACGGTTGCTTGGCGGCAGTAAGAGCGGGCAAACACAGGATTGACATGCAATGGAATGGTCCATGCCCCAACTGATGAAGGCCAGGAATTTTGCCGCGCGCTGGGCCCGTTTGGTGTTCATGGGTGTGGGACTGGCCGTTCCCGGCGACTTCATCTGGCCAAACGCCTCGGCCGACGCCGCCGCCGATTCCGCTCCCGGCAACTCCGGCCGCGTGCGGTTGGAAGGAAATTCCCTGCGCGACGACTCCGGGCCTTTTCTCGGACTCGGGGCGTCTTACTTCCAGGCGTTGCGCCGCGCGAAATTCGACCGCACCCGCCTCACCAATGACCTGGCGTTCCTTGCGTCGAAGAAATTCAACTACGTTCGCGTGCTCTCGATGGTTGGCTGGCACGAGGCGTGGGAGGGAAGGGAAATTGCCCCGGTCACTTTCCGCAATCGCGCTGGAAAAACTGTGGAGGCATGGCCGGATTATTGGCAACAGTTTCGCGACCTGATTGACCTTGCTTACAGCCACGGCCTCCGCGTGCAGGTGACGATCTTCGCCGACGCGCAACTCATGCCGGACAAGGCCGCTCGGATTCATCATCTGACCACCATGCTGGAGCAACTTTCCGGTCGAGCGCACAAGATCGTCCTGCTCGAAGTGGCCAACGAGGCGTGGCAAAACGGTTTTCCCGGAACGCAAGGCGTGGCCGACTTGCGCGAGTTCACAAAAATTCTGGACGAGCGAACGACCATCCCGGTCGCGATCACCTCGAACCATGAAACCGGTGACGCAGAATTGGTGGCGCTCCACAAAGACAGTGGGGCGGACGTTGCCACGTTTCATTTCAGCCGCGACACGCGAACGGTGGAAGGCGGCTGGCTGCCGGTGCGGGACTGCTACCGCGTGGGGAATCTGCCGGGCCTGCCGCCCTTCAGCAGCAACGAGCCGATTGGGCCAGGCTCATCGGTGGCCTCGGAAAACGACCCGATCAAGCTGGTGATGGCGGCGGCGTTCGCATGGACAGCAAATCTACCGATGTATGTTTATCACACCAGCGCGGGAGTCTTTGGCCACCAAGAATTCCAGGTCATGTCCGGGGTGGGCGATTTCATTCATCTGCACAAAATTCTGCCGCCGGATTTGCCGAACTGGCGGCGCAACGACGGTCGCGAAACCAACTCGCCCTTCACCGTGTTCGCGAATGGTCAGGCCGACAAATGGTGGCCCGACGTGCCCAATCCAACCAACGGCGTCGTGCGCAACACGGGCGCAATCAAGGGCAACGAATTTGTCGCGCTGCCCATCGGGATATTGGAGGGCGGCGTGACCTTGCGGGCGCGGCGGCCCATGGAATTCAGCGTTTACCATCCGCTGACTGGCGCGGTGGTTACGAACGTGGCGTTCAAGGCAGACGGCGAGGTTTGGTTACCCCGCGGCCCGGGCGCCTACATCATTCGGGGGAGTTTTCGGGATGCGGAAACCCAGATGCGGCTCAAGCCGCGCGACGCACAGTTGCGGAGTCAGCGCGGGCGGTTGGGAACGGGGCGCATCCGGGAATCGAAAGCTGGCGGTAATGTTTCTGCAAATCTCGGCGCGCTTTTTCATTTCGATGACCGCGTTCGCCACCCAATGCGGCAAATTTCAAATTTCATTCCCGCCGTTCGCCCTCTACGCTGGCCGCTGTGCATCCAATTGCGTTCAGACTCGGTCCGCTGACCATCCACTGGTACGGCGTCATGGTGGCGCTGGCGTTTCTGGTCGGACTTTGGACGGCCAGCCGCCGCGCTCCACGGGACGGCGTCACGGGCGAAAAAATTGTGGACGCCGGAGTCTGGATTCTGCTCGGGGCAATCATCGGGGCCAGGATTCTGTACGTGATTTCCTACGGGGAAACGTTGTTCGAGAAACCATTGTTTCCCCGCGCACCCTGGACGGAAGTCTTCATGGTGCAACGCGGCGGGCTGGTTTATTACGGTGGCCTGATCGGGGCATCGCTGGCGTGCATCATTTACGCGCGGGTGCAGACACTGCCGTTGTGGAAGCTGGCGGACATTTTCGCACCAAGCATTGCGCTGGGTTATGTGTTTGGCCGGATCGGTTGCCTGATGAACGGCTGTTGCTACGGCCACATTTGTGGACTGCCATGGGCCGTCCGCTACCCGAATTACTCGGAGATTTGGAGAAAACATTTCGACGCCGGCCAGGCGGAAGCGAACGGTTCGTCCGCACCGGTGCATCCCACGCAACTCTACGACGCGTTGTTGAACCTCGTGCTCTACGCCGGCCTGGCCTGGCTGTTTCGGCGCAAGAAATTCGACGGCCAGGTGTTCGCCGTTTATTTGCTGTGCTATGCCGTGACGCGCTCGATTGTCGAAATCTTTCGGGGCGATTACGCCGCCGCGCAGATTCGCGGTGGTCTGACTCCTGCGCACCTGATCAGTATCGCCATCTTTCTGACCGGGGTCGTTTTCTACGTCGTTCTGCGGCGACGCCAAGCCACAACAAATTCGCCCAAATGATTCTCCTCGCCGGCCCGACTGCCGTCGGCAAATCCACCGTGGCGCTGGCCCTGGCCGAACGCATCGGCGGCGAAATCATTTCCGTGGATTCGATGCAGGTGTATCGCGGGCTGGACATCGGCACCGCCAAACCTTCAGCCGCCGAACGCGTCCGAGTACCACATCATTTGATTGACGTGGTGGAACTCACCGAGCCGTTCGACGCCGCAAAATTTGTGGACCTTGCCCGTCTGGCTGTTGCGGACATCCAGTCGCGCGGACGCGTGCCGATTCTGTGCGGCGGCACGGGACTTTACTTCAAAGCTCTCCTCGAAGGGTTGGGCGAAGCTCCGCCAGCGGATCCAAAGTTGCGCGCGGAACTCGAAGCCACGCCGTTGCCGGAACTCCTGGCGGAATTGGAACGCCACGATCCGGTCACGTTTGAAAAAATTGACCGGCAGAATCCGCGCAGGGTTGTTCGCGCCATCGAGGTCATTCGCCTGACCGGCAAACCGTTTTCCGCGCAACGCGCCCGGTGGGGCGAGGCTACCGACGAGCCGCCAAAGTTTTCCTGCGGCTCGCGCGGACGCCCGCCCCGCCAAATCATTTGTCTAACTCGCGCGGCGGCCGACCTGCGCGCCCGCATTGACGCGCGCGTGGAAAAAATGTTTGCCTCCGG
>CAZCZP010000088.1:0-1373 GCA_964502895.1 uncultured Bifidobacteriaceae bacterium
AACGGCAGATTCCGATAGCGCTCCGCATAATCCAGTCCGTAACCCACGACGAACATGTCCGGAATCTCGAACCCTACATAGTCGGCCCCCACATTTTCGACACGGCGCGACGGTTTGTCCAGGAGCACGCAGACTTTGATGCGCCGTGGCTTGAGGGCCCGCAATTTCGGCAAGACGCGGCTCATGGTTTTTCCCGTGTCGAGAATGTCGTCCACGAGCAGCACATCGCGCCCATGCACGTCCAGGCGGAGTTCCTTGGTAAAAACCAGTTCACCCGACTCCGTGCCCTTGCCGTAACTGGAGACGCCAATGAAATCCAGCCGCAGCGGCAACGAGAGATGTCGGATCAAGTCGGCGAGAAACAGCACCGTGCCATTGAGCAGCGAAACCACGACCATTTCGCGCCCGCGGAAATCGCGCTCGATGCCGCGCGACATTTCACGGATGCGGCGAGAGAGCATCCGTTCGGTTATGAGAATTCTCTGGACCTCGTTGCGCCAACGGGGCGGCACGGATGTGCGCGGGCTGGCGAGCCGGGTCGAAGCGTTCGGGCGCATCGAATGCAGCGTAACGTCGCGCACGCCTTTTTGCCGAGAAATTTCTGAACCCAGGTTCAACTCCATGAACACGGCGTTGCCCATCGGGTTGTGGTAGTAAGGCGCCGTGCGTTGAAACCCAAGCGATTCGTAGAGCGCGATGGCCGGCTTCATCGAAGCAAGCGTGTCCAGACGGATTCGCGCATAGCCGGCGTCGCGGGCGATCCCGATAACCGCCTCCGCCAGCGCTTTACCAACACCGGTGCGCCGGAACTCGGGTCGAACGTAAAGCCGTTTCATTTCGCAAACGCCCGGGCCGATTTTTCGGAGCGCGACGCAGCCTGCCGGCCTTCTTTTCTCCAGCGCAAGCAGCAGGCGACCATCGGGCGGCGCATAACGGCCAGGCAATCCCGCAAGCTCCTGTTCAAAGCCCTGAAAGCACAAGTCCACTCCAATGTCGTTGGCGTATTCGACGAAGAGCCGCCGGATCATGCGAAATTGTTCGCGAGTGCGAGCTTCCATTAATTCCATGGCGGAGGCGGCGCTTCGTTAACTGGCGAGTGGTCGCAGCAACCAGTGCAGCGCTCCCGGCTCGGTCGCAAAAACGTCTGCGTTCATTCCGGCATTGCGGGCCACCGTGACGCCGAATTTCTCGGGATCAATCATCTCAGCGCGGATAACGAGCGCCAGTTGAACGATGCCCTGCCCGCTGGCGGCAAATCTGCGGGCGGAGAAATATCGGTCCGGCAGGCTTGGCGAAGGAAAGCCGGTGAGTCCGGTGGCGTTGACCAGGAGTTTCGGAACACGACGTTCGCGGGCGAACACCACGGCGCGATC
>CAZCZP010000088.1:1473-10288 GCA_964502895.1 uncultured Bifidobacteriaceae bacterium
CGTTGACCAGGAGTTTCGGAACACGACGTTCGCGGGCGAACACCACGGCGCGATCGCTGGACGATAGTAAGCACAGTCCTCGGCTACGGAGATTTCGCCGGTTACATTCGTTGATTCCTTCATGCGTTGGCTGGCGGAGGATTCGGCGAGTGAGCAGCGGAGGCAAGTCCAAACGTGATGCGCGAATGGCGCAGCACGCTTCTGGTCAATCGCCCTTTTTCGCCTGTCTCGTTTCATGATGAAAACTTGGAACTTGGAACTTGGAACTTGGAACTCTATAACACCGCCATGCTGCCGAAATTACTGGCCAATGGCGGTCCGATGTTCTGGGTGATTCTGTTCTCGGGCGCCGTGGGCATCGTGGTGTTCATCGAACGCTACCTGCATTGCCATCGCTCGCAGATCAACTCCACCGAATTCCTCAACGGCGTGCGCACGGTGCTCAAGCGCGACAACGTCGTCGAAGCGTTGTCCATTTGCGACGCGACGCCTGGACCGGTGGCGCGGCTGGTGAAAACTGCCATTCTCAACCGCGACCATGGTCGCGAGCGCATTCGCGAATCGCTCGAAGAAGCGGGCCTGACCGAAGTGGCGCGCCTGGAGGAACGGTTAAATCTGTTGGCCACCATCGCCCAACTCGCGCCCCTGCTCGGCTTGCTCGGCACGGTGCTGGGTTTCATCGAATTGTTTATAGCGGTTGAGAAGGCGGGGCTTTTTGCTCAAGTGAGCCTGCTTTCCGGCGGGGTTTGGAGGGCCATGGTTTCCGCGGCCATGGGTCTGGCCGTGGCCATTCCCACGCACGCGGGCTACAACTACCTCGTCAGCCGTGTGAACTCGATCGTGCTCGACATGGAACGCGCCGCCACGGAAATCGTCAACATCGTCACCGAAAACGGCGGCGCGAAGAACCCATGAGATTGCCGCGCAACGCCCGCATCTTCCGGGGGCAACTGGACTTCACCCCGTTTGCCTCGGTGTTCTTTTTGATCGTCATATTCGTGATGCTCGGCGGACTGATTTACACGCCCGGCGTGCGGATTCAATTGCCCGTGGCCGACGATCTCCCCGGCACGGACCAGCCCACAGTCAACGTGGCGGTGGACGCGAGCGGACGGTTGTATTTCCGGAATCAACTTATTGAAGCGGACCAACTGCAATCGCGCCTGCGCGAGGAGGTGGAGCGGGCGGGAAAATCTCTTACCCTCGTCGTGCATGCGGACAAGAATCTCACACAGGAGAAACTTGAGCGCGTGCTTTCGCTCGCGCGCGTCGCCGGGATTCAGGAAGCCCTCCTGGCTCGTCTCCCGCGCCTCGTCGCGCCGCCCGGCGAAACGCTTCCAGCCGAATGAATGCTGCGGGATCTTTGTCGCCCTCGCCCCCCAATCGCCCCGCTCGGTCTGACCGTTTGGGTGCGGGGAATTCCGGGGGAGAGATTCAAGATCCGGAGCCGCGGCCCTGGTCGCGTCGCCGCTGGGGGTCGCTCATCGTGCTCGTGTTTGCGCTGCACGTGGGCCTGATCTTCGCGTTCAGTGAACGCAAGCCCGTCATGCCGCGCAAACCCGTGGTTGCACCATTGCGGTTGGTCGCGGACCAGGGAGAATTGCTCGCGCTTGGCGATCCCACGTTATTCGCCCTGCCCCATCCAAGGAGTTTCGCCGCTTCGGCGTGGCTGGCTGTTCCGCAAGTTGAATTCGCTCCATTCAAATGGACGGAAGGCCCTCGCTTTCTCTCGTTGCCGACCGAACAACTGGGCGCGACCTTTGCGCAGTTCATGCAGACGAACGTGTTTGCGCAATTCGAATTTGTCACGTTGCCGGCGCCAGAAATTGTTTTGCCCGCGTCGCCCCCGCTTTTCGGTCCACCTACAAAATCCGAACTCCGCGTGCTCGACGACCTGGGAAAACGCCGCCTGCTCAATCCGCCGGAACTCCCGAGCCAGCCGTTCAATGATCTGTTGAGCAACAGCGTCGTACGCGTCCAGGTGGATGCGGCGGGCAACATTTTTTCCCCCACTCTGCTCCTACCCGGCAGTGGATCAAAACTCGCCGACCAGCGTGCGGTGGAATTGACCCGGACTTTGCGGTTCTCGCCGCTGGCACAACCTTCACTCATTTCGGCAGACCCGGTGGGGCACCTGACTTCCGGCACACTGGTTTTCGAGTGGCACACCGTGCCGCTGCCGCCGACCAACGCACCCGCCCCCGCGCCTTAGCATGACACCCTCGACGATCATCCTGGCCTATGCCGTTGGGTTGCTTGGCGCTTTGCTTGGCCTGGGAATCTATTCCGAGATGCGCCGCCGCCGCTTCAAACCCGCGCCCAGCGAGGACCGCATCTTCCGTTGCGTGGATTGCGGCTACGTTTATACCGACGACCCGGACGTGGACCGTTCGCGCTGCGCGCAATGCGGAAAACTCAACGAGCCGATTGAGTTTTAGAGCGGTGAATCAAAAAGCGCGGCCCTTGTAGAAGGTGATCGTGTTTCCCCTCACCCCGGCCCTCTCCCTGTGGGAGAGGGAGAATCGCATTCAGCCCCACAGTTATTGGCCGCATATTTTACCGACAGCCATTGGGAAAACAGAAGATATCCGATGGCTGTTCCCTCTCCCTGCGGGAGAGGGTCAGGGTGAGGGGAAGCGCCGTTCCGTTCATCCACCGCCCGATTGATTCGGACACAGTTTTCTTGAAAATGCTATAACTCCGGAAATCGAAGCGGACCGCGCTCAAACTTCCTGACCTTTCAAACCCCGATTGCGATAGTGCAGGATCTTGAACTCCGGCGTGTCGCGGATTTCTTCGGCCAGCTCGAACCGATCTTCAAACGGCGGGAAAAATGCGTCTCCCTCGACCTCGCGTTTAACAAGCGTGAGATAGAGATCGGAACATTGCGGCAAAGCCTGTGCATAAATCTGGGCGCCGCCGCAAATGAAAATCTCCCGCCGGACTGGCTGCCCCCTCGCTCCATCCCTCTCCCCCGGTGGTGGGGAGGGTGTCCGAAGGACGGGTGAGGGGGCTTTGGCCCATGCGATCAGTTCGGACATGTCGCCAAGCGTCGTCACTCCCGGAAAAGAAAACGATCCCCGGCTCAACACGACCGTCGTCCGATTCGGCAACGGCTTGCCGATGGACTCGAAAGTCTTCCGCCCCATCACGATGATGTGCCCGGTGGTCTTATGTTTGAACCACTTGAAATCCTCCGGCAGATGCCAGGGAATTTCGTTGCCTGCGCCAATCACGCGGTTGAGCGACATGGCGGCGATGGCTTTGAAATGCTTCATCGGCGTCCGAACGTGAGACTCACACTGCTACCGGTGCCTTAATGGCCGGATGCGGGTCGTAACCCACCAGTTCAAAATCCTCGAACTTGAAGTCGCCAATGTCCTTTACCTCCGGGTTTAGCTTCATCATCGGCAGGGGGCGTGGTTCGCGCGTGAGTTGCAGTTTCGCCTGCTCGACGTGGTTCGAGTAAAGATGCAGGTCGCCAAAGGTGTGGACAAAGTCGCCGGGTTTGAGTCCGCAGACCTGCGCGACCATGAGCGTGACTAGCGCGTAGCTCGCGATGTTGAAGGGCACGCCCAGAAAAATGTCCGCGCTGCGCTGGTAAAGCTGGCAGCTCAGTTCCCCCTCGCTCACGTAGAACTGGAACAATGTGTGGCAGGGCGGCAGCGCCATTTTTTCTATTTCGCTCGGATTCCACGCGGTAACGATGAGCCGGCGGCTGTCGGGATTGTTTCTGATTTGCGCAATGACATCGTCAATCTGGTTGATTGAACGGCCATCCGCACTGCGCCAATCGCACCATTGCGCGCCATAAACGCGGCCCAGGTCGCCGTTCGCGTCGGCCCATTCGTCCCAGATGGTCACGCCGCGTTCGTTGAGGTATTTCACGTTCGTATCGCCGCGCAGAAACCAGAGCAACTCATGGATGATGGATTTGAGATGGACTTTTTTCGTGGTGACGAGCGGAAATCCGTCGGACAGCGGGAAGCGGGCTTGCGCGCCGAACAGCGAGTAAGTGCCCGTGCCAGTGCGGTCGGCCTTGAATTTTCCGTGCTCCAGAACGTGCCGGAGCAGGTCGAGGTATTGCGTCATGCGGGCAAAATTGAACCACGAAACTCAGGAAAGAAAATACCCAAATACCAAATCACCCAAACTGAACATCAAGCGCGATTGGGTACTTGGGTATTCGGGTCCTTGGGCATTTCGACCGCGGGCGGTTGTCCCGCCGTCTTGAATGGCGAATTCTTCGGCGCGACAACTGGCTCTTGCTCCTTCCGCGTCGCCCGACGGGTTTCCGATTCCGTCGGCACTTTTATCAGCTTCCACTCTTTGGCGAGTTCATCCAGGAATACGATGAGGAGGCTCTGCAACTTGCGTTTCTGTCGCCACAAGAACCAGGCGCACGCTGGCAACGTCAGCAACGCCAGCGCCAGCCCCTGCCACCATTCGCCTAGGAATCCGGCGGCGAGCGTGACCAAACCCGCCAGGGTCCAGAAAGCGACTTTGGCCTGCAACGACCACCGTCCCCGCAAACGGCAGCGCAGTAATTGGCGACCTGAGGAATGCTCTTCGGCTGCCGTAATCAATTGCACGGTGCTCCAGCGGTTGCCGTAAATCTCCACATCGAATTCGCTCCAGCCGATGTCCGAACGGTTCGGCCAGTTGCGCCGGTCGAGTTCCTCGATGATTCGGGCGACAAATTCAACCCGCTCCAGGCGGTGCTCGGCCCAATATCGGACTTCGCGCAATGGCCCGGTGCTCTCGCGCAACGCCACCGAGTCCAGATTTTCCCGGGCAGGTTCCGCGGGCAGGCGCAATTGAAGGCGGCCCCGGTATCGTTCCCAGCCGCGCGCCATCGGTTGCAGAAAAAAAAGCAGCGCCACCAGCGGGCGCGACCACCAGCGCCGTTTGCCCTTGGGCAAGGCCGCCTGGACGCCCGCCGCAACACAGATTCCCACCGAAGCCAGCAGGCTGGTTGCCGCCAGGAGCAGCAAATAGGGAAATGCGGCGGACAAAATCCACAACGGCAGCGTCACGAGCACGTGATACTCAAGGGCGGTGAACAACATCAGCGTCGTCGCCGGCCCGGAGGCGTAAAGCATTTGAAACAGGCCGCTGCCGAATCTGCCGCGATAAATGATCGGAGCGCGCAACAGCACGCCGAAATTTGCCGGGGTGTAAATGCGCCCGCGCCAGATGCTGTCGCCAAAGGAATTGAAATACTCCGGGTGTTTGCGGACCAGCAGCGCCTCAGCCTCGCCGTAACCGCGTTGCTGCTTCAAATAGGCGCGCACCGTCGAGCGGCGGTAATGCCAGACGAAGGCCGCGGGGCTAAAGCCAATTTTCCCGCCGGTTTGTTGGAGTCGCCAGCAGATGTCCACGTCGTCCCCCGCCTTCCGGAAAATTGGATCGAACCCGCCGACCTCCGCCAGCGCCCATTTGTAAAACGCCATGTTGCAACCCGGGATGTGCTCGGCCTGGCGATCGTCGAGCATGACGTGCGCCGGGCCGCCGGGGGACACCATCACCGCGGTGGCCACGGCGGAATCCTCGGGTGGCAATAAATTGGGCCCGCCGATGGCCGCGAACTCGCTGTTGAGCAAATCGCCGATCAGATAACAAAGCCAATCCTCGTCCGCACGACAGTCCGCGTCCGTGAACGCCACCACTTCGCCTTGCGCCACCGCGATGCCGGTGTTGCGCGCGACGGACAGGCCACGATTACGATCATGACGGATGAAGCGAACGTTGGGATGCAACGACGCGATTTGCGCAGTCGTGTCGGTCGAACCGTCGTCCACCAGGATGATTTCGAAATCCGGGTAATTGAGTTTCTCCAGCGAATCAAGACACGTGCCCAGAGTGCGGTCGGCGTTGTAGCTTGCCACGACGACGGAGACTTTGGGGTGGCGCGGCAGTGGGAAGAGTGGAGCCACAGAAAACATGGCGCGCACGACGAGAAACGATTCCTTGGGCCGGCGATCCGCCGTTGTCAGACCCATTTTCCAATCCTCAATCTGGTGGCCGCCACGAAACCAGTCATCCGTAAAGCTGAAGACCACCGCGCCGGCCAGGCCGCTGCGAAAGGCGGCTTCGATCTGCCATTTCAGTGTCTCGCACTTCCGCAACTCGCCCTCGCGCAAGGAATCCATGCCGATTTCGCCGAGCACCAGCGGTTTGGCATCCGCCATCATTTGCAGGCGGGCCAGGTAATTTTTGAAAGGCTGCGGCTGGTGCAGGTAAACGTTGAAGCAGACAAAGTCCACGCGTTGAGGCCGCAGAAATTCCGTGGGCGGATAATTGGCGTAGGTGCAAAGGCATTCGGGATCAACACGCTTGGCTTCCAACACCAGTTCGTCAATGAACTCAGCCACGGCCTGCTCGCCGCTCCAGCGAACGATGTCGGGCCGGATTTCGTTGCCGACGCTGTAGGCGAACACTGCGGGATGGCGGGCGCAGGCATAGACGGCGTGCCGCACAGAATCCCGCGCCGCCGCGCGCGTCGCGGCGGAATCCAGAAAACAAAGATGTTTATCCCAGGGAATGTCAATCAGCAGCAATAGATCATGTTCGGCTGCGAGATCGAGGAACCAGCGGGGCGGCACGTTGTAAATGCGCACGACGTTCGCCGCGCTCTCCCGGATGAGCGCGAAATCCCGGGCGGTCTGTTCTGGCGACATGAAGGGCTCGCCCTGGTCGTTGGGCGCAAAAGGGCCGTACGCCAGGCCTTTGGCGTAAAACTTCTGCGCGCCACGGCGAAAGAATTTGCCATCCACGGAGACGCGCAGACGGGAAGCAACCGACTCTGCCATGCGTTTTAGACGACGGTTCGCGGCGTTTTAATCATTCGGCAACCAAAATGACAACGATCACGCGCCACAGCAAGCCGCGGTTGCCGGGAACGAAAATTTTCTTGCCCGCAGCGCGTCCGCGATGACGATGAGTTGTGATGCAAGAACTTCCCCACACGCATTCCTGTTTTGTCTGCGGCGAATCGAACGCCGCCGGCTTCCGTCTTCGTTTTGAAACCGATGGCCGCATCGTTCAAACGCGGTTTTGTCCGCGGCCCGAGCACGTCGGTTTCAAAAACGTAATGCACGGCGGCCTCATCGCCACGGTCCTGGACGAGATCATGGTCTGGGGCTGCGCCATCGGTACGAAACAATTCTCCTATTGCGCCGAACTCACGGTGCGCTTCTTGAATCCGGTCCGGCCAGGCGGGCAACTGGTGGCCGTTGGTGAACTCGCGGCGAATCGGAAGGGGAAAATCTTCGAGGCGAAGGGAACCTTGCGTGACAAGTCGGGAAAAATCCTGGCCCAGGCAACGGGAAAATATCTCCCCATCAAAGCGGCCGATGCCGCGGCGATGGCTGAGGATTTTGTCGGGGACCCGAATTGGATGCTTGGCTGAACCCCACCGGTGCAATCGCCGGCAGCTACTTGATCTCGAGGTTGATTTTCCGGCGCTCGAAGGTCGAACCTTCCGCCAGGGCGAGGTTGGCCAGGGAAATATTGTAATCGGCCAGCGCGCGGATTTCTGCCGAGCGCGCGTCCGTCAGGTCTTTCTGCAATTGCAGGACGACGAAGCTGGTGCTTTTGCCGCTCTCCAGTTTCTTTTGTTCGGCATCCAATGCCGCCTCGGCGTAAAGCCGGAACTGGCGGGTCGCATCCACGCGCTCGAAACTGCTGCGCGCGTTGGCTATGGAGTTCTCGATCAGAATCAAGGTTTGCTGTTCCTGCTGCTTTAGGGTGAGCGACAATTGCTCCTCGGACGCTTTGGCAATCTTGAGGCTGTTGCGTGCGGATCTTTGGCCGAGCGGAATGGTCAGTTGTGCGCCAATAGTCCAGAATGGATTGTCCCGATCAGCAATCTGGCCCAACGCGTCGCTGTATTCCTGCGAACTGCCGCCGGCGGTGTAACCGTAGCTGCCGACGAGGTCCACTTGAGGATACACTTGATTGCGCTGGAAGCGCACACGTTGTTTTTGTTGTTCGAGAGCCAGCCGGGCTTGCGAGAGCCGGGGTCCCTGACTTAAACCGATTCGCCAGCTTTCTTGCAGGTCGTAGTGTTGTGGCAATGCGAGGAGCTTGTCCGTGGGTGCGATCGTCACCGTCGCCCATTCGTTCGTGTAGTCGTCACTCAACAGGGCTTTGAGCACGCGCTGCTGCGTGTCGCGGGTTGCTTGAGCACTGAGCAGGTCCGCGCGGCTGGAGGCTACTTGGGATTCCGCTTGTTTCTCATCGAGCGGCGCCAGCGCGCCCACTTGAACGCGTCGCTTGTTCTCGGCCAGGAGGCGCTCGGCGAGTTCGAGCGCTTTCTCCTGCACCTTCACGCTCTCCTCGGAAAAAATCAGGTTGAAATACGCTTCCTCCACTGCGGTCACGGTACTCATGACCTGGTCGCGAAAAGCTGATTCCTGAATCTTCAGTTCACGCTTGTTCACAAAAATGGTCATGCGTGTCCCATCAATCCAAAAATTCTTCAGCAACGGCTGGCGCAAGGTAAACGCTCCGACCTGGCCCGAAGTCGTCTCGAATTCTCCGAAGCCCGGCTGGTCATCCGTTCGGTCGGAAAGACTGGCGCCCAGATTGTAGGTCGTTCCCAACGGGAGGAGTCCTTGAAGGCCGCCACTGATCCGGTCCGCGTCCGACTCCGTGCCGCCGAAAGGCCGCCCTTGGTCATCTACGCCACCGGGGGAAAGACTGTAGTCGTGCTGGAACGAGAGTGAGAGCGTGGGTTCGTAGTCGCCATAGCTGCCGGCGAGGGAGTATTTGGCGATCCTCGGATTGTAGCGCGTGATCTGAATGGTCAGGT
>CAZCZP010000088.1:10388-14786 GCA_964502895.1 uncultured Bifidobacteriaceae bacterium
GCGAGGGAGTATTTGGCGATCCTCGGATTGTAGCGCGTGATCTGAATGGTCAGGTTATGTTCGAGCGCGATGGTGATGCAGTCTTCCAGGGAAAGCGCTCGCGGCGGGGCAGAATTGGGTTGCGCTTCCAGCGGCAGAGCCACGCAGAACAGCAGGGAAAGGACGGTAAAAATTCTCATCGCGCCAAAGGGTGTGGATTTCTTTGCCATTCGTCAAAAACAAACATCCGACGCCATTGTCCTTGAACGATTCAAAATCTTTCAGCATCGAGGCGGCGATTCCGTCTCCGACGCCGCCCGGCGCAAGCGGTCCGCAATGGCCCTCCACGCGGGCGCGTTCGGCGGTGCTTCAACAACGATCAATTCCGCGCCCGCGTCGTCACAGCGATGCAGTTCCGCGTACAACGCCCGCGCAAACGCCTCGGCATCGTGCGGAATCACGCTCACGCCCGCGAAAGTTTCACCGGACGGAATTCTCGAATGCGCAATCACGTGAATCTTTGACCGCGTCACGCCCGGTTCGGCACGACGAACCCGCGCTTTTAGTTCAGCCTCGTCCCGCCAGGCCCAAACCACGAGCCGCGCCTTGGGCGCGTAATGCTTTGGCAACAAACCCGGACTGGGCAGGATTGCAGGTTGAACGTTGAAGGTTGAAGGTTGAATGCGCCCGATTACCGCCGCAAGGGATTCTGCGTAAATCATCCCGGGTCGCAGTACGGACGGCGGATTCCGAGTTAAATCCACAACGGTGGACTCGATTCCCACCTGGGACTGCCCGCCGTCCACGATCAGACGGAGACAACCGCCAAGTTGCAGTCGCACGTGTTCGGCGTTGGTTGGCGAAATGCGGTTGGACAAATTCGCGCTTGGCGCGGCCAGGGGAAAGCCGCACTCACGAATCACCGTCTGGATGAAGGGATGACTCGGCCAGCGCACGCCCACCGTCGAACCGCCAGCCGTAACGATGTCGGGGATCTCGGCGGCCTTCGGCAAAACCATTGTCAGCGGCCCAGGCCAAAATGCCTTGGCCAGCTTCTGCGCGGCTTCCGGCCAATCCTGGACGCAGCCCCGCGCCATTTCCACGCCCGCCACGTGAACGATGATCGGATTTTGCGCGGGCCGGCCTTTGATCTCGTAAATGCGCGCGACGGCGCGAGCGTCCCGAGCATTCGCCGCAAGTCCGTAAACCGTCTCGGTGGGCAGAGCCACAACTTCGCCAGTCCGCAGCAATTCCACCGCGCGCCGCACTGCCGCCGCGAACAGTTCCGGCGTATCGGTGGCGATGATTTCCGCAGTAGTGCGCTGGCTCATGAGATTCTCTTGCCCAGCCAGCCTGCGGAAATTGCCCCGACCGCGCAATTGAAAGAATCCGGCTCGGGGAGGCAAGTTGCACGAGCCCCCATTTGATCCGAAAGACATTCGAGTTTGGGTTTCGTGTAACTGGTCCTCCGGACTTTGGACTTTGGACAGACGACGGTTCCCGCTAGTCTCCGCGCGTGCTGGAAACCCTGATTGCTCAACTTGCCGCTGGTCGCGCGCTTACGAACGACCAGGTTTCGGAAGCCGTCGAACAACTCGTCAACGAAGCCGTGCCCGCGGCAATCAAGGCCGAGTTCCTCGGTCGGCTTGCACAGAAAGGAGAAACCACGGAGGAGATCGCGGCGTTTGCCAGGCTGCTGCGCGATAAATCCATCGCCCCGCCGTCGGGTGCGGAAACGCGCGCGGGAGAAATCCTGGACGTCTGCGGAACGGGGGGCGACCGGCTCGGCACATTCAATATTTCCACCACGGTGGCCATCGTTTGCGCCGCCGCCGGCGTCGCCGTCGCCAAGCACGGCAATCGCGCGATCACGTCGCAGGCCGGCAGCGCCGACGTGTTGGAAACGCTGGGTGTGAGGATTGATTTATCCCCGGCGGAGGCGGCGCGGTCGTTGAGCGAACACAAGTTCGCGTTCTTCTTCGCGCCAAATTATCACCCGGCGTTCAAACACATCGCGCCTGCGCGAAAGCTCTGCGCCGAACGCGGGCAACGAACCATTTTCAATTTTCTTGGCCCTCTGTTGAATCCGGCGCGTCCAACTGCCCAGCTCGTCGGCGTGCCGCGACCGGAGTTGTGCGAACCCATTGCCCGAGTCCTCCAAACGCTCGGCGTGCGGCGCGGAATGGTGGTGAGCGGAAAAGTGTCGGGGGAAGGATCACTCGACGAGCTTTCCACTCTGGGGCCAAACACGGTTGCCGAATTTTATCAGGAGTACGGCTTTACGAGTTCAATCCTGTCGCCAGACAAATTTCCTTTACAAGCGGCCGCGCTCGCGGACTTGTTGGGTGGCGACCGGCAAACGAACGCCGAAATTGTCCGGCGAATCCTCTCAGGTGACGACCGCGGCCCAAAGCGCGATGCAGTGCTGTTGAATTCGGGCGCAGCGCTGTTGGTCGCCGGTCGCGTGCGTTCGATAGTCGAAGGTTGGGAACTGGCGGGTGAGATTATTGATGCCGGAAAAGCGGAGGCGAAGCTGAATGAGTTGGCGGTCCGGTAAAGGCCAGTAAAAACTGTCCGGCAACATCCTGAACCTTCACGGCAGAAACGCGCACAAACCAAAGTTTGATTGCGAGGAATCGCAGCAGAACATAGCCTGCGCCTCATGTTCGGCTCGCTACTTTCGGACTTCGCCAATTGGAAGTATGTCTTCAGTGGCGTGATTGGATTTCTATTCGTGGTGTTTCAAATCTGGATGCTCGTGGACGCAATTCGCCGTCAGGAATGGATTTGGGCGGTCTTTATTTTCCTGACATTTGGCTGGGGACTGTCCGCAGTGCTTTATTACTTCTTTGTGTATCGTGCGTCGACTTCGGGGACGCGCGGGTTCGAGTTGCCCGGCGCCCACAGCCGCAAGCGCATCAAGGAACTTCAGGCGCAAATTCATCACCTCGACAAGGCGCATCATCATTCGCAACTGGGCGACATCTATTTTCAACAGGGCAAACTCGCGAAAGCCGAGGCCAGTTATCGCGCCGCGATGGAACGCGACCCGCAGGACCTCGACACCCGCGCGCACTTTGGCCAATGCCTTCTGCGTCAAAAGCGCGCCGCCGAGGCACGACCGTTGCTCGAAGGCGTCGTGGCGGAGAATCCAAAACATGATTACGGCCACACGCTGATGGCGCTGGCGGAAACACTCACGGCGTTGGGCGAAACGGACGCCGCGCTCAAAGTCTGGCAGCAGGTGACGGAGAATCATTCCTACCCGCGCGCGAAGGTCCAACTCGCGGAGCTGTATCTGGCAAAGAACATGGCCGAACCGGCGCGCACCGAACTTCTGGACGTGTTGGCGGACGATCCACACGCACCCGCGTTCCAACGCAAACGCGACCGCGTGTGGGTGCGGCGGGCAAAGGGACTGATGAGGAAAATTGGGGCGTGAGTTGGATTGATTTGGAAAACGGTTGAACCAGGAATCAGTAATCCACCACCCGAGTCCGGAATTACCCGCCAGATTCTTATCGCCGCTGCCGGCTTTTTTACTTAGCGTCGGCGCACGATGAAGACGATTCACGCCGAAGCGGCGCACGTTCCATTCGCAAGGCAGATCGAAGAAGTGGTGATGTCCGCAGATCTGCTGGACATTCACACACACCTTTACGCGCCGCAGTTTCGTGAGTTGTTGTTGTGGGGTATTGATGAATTGCTGACCTATCACTATCTCGTGGCCGAAGTGTTCCGCTTCCTCGATGTGCCATACGAAAAATTCTGGCGCCTCTCGAAAACAGAACAGGCCGATCTCATTTGGCAGGAGCTTTTCCTCGAACACTCGCCCCTCTCCGAAGCCTGCCGCGGCGTGCTCACCACCCTGCACGCGCTCGGATTGGACGTAAAGAAGCGCGACCTGCCCGCCATTCGCAAATGGTTCGCCGCCCAGGGCGCGGACAAACACATCACCCGCTGCATGGAACTGGCGGGCGTGAAAAAGATTTACATGACCAACTCACCGTTCGATGACCTCGAACGTCCGGTTTGGGAAAAAGGCTATCGCCGTGACGAACGGTTTCAGGCGTGCCTGCGGATTGATCCGTTGCTGGTTGCTTTGTCTGAAACTGCGCCCAAACTTGCGCGCTGGGGTTACAAGGTCAAAGCGGCGGCGCTGAATCAAAACGCTTTTGATGAGGTCCGGCGCTTTCTCGCGGATTGGACGAAGCGAATGAACGCGGCTTACGTGATGGTTTCGATTCCTCCTGATTTCGCATTTCCTGCAAAGGACGCCACCGCGCAGTTGATTGAAAAGGCGGTGCTGCCGCATTGCCGCGAGTTTGGCCTGCCGTTCGCGCTCATGCCAGGTGTCAGGCGCGCGGTCAATCCGCAGCTCCGGCTGGCGGGCGATGGCGTCGGTCTCACCAATCTGGG
>CAZCZP010000089.1:0-7519 GCA_964502895.1 uncultured Bifidobacteriaceae bacterium
GTCGGAGGTCGGCGATCAAGGGGCTCGTACAACTCGTCCCTCCGGATTGTGCCGACATCTCACCCGTCCTTCGGCCACCCTCTCCCCAGCGCGGAGTGGGAGCGCGCTCCCCGTGGTCTTTGCGCGGCGCGCCTCTTAGCGGGCAAGTCTTCTATTCGGTGTTGCGTGTGGTTCGCGGTGATCTCCCTGGTGCTCCATCGCGACTCTGTTCGATGCGCAGTCGCCCGGCCAAACTACAGCTTCAGCGCTGCCTTCTTGGCTTGGATCAGTTTGTCCAACCCTTCTTCCAACGGCAGCAGTTCCCGGCCAAGGATGCGCTTCATGTTCGTGGCATCGGGGCAGCGGCGGGTCATGTCGCCCTCCTCCAGTGGCGGCAACATGCGGATTTTGGAGGAACTGCCGACTCGCTTGATCACGAGTTCCGCGAGCTTGAGGATGGTGAGTTCACGGTCGCTGCCAATGTTGAGCGTTTCATTGATGGCAAGATTCTCGTAGAGGGTTTTGACCGTGGTTTCAATGTTGTCGTCCACGTAGCAAAAGGTGCGGGTCTGCGAACCGTCGCCGTAGATGGTGATGTCTTCGCCACGCAAGGCGGCGTTCACAAATTTGGGCAGAACGAAGTCCTCGCTTTGCTGCGGCCCGTAGGTGTTGAAGAACCGGAAAACCGTGTAGTCCAAACCGAACTCCCGCTGAAAGCATTTGAAATAGGATTCGCCAAGGTTCTTGACGATGGCGTAAGGGAGCCGGGAATTCAGCGGGGTCGTATGCTCGTTCTGGGGGATTTCGAAGGGTTCGCCATAGACTTCCGAGGAGGAGGAATAGAAGACGCGTTTCACGCCGGTGTTCTTGGACAGCAGCAGCACATTGCGGATGCCGTCAATATCGGCGAGAACGCGCAACGGATTCTCGAGGGTGCGCTTGACGCCGACGACCGCCGCGTAATGGAAGACGTAATCGAACTCGACGCTGCACATCACCGGGCTGAGATCATCCATGTGGTTCACATCCAGTTTTACGAACCGCCAATTGGGCGACTTCCGGGCCGGGAGCTTTTTCAGGTTGCCGGTTGAAAGGTTGTCGGCCACGACGACGTAGTTGTCTTCATCGGCGATGAGCCGCGCGGACAATGAGCTGCCGATGTTTCCCGCGCCACCCGTCACTAGAATCTTGCGTTTGTATTGGTTCATTTTTTAATGGTTGTAGTCAAATCGGACATCGAAAAATTCATCGCCCAGGTTTCTGCTTCTGCTCTCCAATCTTCGTCTCCGAGAAAACGCCTTTCTGAAACTGGCGGGCGACATCATGCGCATCCCCATGGGGTTGCCGCAAGCTGGTTTGATTTCAGGCTGCGACTTTGTTCACGCGCGCAGATTCCAGGCAAGCTGCCGCCCGTGGTCGTTTCGAGGAAGTTCCGCAAAAGACCTTCGGCGTTTCTTGAATTATTCCATCCAAGCATTGCTGCCTGGCGCTTTTACCGGGTGCGGCGGCGGCTCATCCGGCAACTGCTCTTGCCACAGGATTGGCCGGCACGATGCCGGAGTTCAATCCGGCGACCAACACGAGCGGGCGGGAGACAAGCAGCGGGCCGTGGATTTGCGCAACCGAACGCGGTTGATCCGTTGCGCACGGCCGGCATAAAGGGCTCGTTGATTTCAACTTCAAGCGATTGAATGCCGCGAACGACTGCCGGCCGCTTGCCACCTCCGCTGGAACTGACCGGATTATCCACCACTCGCATGGGCGGAAAGAATGCCGGATTGCCCTGATTGTTCAAGCTGGAATGAGCACGCGGTGGCGAAATCACCCGAAGAATCCGGGCGATTTCAACTTCGACGAGGCTCAAGCGCCAAGCCACCAAGGCGCGGCTCTGCGCAAAAAGCCAAACCGGTTTCATAAAACTCAAGCAGGTGGGGCGAGCGTACTCGCGAGCCGAAGCCGGAACGATTCAGATGGATTCTGGGTGGAACGGGCCACTGGCCCGTCCTGTCGGGCTACCAGCCGGACAGTTGAAGGCACGCCAAAATTCCGTGGCTCGCCAGCAGTTTCGCCCCACCTGATGAAAATCACCGGGGGAAATACCTGAAACATTTCCGCCGGCAGCCGGGTATTGCTTACAACTGGAACTTCGGTTCCGCGAATTCAACAACTTGACATCACTATGAAAAATTCCCTGTCCCGTTCGTTCGCCGCCGCGATCGTCACCTCCAGCCTGTGCCTCGCTGCCCACGCCGAGTCGCCCGGCCTGGTGGATTTTGGCAAATTCACGCCGCCGGGCAAAGGCAGTGAATTTGTGGAGGTCCAGGTCAGCAGCAACCTGCTCAATTTCGCGGCCCAGCTTGTGGAGAAGGAGCAGCCCGAAGCCGCCAAGCTCTTGCGCAGCGTGAAACTCGTGCGCGTCAACGTCGTCGGCTTGAACGAGGAAAACCGCGACGCCATGGAGAAGCGCGTCCAGAAAATCCGCCAGGACCTCGAAGGCAACGGCTGGGATCGCAACGTCAACGTCCAAGGCAAAGATGGCGAGGACGTCGGCGTTTATACCCAGACGCGCGGGGGCGAAACACTGGCCGGAATCGCGGTCACGGTAATCGAGCGTCAGAACGTCGTGCTCGTCAACATCGTGGGCGACATTCGGCCCGACCAGATCACGGCGCTGGGCGAAAGCCTGAACATCAAACCGCTCAAGGAAATCGGCGAAGCCGTCAAGAAGTGATGGGTGAACGTTGCCGGGCGTTGCGGGAAACCGCCCCGCCCGGCAGGCCATGACTTCAACTTGCCCGCGTCATGAAACAGACTCCCGCCCCTCCGTCGAACCGGTCATCGGCGATCCGCGCACTTTGCTGGGTCGGATTGAGCATCTTCGTGCCGTTTGCCGTCGTGGGCTTGATGGCCATGGGCGTGGCCAGTTATTTTCACGTAAGTTCAGACACGCGCGCGCTGCGCAAGGGATTGATGGATGCCAGCGGCGTCGAGTGGCGACAGCAAATCGGCTTGAACATCGGCGGCACGACGTTCGGTCTGCTGCGAGCCGGACTGTCTTTTGTCTCGCTCGACCCCGAGGCGCGCGCCGCCGTGCAGGCGGTTCGCGGCGCCGAGGTCGGCATCTACGCGCTCGAGTCCGCTTCGAGACTCCCCGATAACGCCGCCATGCTCGCCATCGCGGACCGCGTGTTGAACGCGCGAGGCTGGGAACGTGTCGTGGGCGTGATCGAAGACAAGACGCTCGTGGGTGTTTATCTGCCGGCCAAAAAATTCTCCGCCCGCAACGCGAATTGCCGTGTCATGGTCTTCGACGGCGACCGGATGATCCTGGTGAATGGCCGGGCCAACTTGGAACCGTTGTTGGAATGCCTGGGCGACAAGATTGACCTGAGCGACAAATTGCGGTCGCTGGCAGGCCGATAAGTTGGGAAGGAGGCCGCGTGGTTTACATTTCCGCCCGCCGCGCGAGGAGCCAGAGCAAATCCGCCAGCCGGTTCAGATAAACGATGATCTCGGCATTCTGCAACTGGCCGGCATCCTGAAGCGCACAGACGCGCCGTTCCGCCCGCCGGCAAACCGTTCGCGCCACGTCCAATGCCGCCGCCGACGGGTTCGCACCGGGAGTGGCCCAACCTTTGAAGGAAATTTTTTGCCCTTCGATCTCCTTCACCAACGCGTCCAGCTTGTGGGTCATTTGCGCCGTGACCAGAGAATAGCCGTCTTTGACGTAGCGCGGCAAATCCTCGACCGCTGTCGCGAGTTCGCCCATGAGAATGACCAGGTCCTTCTGGATGATCAGCAGATTGTCGCGAACAAAGTCCTGTCCCGCCGTGGCGCGCGCGAGGCCGAGCGCCGCGTTGAGTTCATCCACGCAGCCGTATGCTTCCACGCGAGGATGGCATTTGGAAACACGCCGGCCGTACATCAAGGACGTTGTGCCCTGGTCACCGGTTTTCGTGGCGATGCTCATCTGGAGTCAGGTTGCCTGGAATTGCGCGCGCGCGTTGAAACTTAGCGGGCTGCATTGCGCTGGCCAATTGTTTTCTACGAGATAGCCTGCGCGAGTCATGCTGGGCGCAAAGATACAGCCACCGTCTCGTTTGTTGGCGGGTTCACCTCCCGAAACATTTGCTGGATCGCGGCGGACCTGTGCAACCGCGTCGCCGCTTGGGAACAAACTTCACCGAGAATCCTCGTAAGTTCGACAACCCGTGCCCCGATTCGACCAATGAAACAAATCCTGCCCATGATGTCTGCGAAACCGATTTGGATCACGATGTTCGCGGTGATGGCCCTGGTGATGGCGACGCGCCCGGACTGCCTGGCGTTGACCGCGAATCTCGTGCCTTCGGCTGACACCACCTTGTTCCAGCATAATCCGGATAACAATCTGGGCGGCATGGACGTGGTCATAGCCGGCACTATCGGTTTCGGCGATCACAGCCGCGCGTTGATGAAGTTCGACATCGCTGCGGCGCTTCCGGCGGGCGCGACCGTGACTTCGGCCACGCTGAACCTGAATGTGCCGGGCGCGCGGGGCTTCAATCAGAGCTATGAATTACATCGCGTCCTGAAGGATTGGGGCGAAGGTGGCGGTTTGGGCGGCGGCGGCGGAATCGGCGTGCAAGGCGCGCCGGCCATTGCCGGTGAAGCCTCGTGGAACGCGAGATTTCATCCGGCCACAACCTGGGCAACTCCCGGCGGTCAATCCGGCTCGGACTTCAACGCGACCGCGAGCGCCTTCGCAATCATGGGGCTTTCGACTCTCAACTTCGATTCCGCCGGCATGGCCGCCGACGTCCAGGCGTGGCTCGATTCACCCGGGACTAATTTCGGATGGATGATCATGATCGCGAACGAAACGACCTTGAGCACGGCGAGTCGAATCGCCAGTCGCGAAGCTCTCACGGGCGCGCCCACCCTCACAATCGAATACACCGTTTCGGGCGAGCCACCGCCGACGATGCCGGTCATCTCCACCCCGGTGTTGGAATCGGGCGCCATCCGTTTTTCTTTCAACGCCGAATCGAATCACACCTACACGGTCGAGTTCCGCGATTCGCTGACCACCGGAACTTGGGCCGTGCTCACGAATCTTCCCGCCCAACCCGCCAACACGACAATTCACATTACCAACACCGTATCCTCGACCGAACGCTACTTCCGCGTACGAATGCCGTGAGCTTCAACGCGATGCCAAAAAGCTCGGTCCCTCAAAAAATCAATTTGACCGGTCCACGCCGGATTGTTAGCGTCAACACGTGAATCGCAACTTGAATCTGCTGCTGTCGAGCGCGCTGCTACTGGGCAACGCGGCAGTCGGGTTCTAGGCGCGAATCGAGATTTCCTGGACCCCACTGCCGAATGGCGGTGGGGTTTTTGTTTTTGACCACGGATGAACACGAATCGACACAAATGGAAATGGAGCGCGGGCTTCAGCCCGCTTCCCTGTCGGACGCTGAACCAGCGCGAAGGCCGCGCTCCGTCTCGCAGGTTTTTATGCGTGTCCATCCGTGGCCATCCGTGGTTTAATCCAATCGCTTGAGCTTATGTTGAAACAGCCGTCGAAGAAATACCGCCCGTTCCCACCAGTGCATTTGCCAGACCGCCAATGGCCGAGCCGCACGCTCACCCGCGCTCCCATTTGGTGCAGCGTGGACCTGCGCGATGGCAATCAGGCGCTGGCTGTGCCGATGAACGTTTCGCAAAAGCTCGAACTGTTTCACACCCTCGTGAAATGCGGCTTCAAGGAAATCGAAGTCGGCTTTCCGGCGGCGTCGAACACCGAGTTCACGTTCAATCGCCGCCTCATCGAAGAACGCCGCGCGCCGGACGATGTCTGGCTTCAGGTGCTCGTGCAGGCCCGCGAGGATTTGATCGAGCGCACCTTTGAATCATTGGTCGGCGCGAAGAAAGCCATCATCCATCTCTACAACTCGACTTCGCCCGCGCAACGCCGCGTTGTCTTCGGCATGTCGAAGGAGCAAATCGTCCAGGTCGCCGTGCGCGGCGCGAAATGGATCAAGGAACGCTTGCCCCGGCTCAAGGGAACGGACGTGCTGCTCCAGTATTCGCCGGAAAGTTTCAGCGCAACGGAGGTTGAGTTCGCCAAGGAAATTTCTGAGGCCGTCATGAAGGTGTGGCAGCCCACGCCCGAGCGTAAGATGATTTTGAATCTGCCCGACACGGTCGAAGTGGCCATGCCGAACGTATATGCCGACCAGATCGAGTGGATTTGCCGCAACATCAAGAATCGCGATTCGCTCACCATCAGTTTGCATACGCACAATGATCGCAACACGGGCACGGCTGCTACCGAACTCGGCTTGCTCGCTGGCGCGGATCGCGTTGAGGGCACACTCTTCGGCAATGGCGAACGCACGGGCAACCTCGACATCGTCACCGTGGCGCTCAATCTCTACATGCACGGTATTGATCCGAAGCTGGATTTTTCGGATCTCAATTCTCTCATCGAGGTTTATGAGCGTTGCACGGGCATGACAGTGCCGCCGCGGCAACCCTACGCGGGCGAACTCGTCTTCACCGCGTTCAGCGGCTCGCATCAGGACGCGATCAAGAAAGGTCTGGCTGAGTGGGCCACGGCAACTGCGATTTGCAAAACTCAACCAGCCGCCACCATCAAGAAAGGTTTGGCCGAGTGGAGTTCCGGCGATCAAAAACACTGGGACGTTCCCTACCTCACGATTGACCCAACCGACATCAGCCGCGAATACCGTGAGGTCATCCGCGTGAACAGCCAGTCCGGCAAAGGCGGCGTCGCTTATCTGCTTGAAAGCGAGTTCGGCATCGAGCTTCCAAAAGATTTGCAGCGCGAATTCGGACCCATTGCCAATGATGAAGTGGACCGCCTCGGTCGCGAAGTCAGCGGCGCGGAACTCAAAGCCATGTTCTGGCGCGAATACATCGAGCGCGCCGCGCCGTGGCAATTGCAGGGTTTCGAAACCGAGAGCCGCAACGGCACCGTCCGCTGCCGGGCGCGTTTGCTCCGCGACGGCAAGCCCGTGGAGTTTTCTGGTGAAGGCAACGGCCCGCTCGCCGCGCTGGTACATGGCTTCAGTCAGACCGGAGTTCCAAGATTCGAGATCATCAACTACAGCGAGCACGCTTTGAGTTCAGGCGAAGAAGCGAGCGCGATTTCCTATATCCAGATCAAACACGCCGATGGCCGCTCGCGTTGGGGCGCCGGCGTGGACACGAACATCGAACTGGCCTCCATTCGCGCGGTGCTTAGTGCGTTGAATCGCTCTTAAACGGGAGCCAAGGGATTTTGCTTGGCCCAAAGGCGGTGGCGCGGTTCATTGTCCGCGATGAACCTCCAGTATTTCTCAGCCGCCCTTGCCGCGGTGACTCTTGCAACTTCGCTCCCGGCTCAAACCCGGG
Source organism: uncultured Bifidobacteriaceae bacterium (assembly GCA_964502895.1). Classification (GTDB taxonomy): domain Bacteria; phylum Verrucomicrobiota; class Verrucomicrobiia; order Limisphaerales; family JADLHS01; genus WYBW01. The sequence continues at coordinate 7,381 of CAZCZP010000089.1, forward strand.
GCGAATCCATGCGGACATCCATGGTGCGCAAAGTCGAGGACATCGTCATTTATCAGGACGACCTGTTTTACAGCGCGTTTCCCTCCATCGTGTGCCGACCTGGTGGTGAATTGATCGTGGCATTCCGCCGCGCGCCCGA
>CAZCZP010000089.1:7619-14745 GCA_964502895.1 uncultured Bifidobacteriaceae bacterium
TCGCTTTACGAGACGCCCAAAGGCGATCTGGTCGCGTTCATCCGCACGGCGAATTTCGACGACCACACGGTCATCGCGCGCTCGACGGACGGTGGCAGGAGCTTTCAGCCGTGGCAGGACGCAGGATTTCAAGGGCACCCACATTACGCTTTGCGGTTGCCGGACAAGCGTGTGTTGCTGGTTTATGGTTATCGCCACGCTCCGTTCGGCATTCGGGCGCGGGTCTTGAACGCTGAATGCACTGACTTCGCCACCGCAAAGGAACTTGTTCTTCGCGATGACGGCGGCAACGGCGACCTGGGCTATCCCTGGGCGACCATGATTTCAAAAACCCGCGCGCTGGTGGTTTACTATTTCAATATTGCTGACGGCCGTCGCCACATTGCCGGAACTGTTCTGGAAATTGGGCGATAGTTCCGGCTTGATTTCGCACTCGTCAAACGCACGGGGATTGGTTAATGTAACCATCGTTATGAAGCAACGTGTCCTGGCCATCTGCGCACTCTGTACGTCAATCGCGTGGCAAAGCGGACTTGTCGCCGAGGAAGCCCCGCCACGTCCGTTGCGGACTCCGCGGGTAATTTCGCCGGCCACCGATCCGCTGGTCCCGCCCGGAACGCCAGGATTCGCGCCGGCACAAGTTATTCCGCCGAGGGTTCAGCCTCCGGCGCCCGCGCCGGTTGCCGTTCCCACAATTCCAGTCGCCCCGCCACCGGCTCAAGTTCCGATGCCTCCGGGAATTCTGGACTGGGATGCCGAGTTAAAGGAAGCCACGGTCAACGCCAGCCAACCCGTTGCAGAGCTTGCTTTCAATTTCACGAACGTCTCCTCCGGCGAAGTCTCTATCAACCACGTGGGAACGTCCTGCGGTTGCACCGTGCCACGGCTGCCGACATTGCCCTGGAAAATACCTGCCGGCGCGCACGCCGTGCTCCCCGTCGCCATGAGCGTGGCCGGAAAATCCGGAATGGTCTTCAAGACGCTCACCCTCAACACGGACAAAGGTTGGAAAATGCTTTCGGTCAAGACCACCATCCTGCCGCCAACCCCCGCTCAGATTGCCGCCAACGACCGCTCGAAAAATCAAATGCTGGCCAAGGCCGACCGCCAGGCTGTGTTCAAAGGCGAATGCGCCAGTTGCCACGTCGAAAAAGCCATCGGCAAAGTGGGCAAAGACCTTTACGACGCCGCCTGCGGAATCTGCCACGAATCCACGCATCGCGCGACCATGGTCACTGACCTCCACTCACTCAAAAACGAAACGAACGCCGAATATTGGAAAACCTGGATTGACAACGGCAAGGAAGCTTCGCTCATGCCTGCGTTCGCACAACGTCATGGCGGCCCGCTTTCCGACCAGCAAATCGCCTCACTCGTGGATTATCTCGTCAAAGCGATTCCGTCCAAGGCCAGCGCTGCCACGCCAACTCCAGTACCCACGACTGCCTCCACCGCAAAGACAGCAGACGCAGCCAACTGACCTTGCCCGATTTCCGATACTGACCTGTCTTCGACGCGATACAGTTTCTTCTCTGGGTGCTGCGAAAGCCCCGTTCGAAATCAATCACGCCCGTTGACTGGACACCCCGCACGCCTTTTGAAACACTCCGCGCCCGTGAAACAGTGCATTGTGACTTTGGACATGGAAGGAGTGCTCACTCCAGAAATCTGGATCGCCGTCGCTGAGAAGACCGGCATCCCGGAACTGCGCCGCACCACACGCGACGAACCGGATTACGACAAGCTGATGCGCTACCGCATCGGCATCCTCGACCAGCACGGCATCAAACTTACGGACATTCAAAGCGTCATCGGCACGTTGCGGCCACTGCCGGGGGGCAAGGAATTTCTCGATGAACTGCGCACGCTGGTGCAGGTCATCATTCTTTCGGACACCTTCGAGCAATTCGCCGCTCCCCTGCTCCGCCAGTTGAATTATCCGACCCTCCTGTGCCATCGGCTTGTCGTCGAAAACGACCGCATCGTGGATTACAAGCTACGCGTGCCGGAACAGAAACAGAAGGCTGTCGCCGCGTTCAAGCTGCTCAACTACCACGTCATTGCGGCAGGCGATTCATTCAACGACACCGCCATGCTCACCGAGGCGCACGCCGGTTTTCTATTCCACGCACCGGACAATGTGAAGCAACAATTCCCGCAGTTCGCGTCCATGGAAACTTACGGCGAGTTGCTCAAGCGCATCAAAACGGCGATGGCGTAGAATTCCGGGAGGCCCGGAGATTCGCAGACGGATTCGTCAAAGCTTGAAGAGCCGGTAGAATCGATTGCCCGTGGGCGGATTGACGATCAGCGTTTTTGTGGTGCCGTTGTCCTGAATCGTTCCAGATGCGTTGCTCCAGTTCACCGAACTGATGCTGTTGGTGTTTTGCTGCAATACAAATCCCGCGGAAGCCGACGGCCAGAATACGGCCACGGTGTTGGTCGTTGTTCGCGCTATGCTGAGTAACGGCGCACCGGGTGTTTGCACGGCTTGAATCGCCCAGAAGCCCCCTTGCAGCGAATAATTGCCGCCAGTCATCACCGCGCCCGCGTCCGGTTGACCGATGGTGCCGGTCACAGAATAAACGCCGCCGGTGCTCGTGCCGCCTCCGCCGTCAACGGTAAACCAGTCAATGTTGTAGCTCTGCGCGAACGCGCCCGCAGCCAACGCCAGGGCGCAGCCAGGTCCCAGGATGAATTTCTTGAGCATATTCAAAGTCAGCGATTCGCGTTCACAAGTTTATCTACCAACCGTTTCAACTTTTCAAGCTCTCGTTTCAACTCCGCAATCTCGGCGTCCTTTGGCGATCCACCTTCTGGTTCATGGCAGCCCAATGAATAGAGCACGCATACTTGAGTGGACTCGTACAAGACATTGCCCTTGTACATTCGCTGGTCAACATCTGTTCATTTGCCACTAAGCACACTCGCCTCGTCGTCCGCCAAAGCCCGCGACCAAAGGGCAGCTTCTTCCAGTTCACCGCGGAAATGGCGGACGACTTTGCCTGAATCTGTCTCGGCACCAATCAATAGTGGCTCTCGATTCCTTTGCAACTTGCCACTCCACGGTTTGCCGGCCATGCGTCGCCCATCACAAAAAATCTCCAGCCTCTTCCCATCGTAACGACCCACCAAATCGTGCCAGGCGGTGGCTTCAATTTGTGAAACTGGAAAACTCACCAGCGCAAATCCGCGGTCGGTCCTGATTTCAAAACCGATGTCGGAGCCAGGCGTTTCCGGCAGATCAACGCTGAACAGATTGAAGTGCAATTGTTCACGACCGCCGCGCTTTGCGAAGAGCGCCGAGTTCCAAACACCACGCGGATCGCGCGCTCGGAGATAAACGGTGACGGCTTCATCACCACCGTGCAAATCCGGTCCGGCATCAAAGTAAGCGCCGTCCAACAAAACCACGTCCGCTCCTTCGCGCGCACCCGGCCCAGCCGCGCGGACGTTCAACTCGAATTCTTCCCAGCCAGGAATGTGACGCAAAGGCGGCTTCGCGCCGTGTCCGCCGGTATCCAGCGGCCACCAGGCAACCGCTTCGCGCCTGAGAACGGCCAGGCGACTCTCTTTGAACTGAGCCCCCTCACCCCTGCCCTTTCCCCCGGTGAGGGAGAGCGTGTTCAAAGTTGCGGCTTTCAATTCCTTGAGGCGGATATCTTTGAACTGGACCACCGTGGGAGGTCCGCTGTGAAGTTGGAGCGCGAGAATTCCCTGCAACTCGCGCCGGCGTGGGTCGTTGTCCTCGACTTCCGCGACCAGCCGGCCATCAATCCGCAGGGTGATGCGCGGGCCAACGCAAACCACGTGATATTCATGCCAGTCTTCGAGACGAAACCATGCGTCACCCGCGGCCTCAGGGATTCTTGTTACCGCGCGTTTGCCCTCGGCGTCGAAAACGGCGCGCTCGCCTCGCCAAGCCAGCGTGTGCCGGCCATATTCATCGTAAAGCCGCGCGAGCCACGGTGTCTGGAGATTGTTGTCCATCTGGTAACCGCACACATCGTGATCGGGCAACAACCGGCTGCGAAATTGAAATCCGTTGTTGATGCCGCCCTCACCGTTCAACCGCGACTTGAGCTTGAGTTCAAAGTCAGCGAGTTCGCCGCCCTGCCAGACAAGATACTGGTTTACCGAGCATGGATGCTCCTTCGTGATCCGTCCCGTGATTGCCCCCTCCTCCACGGTCCAATAACTCGTGTCGGGTGTTTTCCAGCCTTCGAGCGACCGGCCATCGAAGATCGCGCGAAATCCTTCCTCCACGTCCGCACCGCTGCTCGCTGCAACAAAGACAGCGCACGTGCAGATCGCGAATTGCAACGCAGAAATTCTCATGGCTTGCGTAGCAGTTTTTGAATGGCACCCATGAGCACGCTCTCAACCTCGGGTGAAACGTTGGAGGCCGACGGACTCGTCTCATAACCACCTTGCTCGTAAGCGACGGCCGTGCCGATATACCAGGGCGCGTAATCACCGTAAGCCGCCATCGCGATGAACAAATCCGGGCGCGCGGCTTTAGCCGCCAGTTGATATTCTACAAACAGCTCACCCGGCAGATGCAGAATCCTCGCGGTGCCGAGACTCAGACAGGAGATTTCTATCTTGTGTCCGTCGCGACAGCGTCGGACCCACGCAAGACGCGAAGCGTTGAATTCTTTGTCGCGCGCGGCGAGCTGCGCCTCAAGTTTTTCCACGGCCAAATGTTTAGCCGGAGGCAGCGCCACGGATTCGATGCTCCAACTCACATCGCTCGTCTTGATGGGTTGCCTCTTTGTGTCTTCCCAAGCCCGCCGCATGCCGTCGGCAAGTCGTTCTGCCAACACGAGCCGGTTGGTTTGCGAACCATCGTTGTATTTGCCCGCGCCAATGTTTCCACCCGCGCCGTCGAAGTGAACATGCAGTGACTCGGGCACGGCCAGTTGCCGCATGAACCGCGCGACACCGGGGAAATCCGGATTTGGAATTCCCGTGCGATAATAACTCTGCGGATGTGTGGCGTAATAACTCAGCACCGCCACCGACCGTTCGCCGTTCCAAAAGCTCACGAGTGAAACCATCGGATCAATGACGCCTTCCGGTTCGGCGCGCACTTTGGGATCGGGGGTTGCCGTCCAGCGCGTTTCACGCACCTTGCCGTCCGATCCGAGGATGCGGCGATTCGAGGCGACCTTTTCAACCTTCGCCACACCAAGCCCGAGGTGGGAAATCGGTTGCGCTCTCGGCAGCGACTCGCGTAGCGCGTCGGCGAGCCGCGCCAACAACTGACGTTGGAAGCTGCCGTCAAATTGCCGCGCCTCCATTCCCGCTCCCTTCAAAATTTGTTCAGCCGAAAAATCGCAATCCGGCGCGTCGTGTTGATGCAGCGCGTGAACGGCCACGCGTTGCGCTGTAGTTCCTGCCGCCTTCGCCAATTGATTTCGGAACTCGTCGTGGCCGCCATTGGCAATGCCGATCCAGTCCACGGCGCAAAGCACGATTGGTTCACCGGTCCCGAGCAGCACGATCCCGCGCGCCCGCAATCCCATTTCCCAGAGATTCGTGACTGGATCGTACGCCATCATCGAACCGATGGGCGGAGTGGCGTCCACGTCAAAAGTAGCGACGCGCAAGCTGTCCGACGCGGCGGCAGGCAGACTCAACAATTCAGCGGCATCCACGGAAATGCGCATGGCCAGCAGACAACCGGCGAGCAGGAGAACGAGTTTAGGCACGCCCCCAGAATAAAGCGCACGATTGGTTGTTGACAAGGGCCGCGCGCGAAGCTGGAATTGGCTCAATTGCGCCACTTGATGCCATGAAAACTTCCCGCGCTTTTACGTTGATTGAACTGCTTGTGGTAATCGCCATCATTGCGATTCTCGCGGCCATGTTGTTGCCCGCGTTGTCCAAGGCGAAGATTCGTTCTCAAGGCGTCGGTTGCATGAACAACACGAAGCAACTGACGCTGGCGTGGCGCATGTACGCCGAGGACAACCGGGACGTGCTGCCTTTTGCTTATGCCACGGGCGTCAACGCGCCCTTCGTCTGGGTTCCGGGTTACCTCGATGACGCCAATCCCAGAGCCGCGGAGAATTGGAATCTCGACCTGACGGTTCGCAAGAGCGTGCTCTGGCCCTATTGCGGGAAATCGGTCGGCATCTGGCGGTGTCCGGCGGATACTTCTTATGGCATTGATAACGCCAACCAGCGCGTTCCGCGCGTGCGTAGCGTTGCCATGAGCAACTGGGTGGGCGGCAACGGTGATTCGCCGCAAAACGCCTACAAAGGCGGTTGGGGACTCGCCTCGCCCAATTCAGTGGTTTTCCGAAAGCTTTCCCAGATGCTCAGGCCCGGGCCGTCCATGACGTTTGTCATTCTTGATGAGCGGCAGGACAGCATCAACGACGGCTACTTCGTCACCGAGATGGACGGTTACCCGAACGCCGCCACGACCAAGATCGTGGATTACCCGGCAAGTTATCATAACAAAGCCGCCGGGTTTGCGTTCGCGGACGGCCATTCCGAAATTCACAGGTGGAAAGACGCGAGAACCTTCCCGCCCGTCAGGATCGGCGTTCCCCTGCAACTGAACATCCCCAGCCCGAACAACCAGGACGTGACCTGGATGAGAGAGCACTGCTCGTATTGAGGCCCGTTCACTTTTTCGTCCGAACCGGCCAACGGTGTTCTCGTGTAAAGCTGGCAAGCCGGATCGCGATGCCCGGTTCGAGACTCAAGGTTTCTCCACCGGCAGCAACTCAAAGGTCGTGGCAGCAAACCGCCCGCCGGCAATCTGCCCAGTCACCTTGGCGTTGCGCACCACAGAACACATGCCGTCGGCAGCATGGTTGTCCTTTTCCAAGTCGGTAAGTTTGAATCCATCCACGAAATAACTTGTGCCTTCGTGACGAATGGCCAGGTCGCAGCCCTTCTTTCCCTTCAACCCAAGCTGGCATTGGCCGCAGGAAGCTTCGACCGTTGTCGGCGCTTCCAGTTTGACGGCGGCCGTTGACGAGGGCTTTTCTCCGCAACCGGAAAAAAGCAGCGCCGGAATGCAAAGACCGATGACGAGCAGGAGTGATTTCATATTGCAGACAATGTAAGGGAAGCGATTCGACTGTAAATCAAATCCGCAGCGTCGTGG
>CAZCZP010000090.1:0-13531 GCA_964502895.1 uncultured Bifidobacteriaceae bacterium
GCTCACCCCACCGAGAAATGTTAAAACGTACTTCCAGCTTGGTCGCTAACTTTCCTAACGCGCCAGCCACGCGGGATCGAACTCCACATGCTTGATGCTCTTTCCCGCGTTGACGCTGTGCGTGTAGGTCACATGCACACGTCCGCTGCGCGACTGGATTGCCGTCGGGTAGCCATAACCGCCTTCCCTAGGTGCGGACTTGTCGAGGTATTTCTTCCCCTTCCAAGTGCGGCCTTCGTCGTCGGAAGCCACAACCGCCAACTGATGCCGGCCGTCCTCGGTGTCGTTAAACACCATCAACCAACGTCCGTCGGCCAGGTTGATCACGGCCAGGCTGCTGCCGGGATTGGGCAGGTCGGTGTCGCGCGCCACGGACCACGTCTCCCCTCCATCCTTCGATTCACTCACCATCACGCGCGCGGGCAACTCGCCGCCGTCGCGCATGAACGCGACAATTGTTCCGTCCTTCCGGAGGGCCAGCGTGGGTTGCACGTTTCCCAGACCGACGATTGGCTTGCTCGCGCGCCAGTGTTCGCCGTCGTCATCTGAAATGGCCATGAGCGAGACGTTGAAACCATCCGAGTACAGCGGCAGCAACATGCGTCTGGCGTGAGAACCCCCGGGGTTTCGCAATGGCTTCGCCCGCGTCATCCAGCCGATGTCGCGTTTCACGGGATCGGCGGCGGCTTCCACGAGCAGTTCATTGTAGGGCCGCGCGTATTCGGCCCACATGCGCTGCTCGTAGCCCAACTGCTTGAAACCCTCGCGCAGTCTTTCGGGAAAATCGTTGCCCGGCTGAATCAAGATGACGTCCTGCCATTGCCAACGCGGCGGGCCGTTGCCTTCGTAATCCGCGCTGAGTTTGTATTTCAAGAGCGACTGCTCCCAGCGATTCGCCTGCACGGCCACCCACGCGAGCCAGAGCCGTTGGCGGCCATCGAGAAACACCACCGGGTTGCAATCGGGCAAATCGGGCGTGTCGGCGGCCACAAACACTTCGCTCCAGGCAGCCGCGCCTTTTTTCAGGCGTGCACCCTGGATCGCCACGTCGTTCGCCGTGCGCTCACCGGAACCATGAAACCACACTGCGAGCAAATCGCCATTCGGACACTCGACAATCGAACTGCTGTGGACATGCTTGGGCTGGGCCGGAAAAATCAGTTGGCTCCGGAATTGTTCAGAGTCGCTTTCAGCCCAGGCGCAACCTGCGAGAGATAAACTGAACAGTGCTACGAGAAGGCAATACGAGCGCGTAGATTTCATGTGGAGATAGCTAAACCAGAGGTGATTCAAGCGGCACGGACGCAGCTTTTTGAGAAACAGATCGCGGAGTCATGAACGGCGTAAGATTATGCTAGACGGAAATTTTGGTCGAGCCCTACGTGGCCGGAAAGGAGCAAAAAAAGCGTTAAAAAGTGATCTGTTCTCCTCGCTCAATCGCAGAGTCTATTCTTCCGATTCGGTGATCAGCTTGCGGATAATGCCCAGATCGAATCAACTTCGGATCAGGGCTTCGAGTTCGGTGGAGTTCCCGATGCTGGTTGGTCGGGCGCGATGAATTTCTTGGCCATGTTCATACTCATGCTCATCATCTGCAATTGGTTTGTTTGAAATTTGCGGAAGGCGGCCAACTGATTTTCCGAAAGCACTTCCTTCGCGCGCTCGAGAACCCGTTGGTTCACCGCTCCCTGGTTCTGCAGAATCTTCTCGACGCCCTCGCCGGAGAACATCGCCTCCATGGTGGCCGCGTCCGGCGTCGTGCCCGGTGGCGCTTGCCCTGTGGTGGCGGCGACGGCCTGTTTTTCTTCTTTCATGAATTGCAGCAACCGCTCGGTCTGTTGGTCGGACAGGGCGTTCTCGCCGCCGCCGAATTGCTGCTGGAATTGGCTCAGTTGCGTGCGCTCACCCACGGTCTGCTGGTAATCCTGATATTGCGCGTAACGCGTTTCGCCCAGGAAACCGCGGAGTGTTTCTTCAAATCCTTTCTGCTCGTCGGCCAGGGTCTTTAACATCTCCGTCCGGTTGGTGGCCGAATCGCCGCCCATCGCCGAAGTCGCCTTCTCCGTGGCTTTCATCATGTTGTCCGCCATAAGGTCCTTGAACTGGTCCGCCTCCTCCGGCGTGAGGTTCAGTTGCTTGATGAGCGGCGCGTAAAGCTGATCCAGCATCATCCGCTGTTGGTCGCGAATCATTTTCTTCGTGTCGGGGTCCGCCATCAATTTGGCGAGGAAACCGCCGAACGGATTCTTGTCCTTGTCCGATTTCTGGCTTTCGGCATTGGTCACCGCGCCCGCGGCCGTGGATGCCGCGGTGTTCGCGTCGGGGCGCGACTGGAGTTTGACCGCCAGATCGCTGGCCTGGTCGAGCAATTCGCGCCGCTGCTCCTCAACAAATTTTTGCGACGCCTCGAGTTCAGCGATGGCCTGCGATTGTTGTTCCATTGCGCCGCGCAGCGAAACGATCTCGGCATTCTGCCCGGAGAGCTTCTGCCATTGGAGGAAGCAAACGGTGCCCAGCCCGAGGCTGGTCACAGCCAATACGAGGATCAGGGTGTTTTTCATAAGTCAGGTCGAACGCAACGACGCGTGCGAACTCGCGCCAAGGGCCGTCCGCAATGACAAGAAGCCTCGGCGAATCGGCGTCGAGTCATCGTGTGTCCCGGATTGTTCACCAGCGCGAGCCTAGCGCGGCTGAGGGTAAAGGCAAGCCAGCGGCAGGGAACTTCAGAGCCGTTTCCCAAAGATCCGGCTACGGCGCGGACGGGCGAAGTGTGCAGACGACGGCCTTGTCAAAGGACAAGTACCCACGCACCGCCTCCTGCATTTCCTCTGGTGAAACCCCGGCGAGTTGTTGTCCCAGTTGCAGGCGATGATTTCCATAACGGTGCGCCTGCAATCCCATTTGCAAACCCAGATTGGCTTCCACCATCGCGGTGCTCATTCCGGGTGGAGACTGTCCTTTCAACCGTTGCGGATCGGAAATTTCCGTGAGGTTGGCGGCAAGCTGTCGCCCGATCATCGCCACGGGCACACCGCCCGCATTCGTTGCCAGTTTTTCGATCTGGCTCAAAATCGCTTTACGGACCGCGGCCGCATCAGCGTCTGGCCGAAGCGATGCCGAAACAAAAAAGAAATTTCCTTCGGGCGCCGCCAAATCAGCTCCGGCGAGCACCATCCCCGCCTGGCGCTTCAGGTCTGCGTCCGAAACGAGCTGCATGTTCAATGCCTGCGCCGCCACCATCAAGACCGCATGGTGCTTCTGCCGGAAGCCAGGAATGGGCCAAGTGACCAGCAGGTGCCGCGCGTCGAGGTCCCAAGTCAGGTCGAGATTTATGGAGGCAGTTTTTGATGCCGGAGCCAATGCACTTTGAAAACGAACCCCGCTGAACTGCTTTTCCACTTCGCCGAAGACTTCGCTTGCCTCGACTCCGCCGACGACGCAAATCGTCACGTGGTTGGATACGGCCAGTCGTTCGTCGCGGAATCTATGCACATCAGCCAGCGCGGCTCTGGTCACGTCGCCTTTTAGTGCGGCGTGTTTTGCGCCGTGCCGAAAGCCTTGGGTCCACGCCGCCACGGCAAACTTGTGCGTGGCGAAATTGCGCGCCGTGTAATCGCACTCGGCGATGACTTTGGGTTTTTCCGCGGCCAGATTGGTTTCCGAAAAGGGCGCGCCTTCGAGCCAGCGCCGATGATGCGACAGTCCTTCCTCCCAATTGGCCGAGTTGCCGTAGAAATCCAGCCGCATGTGATCGGGCTGCGTCTCCGCGTTTGCATGAGGCGAATCCGCGGGCACAGTCGAACGAATCACGAGATGCTCGACGAGATGCGACCATTGCGCCCGGCCCGCCTCGTCTGAAGTCAAGCCCAGCGGCAGGAAGGAGAAGATTGAAACATTCGTGCTGCCCGGGAAATGAATGGAGACAACGCGAATGCCGTTGCTCACCACCAACGATTCCGTAATGCGTCCGGCTGCCGACGATTGCTTGCAGCCCGCTCCCAGCAACGTGATTCCCACCAGGAGGGCGGTAATAAAAATGTCTTGGCCAGGTTTTTTTGGCTTCGTCTTCATGTTGCCAATGCGGAGAACAAAGCTGAGTTTTTCCTTCAACCTCGCCCGCCGTGGGAACTAGCTACCCAACCGCAAATGCGGCAGGCCGGCGCTGATGGCTTCCCGCCAGGCGGCGCTTTGTTGAATCATCTGCACGCTGCGCGGCTCGTCCGGCTCGGCGCACTCGGGTTGCAGGGCCATTTCCCACCAACCCACGTCGCGCCACGCGCCCGCTTTGTATCCTACGCCGTGATAAATGCCAACCGGCGTAAAGCCCATGGACTCGTGCAGTCCGACGCTTCCGGGATTCGGCAACGTCACACCCGCGTATGCCTTGAAGTAACCTTGCAGGACCAGAATCTTGAACAGCGACGAGTATAACGCACGGCCAATGCCGGAGCGACGCTTTCCCTCGGCGATGTAAACCGCCACATCCACCGACCACCGATAAGCCGCGCGCTCGCGGTGCGCACAGGCATACGCGTAGCCAATAACTTTTCCTCCAACCTCACAAACCAGCCACGGATGTTGGCTCAAGACTTTTCGAATTCGCTCCTGCATTTCGGCGATAGTCGGCGCGGTGATCTCAAAACTGACCGCTGTGCCCTCGCAGAACGGCGCGTAGATGGACCGAACTTGTTCTGCGTCGTGTTCGCTCGCCAGGCGGATGATCGGGTTCACGCTGAAAGGAGTAACTCAACGTGCCAGCGGAGTTAAGTGAATTTCGACTTCCCTTTTCCGCCAGTTCCGTTACTGCATCTGCCTGCCATGAAAATCGAAATGACCCGCCGCCGGTTTTTGGACACGTCTGTCCGAATTAGCCTTGCGCTGGCCGGCGCCGGCCTGTTGTCGCCGCTTGCCACTCGCGCGGTCGAGCCGATCAAACGTGCCGGCAAACCCCGTCTCCAGCTCAGTCTCGCGGCCTATTCGTTCCGTGATTATCTGGAGCATCAGGATCGCGCCAAGCGGATCACGCTGGAAGACTTCATTGACTTCTGCGCCGATCACGGTTGCGCGGGCACGGAATTGACCAGTTACTATTTCCCGGAAGGATTCGACAACAATTACCTGCTCAAGGTCAAACGCCACGCCTTCCTGCGTGGCGTGGCCGTTAGTGGCTCGGCGGTGGGCAACAACTTTGCCCTGCCCAAAGGACCGAAACGCGACGAACAAATCGCGCACGTCAAGAAATGGGTGGACCATTGCGCCGTCCTTGGCGCGCCGCACATCCGCGTCTTTGCCGGCCCGGCGCAGGACAAAGATGTTGCCGGGGCAAAAAAACTCTGCATTGAAGCGCTCGAAGAATGCGGCGACTACGCGGGCAAGCATGGAATTTTTCTGGGCCTTGAGAATCACGGTGGCATCGTGGCCGAGCCGCAGGATTTGATTGAGATCGTTCGCGCCGTTAAAAGTCCGTGGATTGGCATCAACCTCGATACCGGCAACTTTCACACGGACGATCCATACTCCGATCTTGAAAAATGTGTTGCCTACGCCGTGAACGTGCAGATCAAGGTCGAAATCCGGCGCCGCAATCAGAAAGCAAATGAAATCTCCGACCTGTCGCGCCTCGTCAAAATCCTTCGCGATGCGAATTACCAGGGTTACGTCGCGCTGGAATACGAAGCCAGGGAAGACCCGTGGAAAGCCGTGCCTGAGTGGTTGGAAAAATTAAAAGCCGCGCTCGATCCGAAGTAACACGCGATTCGGCAAAAGCCGCAATCGAATGCTCCGGAGGTGAAGGCAGACGAATGAACGGCAGGGGATGAGTGATCTGAAGCAGTGATTTCGTTCCTTTGCCGTTCATTTCCCTGCCGATTTCCGTTCGGCTGGCCTGGCAGCGGCCGGTTAGCTTGACCCGAGCGCATTTTGGCAGATCGTTTCCTCGCGTGAGGATTCTGTCGGATTGCCACGCAGAGGATGCCCGTTTGTCTTCTCCGCGAACCTCTGCGTGGCTTTGCGTTAGAAGAATTCCAGGAGCATTTCCACCAGTGTCGCGTCTAACCGGACATGCTTTCGCCAAGGCAGGTTTGGTTTGGAGTTTCTTCGCCCGACACTTGTTTGGGCCGGAGAAAAATTTCACGCATTTCGGGTGAAGTTCACGCAACGGTTCGCCAATCGGGAACTTCATCGCCTCACAAATTCCTTACAAACCTTTTACGAGCGCATCGCAAACGGTGGGCCTTGGGTATGCTATCCAGTCTCGCATGCAGCGAATTTTCAGCCTCGCTCGCGAAACGATACCTCTTGGAGGTCGCCATGAAAACATTGACCACACTGCTCGCCGGATTCGTCTTGTCTATCACTGCGCTCGCCGATTCATCGTCGCCTGCCGCCACGCCAAAATTCGTCGCTCCGACGCCGGGCGAAATTGCGCTCCGCGAATTACGCTACGACGGCAGGTTGTCGGACGACGAGGCGCGCTTCGTTTTGGACGTGGACGCTGAAGTGACGGGCAAGGGCGGAGCTTCGTTGAAGTTGTTTGAGGGCGACATCGCCGTTGTGCCGCCGAAATTACCAGACAACTTGAAAGTCGTCCGCGAGGGCAATCGTTATCTCCTCACGGCCACGCATCCGGGCAAGTTCAAGTTCAGGCTCGAACTCGTTGCCAAAATCCAGCGCTCCGAGCCTTGGAATCAAATTTCCTTCACCGGCCCGGTCGCAGCCATCGCGTCTGTTGATGCTCAGGCCAGCGGAGCCGGGATGGAAGTCCAGCTTCTCAGCGGCACATTGTTAGAATCCGTCCAGACCAACGGCGTGTCGCGCGTGAAAGGGTTTCTTGGCGCAGACCAGACCGTCGCGTTGCGTTGGCAGGGCAAAATCGCCGAAGTCGCTCGCAAAACTCTCATCACGGCAGACACGACCATCACGGCGCAGATCACGCCTACCGTCATCAAATATGTCACCCAAATCCGCTACGACATCCTCCAAGGCAACGCGCCACGACTCACGTTCGCGCTTCCGGTCGCGCAGGCGTTGACGCGGCTGGTTGGCGAGCAAATCCGCGATTGGCAGATCAAGCCTGACGGCGACCGCCAGGTTCTCACGGTCGAATTCATCAAGCCCGTCGAGAAAAACTACATCCTCACCCTTTATTCCGAACAAACCGTCGAGACGACACCGGCCACAGCGCAACTGAATCCACCGCAGCCGCTGGAAATTGAGCGCGAGTCCGGCGCGTTCACAATTTCCGCCGAGGACACGCTGGTGGAATTCGATTCGCTGACCGGCCTGCGCCAGGTCAATGCGACCGGTGGCGCGCTGGCGGCCTATCGGTTTAATGGTCGGCCCTTCACGCTCGCGCTCAAGCTCAATCGCATCGAGCCGGTCATCGCCGTCGCCGACCGCGTAAGCGCGCGACTTGAAGAAACGCGTCTGTTGGTCTCGCACCACCTCACGCTCACAGTCGAAAAGGCGGGCATTTACTCGCTCGAACTTTTGCCGCAAACCGGATTTGTCGTCGCCGACGTGCGCGGCGAAGGCATCGAAGACTGGAAAATTAATGAAGGGAGACTGCGTATAAACTTTTCCGCCCGCGTGCTCGGTGTCCGCAGGTTGGACGTTCAGTTGGAGCAGCCGCACAAGGTCTTTCCGCAACAAATCGCTGCGGCTCCGTTGCGGGTGATGGGCGCTGCAAAGGAAACCGCCCAAATCGGCGCGGCCTCGGCGCCGGGCATTCGTCTGAAGACTGCCGAGCTGAACGGGCTTCGAGAGATTCCTGTTAATCGCCTGCAAAACCGCTCGGACGAACTGCTGGCATTCACAACCGAGCAGCCGGATTGGAAACTCTCACTGGCAAGCGAGCGCCTGGCGGCGCGGATCGTGGCCGAGGTTTTCAATCTCGTGACGATTGGCGACGGCCTCGTGGGCGGCAGCGCGACGATTCGTTACGGCCTCATCAATCAGGGCGTGCAGGAGTTCCAGGTCAAGCTGCCGCCGCATTGCCGGAACGTGGAGTTCACCGGCGCGAACATTCGGCGCAAGGAACAAGCGGGTGACATCTGGACCATTGGCCTGCAGGACAAAGTGTGGGGCGGCTACACACTCGTTGTGACTTACGATCATCAGTTCGATCCCAAGGGCGAGACGCTACCGATTGGCGGGATTCACACTCTGGACGTTGAACGTGAAACAGGCTCGATTGCAATCACGACGGCCGCCAGCCTCAAGCTCACGGAGAAACCATTGAGTGATCCTTTGCGTCGCGTGGATGAAACCGACCTGGCCGCCGCCGACCGCGCACTGATCACGCGCTCCGTGTTGTTGGCATATCAATACACTGGCGACCGTTATGATTTATCCGTGGACGCGCAACGCCACGACGAAGAGCGCGTGCTCGAAGCTGTGGCCGACCGCACGCAAATCACCTCCGTGCTGACCGACGCCGGCCAGTTGCTCACGCAGGCTTCATTCATGGTGAAGAACAACGAGAAGCAATTTCAAAAATTCCTGCTTCCAAAAGGCGCGAAGCTCTGGGGCTGCTATGTCAACGGCCAATCGGCGAAACCCGAGAGCGACAATGAAGGCGTGCTCGTGCCGTTGCCGCGCGACGCGAACCGCGACCAGGCATTCGCCGTGGACATCGTGTACGCGGAAACCACGTCGGCCATCAAATCGCGCTGGTCGCAGCCGTTGCAACTGACCGCTCCCAAGACCGACGTACCCAACACCTACGCCGAATGGCATCTCTACGTTCCGACTGGACTACGCTTGTCCGCCTTCGGCGGCACGATGAGCGTCGCCCAAGGCACAACTTACGAATTGCTCGATGCGTGGCGAAAATTCCTGGGGTTCTACGGTCAGGTGTTGCGCGAGGCAGGCTCGGCCATTCTGGTAATCGGCACGCTCGGCTTGCTGGTCATCGCGCTCGTCGTTTCAGCGGTTCGCCGTGGCTGGAATGGCGTCGTCACCGTGCTTGTCGTGATGGGGATCATGGTCGTGCTGGCTGCCATGATGTTGCCCGCGCTTTCCAAGGCCAAGGCCCGCGCGCAACGGATCAGTGCCGTGAATAACCTGAAGCAGATCGGCCTCGCTGCGCGCCAGTTCGCTTTGGATAACAACGATCGCTTTCCTTCCTCCTTCGAGGAAATGATCAACGAACTCAATACGGACAAGGTCACGTATGATCCGGCATCGGGGCAGAGATTCGTTTATCTTGGCACTGGGCAAAAGGAAACGACACTCCGCCCGGATTCCGTGCTCGCGTATTCGCCCATCTTCAATGGTTCATGCTCGGTGTTGTTCGCGGACGGAAGCGTGCAATCCATGAGCGCCGCTCAATTCGGTGAGCTTTCGCAACGCGGCCTCGTTCAGTTGGCGACGCCGCAACAGGTCGCCCTGAACCAGCAGCAATCCGCGATCATGCACGCCCAGCTTCAAACTCAACAAGCCGCCACCGCCCAACCTGCCGCGACGCCCGCGCCCGCCCGCCGCGCCATCCGTATCGAATTGCCGCGCACGGGCGAGCCGATCATCTTCACTCGCGCGCTGAACATTCAGGACAAGCCGCTCGCCATCCACGCGAAGATGATGTCCAAGCAGACTTTTCAAACCGTGCAAATGGCGTGGCAGGTCGCGGCGTTCCTGCTTGGACTGGCAATCTGGTGGTGGCAATGGCGGCGACTGCATCGGAACAGTTTTATCCTCACCGTCGCGCTGGCGCTCATCTTCGTGTCTGTGGGGAATCTGTTGATCCAATGGCACGCGCTGCATGACGCGCTCATCGTCGGGTTCCCAGCTGTGCTGGTCGCACTGTTCGCCTTCCTGATCTGGAAGTACTGGCCGAGGCAAAAGCCGGACGAATCTTTGCCGCCGATCGTTCAACCGGCGCCGGTTACTGCCGCCATCGCGTTGCTTCTGGCGTTAAACGTTGGAAGCGCACGGGCAGATGACGACATGATAGCATTATTTGAAGACGGGCCCGTTCCCGTTTCCATTCTCGCGGCCAACTACACCGGCACGGTGAATGACCGCGTTGCCTTGCTCGAAACCACGCTGCAACTTTCCGCCGCCAAACCCAACCAAACGATCCCGCTGTTTGGTGAAGATGTGGCCGTGCAGCATTTCACGGTGAAAAGTGGCGATGCCAAACTCGTTCGCCTGGGAAAAAGCACTGGAGTCCGGCTCGGCAAACGTGCCAACGCCACGGTGCAATTCCGGCTTCTGGTAAAAATCGGCGGCGACGTGACCAAGCGGCATTTGACTTTCGCGATTCCGCATGCGCTGTCGAGCCAGGTCGCGTTGACGCTCGATCAACCGGAAGCGGACGTGGATTTCCCCACGGCGATTTCCTTCAAGCGCGCGATGGACAAAGACAAAACGCTCGTCGAAGCGGTTATCGGTTCGGGAGACAAAGTCGAACTGCTCTGGACGCCGCGTGTGAAACGGGCCGCCGAAGTCGCGGCCACAGTTTTTTGCCAGAACAGTTCGCTCGTAACTTTCGGCGGTGGCGTGATGAACGTGCGCGCGACGCTGGATTATCAAATCACGCAGGGCGAACTGCGCCAGGCGCGCGTGCGATTGCCGGCGGGCCAGCGTTTGTTGCGCGTCGAGGGTAATGGAATCCGGATTTGGGAGACCAAGGAGGAGGGCGGCGGGCAGGTGCTGATGGTCGAACTGCTCAAGGGAACATCGCCGGCATGGCGTCTCACGGTGGAAACCGAGAAGGTGCTCGACGCCCTGCCGGCGAGCGCGGCGGTCGAATTGCCGCACGCGCTCGATGTGAAACGCGAGACCGGTCTCGTGGCCTTGCGCGGCGCGGAGGAGTTGAGCCTGGCGGTTCAATCCACGTCCGATTTGCAACGCGTGGACGCGGAGGAATTCAACCGTGCCGGCGGCGAGAAGGCCGGTGACTTGTTCAGCGTGTTCCGGTTTTTGAAAACCGACTTTGCCCTGCGCGTGAACGCCGAGGTCATCCAGCCACAAATCGAAGCCGTCGTCCGCAACAACCTCCGCATCGGTGCAGATCAAGTCAGTCTTTTGTCCGTTGTTGATTACACGGTCAAACGCGCGGGCGTGTTCGCGCTCAAGGTCGCGTTGCCCGCGGATTATCGCGTCGAAAACGTCAACGGCACAAATCTGCTGCAGTGGACGGAGCGCGGCGACAATGGCTCTCGCCTTCTGGAGGTCACGCTGAAAGAACGCACGATCGGCAACTACAACTTGCGCATCGAACTGGCGCGCAATTTCAATGAGCTTCGTAAGTCACTTCCTGTCGTCGGCGTGCATCCGCTTGGCACTGTTAAACTGACGGGATTCGTGGCCGTGGCCGCCGATCCAGGCGTGGCGACCAGGACCGAATCGTTCGACGGACTGACAGAAATCCCCGCGGCGTCGCTGCCCGATCACGCAGCCGCAGGCGGGACGAGCGGCGTGTTGGCTTACAAATTCATTTCGCCCGAACCGAAGTCTGCGGCGGAGTGGAAACTGACTGTCGCCACCGAAGCGGTTGAATCCTGGGTGCGCGCCGAGATCGTGAACACGCTCACATTGACCGAGACGCTGGTAAGCGGACGCGCCCTGGTGCGATACGACATCGCCAATGCACCGGTGAAGGAACTGCGGCTGAAGATTCCGGCGGCGTTCAGGAACGTGGAAATCTCTGGACCTAACATCCGCCGCCGCGATCAGGATGGCGAAATCTGGCGCGTGGAATTGCAGAGCAAAACCCGAGGATTTCACACGCTCACAGTAACGTGGGAACAACCGCGCGCGTCGCGGACGAATTCAGTCGAATTGGCGGGCGTTGCCGCCGATGGCGTCGAGCGCGAGACGGGTTTGCTGGCTGTGGTGGCGCGGCCGCCGCTCCACGTCACGGAAGCCAATGCGCAGGATTTGACCAAGGTGGACACGCGCGATCTTCCCGAATGGGCCGGGCGACCCGATGAAGCGACCGTGCTGGCGTATCGTTACGTGCGGCCGGGTTATCAACTCGCACTCAACGCGCAGCGTCTGGTCGAGGCCGGCACTTTGCGGGCGTTGGTGGACAGCGCGCGGCTGACGACCGTCGTGGCCGATGACGGACAGATGATGACGGAATTGTCCCTGGCCGTGCGGAACAACGGCGAGCAATTCCTCGAAATCGAATTGCCGCCGGGTGCGACGGTTTGGTCGGCGTTCGTGGCGGGACAACCAGTGCGCCCCAGCAAGCGCGAAGGAAAACTGCTTCTGCCACTGGAACGCTCTGGCGCGGATGACGCGCCCATCACGGTTGAGTTGACTTACGTCGGCACGAACCAATTTCCGCGAGTCCGCGGCAAGATGGGTTTCGTTTCGCCGAAACTGAACGTGCCGATGAAGAACGCACGTTGGGAATTATTCCTGCCGCCGGACTACGATTACAAGGATTTCGCCGGTTCGATGGCGCGCGAAGTCGCAGCCAAACCGTCGCTGCTGAACTTCAGCTTGTCGGAATATCTCGCGATGGAGAAATCGAGCAAGGCGTGGTCGCAGGCCGAGATGCGCAAGGACGTGAGCGCCGCGCAAAGCAATCTGTCCGCCGGCAACGTGCGTGATGCCTTTGCGAATTACAAACGCGCGAAGGAGAATCGTTATGCAGGCAAGAGTGAAAATGACGAAGTAGAAAAGCTCGAAGTGCAGTTGCGCAACGTGCAGGCGGGCAATTTGATTCAGGCGCAGCAGGAGTTCAGCCTCAACAATTCGATTGCGCCAGGCGTTCAGGTCCAGCAAACGGTCGCCGGCCAAAATCCAGTTCAGTACGATGCCGCCGCTGCTGAGCAACAATGGACGAAACTGGCGCAAGCGCAGGAGGTCGCCGCGGCCAAGGTGCAACCGCTGCACGTGAACCTGCCGTTGCGCGGCCTGCGCTATGCCTTCACGCAAGTCCTCCAGACCGAGGAGAACAAACCCATGACCATTCAGCTTTCCGCCGCGAACACGAAGACGGGCAATTGGCTGAAGCGTGTCGGGATGGGTTTGGCGGGTTTCCTGGCGCTGTGGGGGATGGTCGCAATGGTGGTGGCGAGGAAGCCAGCGGAAACTTCAGACACCAACTGATGAAAAGTTAATTTATGTATGGGCGTTGCGATAGCCACTGTTTGGTCGCCATCGCTTGAACTTTGGTCGACATGGACTGCGTGGGTTGTGGGAATGTCGGTAATTGCGTGCTCTGCGGCTTCGTGGAGGCGGCTCAATTCCACAATCGTCGGACAATCACTTCTGATCGTTGGAGCGCCTGTTCTTTTCATGACCGTTCTCGGCTCTGAACTCGCGATGTTCGTCCTAAAAGATGGGTGGAAGTTTGGTTTGCCCTTGCGGGCCCGTGCGTATCCGAACGCGAGCGACTTTTTAGCTACTTACAGCGCATTAGGGGCAAGTTATTTGATAGCCCGAATAGCGACGGAGATACCCAGGCGTGCTGTGCGTGTCTTCGGTTGGATTGAAGTGGTTGGCTTTACATCGTTGGCGGGATTCGAGTTATTTCTGGTCGCGCGGCGAATTTGCCTGGAGTCCTAAGCAAGAA
>CAZCZP010000090.1:13631-14692 GCA_964502895.1 uncultured Bifidobacteriaceae bacterium
GTGCGCGAGTTTGGGCCCATCACGCCGATGATGCTGAATGCGTTTGTCACATCCACGAGTTCCGCGCGTTCGCCCGAGCGCACGTTGCGCGTGATCCAGTCGAAGTCGCGCACGGTCTGCGAACTGCCGGTGATGATGAAGTATTCCCGCTCGCCCGCGCGCAGGACGGTCAGGTCGCTTTCGAATCCGCCGCGTTCGTTGAACAAGCCGGTGTAAACAGCCTGGCCGATTGGCACGTCCACGTTGTTGCCACAAAGCCGCTGAAGAACGTTGACCACGTTGTCGCCCTTGAAGACGAACTTGGAGAAACCGGTTTGATCGAACACGGCGACATTCTCCCTCGCAGCGCGATGTTCGGCGGCGTGATTGGCAAACCAGTTTTGTCGGCTGAAGCTGTATTCGGCGATCGGCTTTTCGGCAAAGGAAGCGCTGATGTTTTTCTCACCTCTCACCCCGGCCCTCTCCCCTCCGAGGGGCGAGGGAGAAGCAACAGGACGCGCGAACCAGTTGGGCCGCTCCCAGCCGTTTTTCACGCCGAAACATGCCCCTTGTGAGGCGAGCCGATCATGCAACGGAGACTTGCGCAGGTTGCGGCCGGTTTCGAGTTCGCGATTCGGCCACGCCATCTGATAATGCAACCCGAGCACTTCCGTCACGCGCTCGCGCAGGAACGCGCGATTGTTCGCCCACGGACCGAAGCGGCGGATGTCCACCGACCACAAATCCATGGTCGGCTGGCCTTCGATCATCCATTCCGCGAGATATTTTCCGGCGCCGCCCGAGCTGGCGATGCCGATGGAGTTGAAGCCGGTCATCACGAACAGATTTCGCAGCTCCGGCGTTTCGCCCATGAGCCAGTTGTTGTCGGGCGTGAAACTTTCCGGACCGTTGACGAATTTCTCGAAGCCGCACTTTTCCAGCGCTGGTATGCGCCAGCGACCCGCTGCCAGCGGCTCCTGATATTTTTCCCAGTCCGGTTCGAGAAGTTTGAAGGAAAAATCGTCGGGAATTTTGTCCACCATCCAGGGCTTGGTGAATTTCTGAAACGCACCGAGCATGAT
>CAZCZP010000091.1:0-1180 GCA_964502895.1 uncultured Bifidobacteriaceae bacterium
CAGGTCACCTGGTTGGCGTTGGCGGCGATCGGCGTGGCGCCGGAGAAGTCCGCGCCCTGGGACGTGAACGAGCCCGGATAATCCCAGCGGACTTTCGTGCCCGGCCCGAACCAGAACCGGAATTGCGGCCCGGCAAGATGTTGCGGACCGTACCAGTAATTGCTGCCCGACCAGTAATTCGTCCGCCACGCGGCCAGCTCCCCGAAATTCGGCGTCGGCCGGTACTGCGTGAGCGTGTCCGACCAGGCGGCGACGAAGCTCGGCCCGTTGTCATCGAAAAACGCCGGGCCGGTGCCGCTGATGCGCGCGCCGCTGTTGGTGAGATAACCGGCGTCCGTCCAGTTTGTGAGATCGCGCGAGTAGGCCAGCGCGACCTCATACTTGTCATCCACGTTATCGTGCCACCAGTAGAACGCGCCCCAACCGCCCTCGCCCTTCAGTTTGAACACGGAGAAATCCGACGCGATGTAGAAGCTGCCGTTGGTCCGCGCGAAGATGGGATTGCCGGCATACTTCGTCCATGGCCCGAGCGGATCGGGCGCGGTGGCCAGGTGGAGGCGTTCACTGTGCGAGAGCGTATCCGCCGCGTTGTAGAAGCCGTAATACGTGGCGCCGTGTTTGAGGACGTGGAACGTGTAGAGCGTGTAACCATCAGTGAAGGCCGGGCCGTTGGTGAGGATCGGGTTGCCCGCGTACTTGGTGAAGTTGGTGCCGTCCGTCGAATATGCCACCCCGATCTGTTCGGGCGGCGGCTCGAAGACGCCGTAGTTCGTGCCGGCAAAATAGTAGAGGTAATTCGTGCCGTTCTCCTGGAAGATCCGCGCACTGCCCAGATGGCCGCGATCCCAGCCGCTCGCGGAGGGCGACAACACCGGCGTGGGATGTTTCGTGAAACCCTCCAGCGTGTTGCCGTAGGCGGCGAAGACGCGACCCGTCCACCCGGCGTCGTAACTGGCGTAATAGATCGCCTGCTTGTCAAACAGCGGGACCACGGACGGCCCGATGATCCGCTGGAAATCGAGCGCGCCGCCGGCGCTCAGGAGATTTTGTACGGGCCGCCATTGGCGGAAGAGATGGCCTGGCCGCTCCGGCGCGGGGGGATCATAAATCTGCGCCCCGGCCGCAAAGATGTTTGTGGCCGGCACCGCCACCCCATTGGTGGCCGGGGTGAAGCCGAGCA
>CAZCZP010000091.1:1280-14673 GCA_964502895.1 uncultured Bifidobacteriaceae bacterium
TGGTGAGGAGCTGCGTGTAGTTCGTCGGCCAGGGCGCGTTGGTGACGGCGACGTAGGAGATGTTCGTCTGCGCGAGGACGGCTCCATTGGTGGCCGGGGTGAAGCCGAGCATGGTGAGGAGCTGCGTGTAGTTCGTCGGCCAGGGCGCGTTGGTGACGGCGACGTACGAGATGTTGGTCTGCGGCAGGATCAAACCCAACGATTGCAGAATGACCGGCAAAGAGGAAATGGGCAACTGGCGAGAGCGACCGGTCGGACCATTGGAACTGATCAGGAGCATGTCGTTGGTCGAAACCACGGAGGCGACGGGCAGGTTGGTGATGTTGATGGACTCCTGGGCGCGGGAGAAAACACCGAACATCGAACATCCAACAACGAACATCGAAAGGAGAAATTTAGAGTTCATGGATTGACAAGCAGATAGGTGCCGCTGGGCGTCGTCAGCGCGCCCTCGACCGCGATGTGCGCGATGTTGTAGGTGTTCGTGGAATCCGGCACCACGATGTGAAAGGCCGCGCGCGGCCGGATCAACACCCAGTAATGCCCGGCCTCCAGCACCGTGCTGAACATGCCGTTGGTGGGATACACCACGACCGGCGGCCCGGCGTAGGTGTTCGTCTGGTTGAACGTCACCGAGTTCGTGGGCGTGAAAATGATCGCCGTGTTGGTGCCCAACGACACCTGGTGGACGTCCTTCGGGTAGCCGATGATCGTCGCCGCCTGCGGCGATGGAATTACAAATGCAAAATTCAAAATGCAAAATGCCAGGAGAATGGCAGTGGCGATCTTCCAGTTGCCGCGCAGGCCGGTCTGTTCACGGGGAATGGGCAACGGCCGCTTGACCGTGGTCAGAACCGCGCGATTCTCGGGCCTGGTAGGGACGGCGCGCTGCGCCGTCCGGTCATCGCAGCGCGATGACCCTACCTTTAATTTTTCATTTTTCATTTTTGAATTGGAGGGACGGGAGGAAACCATCAACTCCCGCCCCTCCGGGCTCCCAATGGGCAGGGACCAATCCGCCCACTGGAAATTTTGTTTTGGTTCAGGTTCATAATCCTTGCAGTGCCGCCCCGGCATCCACCCGCCCAACGATCCCCGACACCGCATGCAGTAACGCGCTATCCTTGACCTGTTGTAACTTTGTAAATGGATTCTTGGACGGACTCGGTTTGGCCAGTCGCAATGCCAGAACACCCGCCACCATCGGCGCGGCGAAGGATGGGCCGCTGTCGTACCAATAACCATCCCCGGTCGGCCGGGCCATGATGATCACCCGCCCCGGCGCACCATAGACACGGCTGCCCGTCGAGGCCGGGCCATAAATTGTGTCCGTGCGCGTGAGTGGCGCGACCGCGATGTAGTTGGGAAGATTCCAGCCGTACGGATAGGTCGGACTGGTGTTTAGGTTGCGGTTGTAACCCACAGCACTCACGATCAACACGCCATTGTCCCGCGCATAATGGCACGCCGCCTGGAGCGTGGCGTTCGGCTGATCCGTTTCACCCCAGGAAAGATTGATGATGTCCGCGCCATTATCGACCAGCCAGATTATCCCTTTGGAAATCTCGCTGATGGTCGTGTCCCCGGACAGTCGAACCTGCACGACCAATAGCTTTGCGCCGGGGGCCACACCCCGCATTCCAATGCCATTGTCGTTGGCCGCAACGATGGATGCGATTCCAGTCCCGTGACCGTACACATCCCAGTCGTAGTAATTGTTGTCGTAAATCAACGTCCGGTCATCAATGCGACGGCCGCCGATGACCACTCCCTGCATGTCCGCGTGCGCGTTGTAGCCGGAGTCAATGATGCCGACAATGATGCCATCAGCCCGTGGGTTGGGAACAGGCAGGTTGAGGTCGGAGAAACCGCCCGGCTCAGTGAGATCGTTCCTGATGAGTCCGTTCTGGTAACAAAGCGAATCCTGCCCGGTGTTTTTCAAGCCCCACTGATAATTGACGCGGCAATACGGCGATTCCACCGCATACTGGACACAAGTTCCCGGCGTGTAGAATTGCAGCGGGTTGGCGCAAACTCCAAACGCTGAAAGCAGCAAAGTTGAAATAAGAAGTCTCATCAGTAGGGCAGCAACGTCCCGGACAATCCGCTGGCAGCCGTCACCGCCCCGCCTGGTTGCAGCGGAATGGTAATTGTCTCAGTCAACGTCGGTGAATTGTAGATGATCGTGCCTTCATGGTTTTTAACCTGAATCGCAGCGGCAGTAGCCGTGACAATGGCTGTGCGATTCCATGTGCTGGTGTTGGTGATGCCCGTGGCGGCGATGTTGTTGGTGGAGGTGACGGAGTAGGAACCAAGTCCGTTGGTGGCGATAAATATGTTCGGGGTTGTTACCATTGTTCCAAGTCCTTTTCCCAACACCACAACATCATTCCATCGCCCGATGATTTCCCCCTCACCGCCTCCGGCTGTATTTAACAGGCTGAAGCTGTTTGCTGCACTGAAGTTTTGTCGTAGAGTTGTGTGGTACTCAACTGGCAGCGTTGCGCTTCTCAATGAAAGATCAACACCGTCTTTGGTCAGATAGGTATTCCCGTTTGTTGAGACTTCAAGAGCCTTGAGATTTGCAATTGTTCTTACTTCCAATACATTCGTCGCTGAAATCGTCGCGCTGCCGGTCGCGTCCACCAGCAGGTTGGTGCGGATGGTCACTGATCCCGGCAGCACCTGGTTGTTAGTGACGCCGCCGCCTTCGACGACTGTCAGCTCCATGTTCGTCACCGAACCGACCCCCCCGCCGTAACGCGCGACCACGGCGTTCAACTTGTTCGTCACGGCCGCGGGCGTGAGGACCACGCGCACCGGGCGGCCCTGCGCGCCCACGTAAAGCGAGTCGCCCTGCATGTGGTTCGTCGTGGCGCCGATCGGCAGTGTGATGGCGCTGCTCATCTGGTACACCGGATCATTGGTGGCGGTCAGCACGCCCCAACCGCCCGAGGCGAGCACCACGTAGTTGCCCCACGTGGCGTTGGAGTTGAAGCTGGACATCGTGGCCGCATAAGCCACGCCCGCGCGTTCCACCACCAGGATGCTGCCGGCCACGAGGCCGTTCGTGCTGTTCACCTGGTTGGTGGTTGACGTCGTGGCCGCGTTCGTGACGGCCACCTTGTAAAGCCCGGCGCCGGTCGTGAGCGAAAGAACGGCCGCGTTCGAGTCACTATTCCAGTTCACGCTGACCAGGTGAATCCGATTGAGGCCGTCCGACGGGAAGATGACTTCCGCGCCCGCGGTGGCATTGCCGTTGCCGCTCATCTGTGTGTAGAGCGGTCCGGCGGCGGGCGCGGCGCAAGCCATCAAAGCCAGGCCGAGGGCGAGGAAGCGTGTTTTCATGTTACGGGGTTTCGTAGAGCGCCACGGCGGCGTTGATCTTGTTGGTCACCGCGCTGGGCGTGATCTGCACCCGCACGGGCCGGCCGGGATTCCCCACGTAAATGGCGAAGCCCTGCATCGAGTTGGTCGTCGCGCCGATGGGCAGCGTCGTGGCCGAACTCATCTGGTAGATGGGATCGCCCGCCACGGTCTGCACCCCGAAGCCGCCCGAGGCCAGCACGACGTAGTTGCCCCAGGCCGCGTTCGAGTTGAAGCTCGACATGATGGCGCGATACGGCACGCCGGCCCGCTCCACGACCAGGGCGGACGACGCCACGAGGCCGTTGGTGCTGTTGATCTGGTTGGTGACCGCGCTGGAGGAGGCATTGGCCAGGCGCGCGTAATAAGCGCCGGCCCCGGTGGTGATCGAAGCGACGGCCGCATTCGAGTCACTGTTCCAATTGAGACTGACCAGCCGGATTTGCTGGCCGGCTTTCGCGGGGAAGATCACCGCCGCCCCGGCTGTGGCATCGCCATTGGCGCTGAGGGTGGTGAACGTGGGCGCTTGCGCGAGCGCGCTGAGCGCGCCGGCGAACGCCGCCAAGAGGATCCATTTTTTCATTCTTTTTCTTTCGTTAAAGGTTGATTCGGTTTTGGAGGGGCGGCTCACACGAGCCGCCCCTCCAGCTCGTTTAGCTCGCGGCGGTTTGCATCACGGCGACGGCTTCGACGGCCATATAATCGAAGTCGATCTCCTCCATGATCCGCGTGGTGATGAGGTCGTAGTCGAACGCGAAGTCGCTCGACTCGTC
This sequence comes from uncultured Bifidobacteriaceae bacterium, assembly GCA_964502895.1. Lineage (GTDB taxonomy): Bacteria > Verrucomicrobiota > Verrucomicrobiia > Limisphaerales > JADLHS01 > WYBW01. The sequence continues at coordinate 5,420 of CAZCZP010000091.1, forward strand.
GATGCGCAGCCCGCCAGGCCGCGTGCCGAACCACCAGTAGCTCAGGTCGCCGAACGCGGCGAAGTAAGCCGATGGATTCGCGCTCGCGGAATACGGCGCGAGGACCTCGGTGAACGTGATCGGGTAGCCGAAGAGGCGCGGCTCGCCGCCGTTCTCCGTGTAGGTGTACTGGTTCGCCTGCGTGTTCAGCTCCGGCAGGTACGCGCGCCAGGTGGCGTGCAGGTACCAGCGGCCGGTCGCCAGGATGCGCGAGTTGACCTTGCTGAAGATGCTGCGGAAGTTCGCGACCGTGGCATCCGCCGTGGCGGTTTTGGTGCTGGCCAGTTGCACGAGCTTGGAATTGTCGCTGGCAATCTTGGCGACGCCGCTCACGCTTTCGTAGGTGCCGCTGCCGTCGGCGAGGAAGCCCCATTCGTCTTCCACCTGGGCGGCGGCCACGGCGGCGAGCCGGGCGATGTACTGGCCGAGCGCCACGATGCTCTGCTCGCGGATCTCGCGCGGGGTCTGGATCAGGCCGGCGAGCTTGTGCGATTCGAGGCTGGCGAATTCCACCTGGACCGTCTTGGCGGCGATCTGCGCGGCCATCGCGACGGACGTCAGCGCGAAGCGCGTTTTCTGGCGGGGCGGTTTGTCCGTGCCGCCGGAGAGCGGCCAGGGCGTCATCTGATTGCGCACCACGCCGTACTCCGCGATGAGATCGCGGATCTCGGCGAAGTACTGGACCGGCAATGGAATGTCCGACGTGCTCAACACCTTCTCGGTGGTGTGCAGCCCGAAGATGCCGCGCGTTTCATTCAGCAGGTTCTTGCGCGCACTTTCATCCACGATCACGTCGATCAACTTGCCCTTGCGCTCCAGAAGTAGGACGAATTGCGCGCCGAGTTGCTCCGCGGCCTTTTCGGAGAGCCGGCCCTTGGGCCGGATGATGCCGCTGCCGTTGAGCCGGGATTTGATGACCGACTTGCGATGCTCATCCAGGTCCTGGCGGAGTTTGGTGATCGTGCCCTCCTGCTGCTTGAGCAGGTCGGGGACGTTTTCGAGCAGTTTTATTTTCTCGGGCAGGTCCTTGACCTTCGCCCAGCCGCCTTCCAGCGTCTTGAGGCATTCCTTCAATTCGTTTTCTGTTTCCGTTGTCATATCAATTTTTCCTTTCGTTCAGTCCCGCTGCATCACGACCGTGACGGCGCGGAGTAATCGCAACCACTGCGCATCATCGATCCCCGACCCGGATGCGCCGGCCTTGGGAGGGGGTTCTGCCTGGTGTTTGCAAAGCTGTTGCAGGAGCTTTTCGAGCTCGCGTAAATCGGCGGTCTCCACGGTCCCGGACCGCACGGCCAGGGCCAGCGCGTTCGGGTTCGCCGGAATGCTCACGGCGGAGACTTCCAGCAATTCCTGCTTGGTAAAAATTCTCGACGGCCCGGTCGTCACGTTGCCGTCCTCCCACTCCATCGGCACGAAGCCGACGCTCGAGGCTTTAAGGAAACCGTCGCGATAAAGCGCGTGGGCGATTTTCGCGAACGGGTTGGCGCCGGTGGCGAATTCCCAGCGTTGCACGAGCTTCGCCTCCTGGATCTCGGTCTTGATCGCTTTGCCGATCGTGAAGATGAGGTCGTGGTACTGGTGGCTGTTCTGGATCACGGGATTTTTCCGGTAGTTGTCGAGCTGGTAGCCGCTGGCGCGGATGACCTCGTTGTAGCGGTCGATGCTCTCGTCGCTGGCGACCATGTCCAGGACATCGCCCGGCACATCGGGCGCGGTGACCTTGACGTGATGGAGCTGGCGGAGGCCGTCGCGGCCATCGCAGAGGGTCACCAGGCGGTCGGGAAAGGTGTCGGTTAGTTTCATAAAAGGGTGGAGTTGCGGAGTTGGGGCAGCCAGTCGCCCGGGTTGATTTGCAGATTCCGGATGCGTTGCCAGGTGGAGCGGGAGAGGCCGAGCTTGCGGGCGAGCTGGCGCTCGCTCCAATTCTCTGATTTTGCCCGGTCCTGGAGGCGGCTGATCAGGCCCTTGAGTTCGCCGGCCAAACTGGCCTGGTGGGCGGCGCGCCGGTTGAACTCCACCTGCTCCCGGATCAAACGGGTGACGATGGCCGGGATTTGGACTCGTGATTCGTCCAAGGCGGCCCGAATCCGAGCGCGCAGGGCTGGCCCATTTGCATTTGGGCCACTTTTGCCTCCCGTCATAGCGGACGGGGTGGTTTTTTGGTTCTGGGGCGTTTTCATGCGGGGGTCATTTGGGGGACGACGGCGGCCATGTAACAGCGGCAGTTGATGACCTCGCTGGCGTCGCCTTCCGGGTCGCCGGGATACATGAGGCCGTTGCTGAAGGGTTGGTCGATCGGGATGCCGTTCGCCGACGCCGCTTCGGCGAGTTTGTGCGAGGGCCGGACATTGGCCAGGTTGCTGGTCCGCCAGCGTTTCAATTCGACGCCCGCCTGCGCCATGCCGATGAACCGGCCGGAGTTCAAAGCGATGTTCGTTTCCGTGACGGCGATGGTCTCGGCGCGCAGGTCCGTCGCGTCCTGGTAAACGGCCTTGACGCGGTCCGCGAGCTGGAGCGTGGTGTCGCCGTTGGCCAGTCCCTCCTGGAGACTCTTGCGCAGCGCGTCCCACGTCGTGTCGTTGATGGACTGGATCTCCTTTTGCCGCGTGCCCATGAACTTGATCGCCTCCTCGGGCGGCAGCTTGAAACTGTCCATCGGGTTGCCGATCTCGGCGAAGAGTTTGGCGCCGCCGAACGAAAGGTCCGCCAGCAACAGCGTCCGCATCCGGCCCATCAACGTCGCGTTCTCCTCGTCAAAATTGAACAGGTCCGCCAGCCCGCGCTGTTCCGTTTTCAGCGTTTCCGAGTTTAACCTGGCCAGCACGCGATTGCGTTGTTCAAAGAAGAACATCGACAGCTTGCCCAGCTTGAGGCCCACGCGCGCGCGCAGCTCCGCTTCGTATTCCGAGGGCGCGGCGCATTGGTGGGGGGTGGGGACGGCGCGCTGCGCCGTCCGGTCATCGCCGCGCGATGACCCTACCAATTTAAGCATCCGCCCAAACGCGGACTGCACTTCATCGGGCTGGGGCTGCGGCGTGTTTGGTGGTTGAACTCCAGGTTCGTTGGCCGCAGTCTCCGCGCCCACCTCCTGAAGGCCAAAAGGCAGAAATGATTTATCGCCCCACTTGAGATCGGAGAATCCCAGGTCCAGCGTTTGATTGATCTCATTGATCGGAAAACCGATCGAGAACAGTTTGACGCCGGTGTCCACGCGGGCCTGACGCGCCTTTTGCATGATGGGCAGACTGTCCACATCGAACCAGCCGAACAGGTTTGCCTCGATGCGTTTGATCTGCGGCGCGAAGGCGGACTCGATGCGCTCGCACAGCGGCGCGATCCGGTTTTCGGTGAAGTTGAGCCGCGCGGATTCGCTCACGCTGCGGTTGGCGTCCTCGGTGTAACCGACGATCTCCTGGGGCACCCCGAACACGGCGAAGATTTCCTGGCGGTTGAATTTGCGGTTCTCCAGGAACTGCATGTCGGTCGAGGAGAGCGTGGGCTTGACGACTTCCGCGCCGCCCCACAACAGGAGCGGCCGATCGGCGGTCCCGGCCTTGCGTTTGCGTTCGCGCAACGCGGCGAGCATCTGTTCGCGCTGTTCGGCATCGAGCTGTTGATCCGTGCGGACGATGACGCCGGTGTCCGCGTTGTTCGTCATGAGGCCCTTCATGAATTGGGCGGCGGCGTAATCCGTGGAGGCGGCGAGCAGGGCGATGGTGAGCGGCGAGAGGCCGCGCCAGAAATAGTAAGGATTAGGCAGCTTCAGGTGAATGATCTCCTTGGGTAGGAAAACCTCTGATGGGTAAGCCGAATCCGTGGTGGAGGTGTAACGCCAGCCGGCGAGCGCGTTCGTCTCCACGATTTCGTGGAAATGATCCGGGCAAAGGACGATGAGCCGTGAGGGGATGCGTTGCTGCTGCGGCTCGGAGAGCCGCGCTCCACCAAACTCCGGGTAAACGAATGCCTCGCCGCGGAGCATCAGCCAGGCGACGATGAGTTCCCAGAACAGGAAGCGGTCCAGTTGCGGGTGCGGATGATTCAGGAGGTCCACAAGCGGGCCGTTCTCGATGACGTCCTCGCCGCGCGCTTCGCCCCGGCTGAAACGGAACGGGACCTGCGCGACGTTCTGCCCGAGCGCGTTGATGGCGGAGTACACCCAGACCGATTGGAGATAGGCATTGGAGAGCGTGGCGCCACCCTCATTGCCACCACTGCCGCCCTGCGCCCAGTTCTGGAGCGAGACGCTGGGGAGCGATTTCAGCAACCACTTGACGATGGGTGTAAAGAGTTTCATCCGACCATGGCCCCCACTTCTTTTCGGACATTGCCGGCGCGCACGGCCAGCGCGAGCGCGGTGCAGCGATCGCTGTGACCTTCGCGCGTGTGCGGCGCCCAGTAGTTGTAAACGCCGTTGTTGATCACCTGGTGCATGGCGTGCAGATCCTCCCGGATCGCGCGGCTGATGGGCACGCGCACCTTGCACGGCGACTCGAACGCGCGGCGCAACCTGGGAAATAATTCCTGCTTGGATTTTTGAGTGAAGACGAACAGCTCCACCTTGCCAAAGGAATGCTCGGCGGGTTTGAATTCCCCGAACGCCTTTTTCATGTAGTCACCCAGGCCGACGCCGGGGCCGGTGTAGTCAAAGCAGGTCCGTTGACTGCGCTGGATGCGCGAGCTGAGAATTTCGAGTTGATCGGGCGAGGAGGTGTTCTTCAAGACGAGCACCTCGCGCGTCCACAAAATGTCGCCGATCTGTTCGAGCGTCCAGCAGACCGTGGGGTCATGTTGCCGGCCGAAATCGATGCCGCAAAAGACCGGGTTGCCCTTGCGCTCGAAAAAGTCCTGGCCGGTGGCTTCGACCGCGTCCGCGCTCTCGGCGGTGGCGATGAGATCGTAGGGCAACAGCACATTGCTGGTATCCGTGGGGAGGCACTCGAATTCCTGCGCCCAGGCGTCCGGATCATCGAGACCCTTTTGCAGGCGCGCGATGTCCAGCGGCATCCCATCGGCCACGGCATCATGGATGGTGACCTTGTGGGGCGAGTAACCGTTGGCCTCCGCCTTCTCCCAGAGATCATAAAACTTGTTGCCTTTGCCGTTGAACGTGGAGACGACGATGACGCGGAGCTTGCGCCGCAGGTCGATGCTTTCACCCTTAAGCATCGCGCGCCAGCGCGGCAGAAAAGTTCCCGCGAGCTCATTGCTCGAGCTCGGAAACATGGCGGACCAGATTTTATCCGGGTCCTCATGGTAGGCGAATTCATCCAGGATGATGTGCGCGCTGTAGCCGCGCGCGGTGCTGGGATTCGCCGGGATGGCGAGAATGCGCGAGCCGTTGGTGAAGAGTATCTCGGTCTGGCGGAGCAGGCCCTCGCCCAAACCGCCGCGATCTTCGGCCACGTCCCGGATCACCATGCGGTAGGCTTCAAACCATTCCTTGGCCTTGGCCTGCCATTCCAGCGATTGCCGCTCGCCGGCGGACATGCAGACCCAGGTGACGCCTGGATCAGTCAGGCAGCTATGAACGGCCTTGCCGCTGGTGACCAGGCTTTTGCCAAACTGGCGAGTCGTGACGGCGATGATCTGCTGCGCCGGATCGTCGATTATTTTTCGTTGGCGCGGATAGAGCAGGTCTTTGGGCGACAGGTTCGGCGGGAGCGTACTGTCGCGCAGCGGCCGGACGAGAGTGGGGGTCGCGGTGCTCATTTCAAAATCTCGCGCAGCCGCGCGCGTTGTTCATCCGGCGTCAGTTTGGTTTCGGGGGCAATGACCTCCCGGGCCTGGATGACCATGTCACGGTACTTCTGGAAGCTGAGGGCTTCCTTGCTGATCCGGGAGAGCGCGCCGACGATGCGCGAGTAGTTCTCCGGATCGGTCTTGACCAGGGCTTTGATCTGTTCCATGTCCAGGTCTTCGAGGAGATCGAAGATCTGCGAGGCGGCAATGTGCAGCGCGGCTTCGTGGACCTTGCTGCCTTCGTTCTGCCGCGCGACTTCCAGCGCGAACTCGCGCTTGGCTTGCAAGCCTTCCAGCTTTGCCCGCTCCTGTAGCCAGTCCTCATAGCCACCCTGCTTCCAGTTCGTCACGTTCATCTCGGTGACCTCGATGTCTTTGGTCGCCAGAAACTTTACGATCGCGCTGTAGGGCGAGCCGTCGTGGAGCATCTGGTTGACGACCTTGCGGACGTCCGCCGGGGCGCGCGCAATCTTGCCTGTGCGGTGGTTGGCCACTATGCAAACCTTTGGTTGCCCTGGCGGAAGCCGGTGGCGGTGAGTTTGAATTGTGTTTCGAGCTGGCCGGGGATGGTGACCTCATCGGCCACGCCATCCGCCACCATGAAGCCGAGGGCGCGCTTGATTTCATCCAGCGAATAATCGAACCCCGCCTTGAGGCATTGGCGGTGCAGCGCGGTCGCCGGGCGCGTCAGGGGCGAACAGGCAAAGAGTTGGAGCAGCAGTTCGGCGGCAATGTCATCGGGTCGCGTCATAATCGTTTCTCCAGCTGGCCTCGGATGAAGGCCACGGAGCTGCTCAGTTCGCACACGGCGTCCTTGAGCTCGCCCCAGCGGCGCACGCGCTCGTTCTGCATGTCGGCGTAGAGGTCCTCCATCTGTTTGAGGCGGCGGTCCTGTTCGGTGTGGAGCTGCCGGAATTCCTGGCGCAGCGCGTCGCGCTGTTCGACGGAGGTTTTTTCGACGGCATAGATCTGGCGGCGGATGGCCTTGTCCCGCTGGTTCAGCTCTTCATGGAACGGGGGGGTCCGGCCAAAGGCTTTCCGTCCCTGATTCCAGATCCAAAGCCCGAGGCCGATCACGGAAAGAAAACCAATCAACCCCAGCGCAAACGTGCCGGTGGTGGACCAGGGGATTTGAGGAAGCGTGTTCATGGTGCTAGCGCACGGCCACAGTTTTTAAGCGCTCAATGTAGGTGGTGATGGCGTGGGCCCGGGCGGAGATCAACTCAGCCTTTTGTCCGGGCGGCGATTTTATGGCATTGACCAGCGCTTGAACTTTGGCGAGCGGCGAGCGGTCAACGACCACCTCACCATTTTCGCGCAAATAGATTTCATGACCCGCGTGGCGATAGGTGCCGAGCAGCCAGGGGATGCGCGGGATGGGATCGTCCTCATTCACGAGGCGGACCGTGCGGTCGCCGAGCAGTGAATCATACGCGCGGGCGAACGGGCCGTTGCCGGCGCGCGGCTGGCCAAAGGTGTGAACGTAACCGACCTCCGCCAGGCGCATGTCTTGAAACCAAAAGGCCGCGAGCATGGCCAGGGCGCCGCCGAGTGAGTGGCCCGCAAAATTGACTTCGCGCGCGCCCGAGCAGGCCATCTGCAAACCGTTTGCAACGGACTTGAAAGCGGTCAGAAAACCGTTGTGGACCCGGCTGCCGCCCAGCCAGTCCGCCTTGCGCACTTTCAGGTCCGTGAGGATGTCGCGCACCGAGGCGGTGCCGGGAAAGTAAACCGTATAGGTAGGGACGGCGCGCTGCGCCGTCCGGTCATCGCAGAGCGATGACCCTACGAACGCTTGCGTGTCGGTATCCGGGCAGACGAGGTTGGGTTTGATCTTGCCGGTGTAGAGCGAATTGATCGCCTCAGCGTTGGCGAGGGCGGTCGGTTGGTCCCAGTTTAGCATGTCAGCTTTTCAGCGTTTCAGAATTTCCGGCTGAACGTGATCCCGATCAGTCCGTAGTTGCCGTTCCAATCGCCCTGGCCGCTGCGCGATTCGTACGCCGTCAACGCGCCCAGTTCCCAGTTCTTGATCGAGTAGAGTTCCCAGTGCGCGCCGGCCACGATGATGTTCCCCACGGCATCGCCGCTCCTGGGCGTGGCGATGAGATCGGCGGCGAAGGGAATGGCGACGATGTTCGTCAGAAACGTCGAGCCGATGAACGCGAAGGGATGGACTCTTGCTCGTAGAGTGAGCCCGCCGCGGACGTCGTTCCACTCGGTGTCGCCACTGCTGCCGCCCCACAAGTAATCCGCGCCGACGATCAGCCCCAGGTTGTCGGTGACGTTGTAGGCCACGTCCACGAAGCCGAGCTGCCGCGCTTTGCCGGAGAGCGAAATGCCGTAACCGGCGGCCACGGTCCAGTTCGTGGAATTGGCGATGGCGGAACTGAGTTCGTCAAAGGCGCCGCTCAGGGTGCCAATGGTGTCGGTGGGGAGCGCGGCTGTGTCCGCAGGACCAGCCCCGGGCGAAGGTGCCTCTGGTAATGGTTGCGAGTCCGCCACCAGAGCCAGAGTGAAGGTGAGTAGAATTGCCAGGACGGCCTTTATGAAATGTGGGCGGGATAGTTTGTTCACGTGCGCAGTGGAGCACACGCGGGCCGCCCGAGTCCAAAGAACGGGCGGTTGAAAAAAAGACCGAAGGAAAAGAAAACAGCGCGGGAGAACTTGCCGCCTCAGTGAGCGGCGGCGAAGTGTTCTTCAAGGTACTCCACAACGCAAGGATGGAATAGCATTCGACGGGTGCCGCAGTACTTCACAAACTTCGTGGGGATGGTGCCGTTATCGTGCCAACGGTAGGCGCTGTCCTCCTCCAGGCAGAATTCCGCGGCGAGCTGTTTGGCGGTCAGCCATTGGGTGTAAGGTAGATTCGGCAGTTCAAGTTGCGGCATTGGTTAGTTGTTCTGCGTCGGCGGTTCATACCAGTAACAACTCTTGCCGCGGCCGCCGATGGCTTTCTGGAGGATGTTCATGCCGAACTTCAGGCGGCAATCGGCCACGCGACTGTGGACGGCCGCGCCGATGCCCGTCTCGGTGATCACCTTGGCCAATTCGGGCATGGGCAGCCACGCGCGCGGGTGCGCGTGAAAGTAGTCCCGCAGTTTTTCGTTCTGCGTCTGGCCGGCGCGGGCGGCGGTGAATTCGAGCTGGGTGGTGTTCATGGGGTGCAGTGGCGCAATAAGGTTTCGATGCCGCGGCCAATGGAGCGCGCGGACCGCCAGCCCGAGCTGGTCAGGAAGCGTTTACCGATACGGGTGACGGTGATCTGCGCGCGCTCACCTGACCTTGATCGGATGTTGATGGTGAAGTCGGGCCGCGGGCGCGGGGTGAAAACTTTGGTGGCGAACCCAACCTCCGGGTCGGCGGCGCGCTCCATCCTCAGCCGGGCTTTGGCGGCAACGGCGTTGCGGCTATGTTGTTGCGTCCACTTCATTTGCGGGTTTGGTTTTGGCCGGGGTGCGGCCTAATACAGTGTT
>CAZCZP010000092.1:0-10507 GCA_964502895.1 uncultured Bifidobacteriaceae bacterium
GTAACCCGTCCCAAGCGATCAAGGACCTTGTTATTGAGTTCGGGTGATGTAAGATTGGTCCGGTTTTGGAAGGGCGGAGGATTCGCCCAGCCCTTTCTGAAGCTTTGAGCGATTGCGACGTTTCGGGAACCCGCGGGCCTTTATTGGTTGCCGGTCGTTCAGAGGTTTAGAAAGGGCTGGGAGGAAAGTCCGAACACCAAAGGGCGCGATGCCGCGTAACTCATTTTGCCGGTGAAAGCCGGTCGTTCTTTGAGATACACGCGGGCGACGACGCTGCGAGGCGTCTCGACGGATAGTGCCACAGAAAATAAACCGCCAGCGTTTCGAAAGAAATGCCGGTAAGGGTGAAAAGGTGCGGTAAGAGCGCACCGCCCGGCGAGTAATCGGCGGGGCACGGAAAACCCCATCGGGTGCAAGGCCAAATAGGAAACCGAGGAGCGGCTCGCTCCAAATCTCGCGCAAGCGGGATGGGTTCCGGGTATTGGCTGCTCAGACAAATGATTCTCGCCGCTTCGCAAGAGGCGGAACAGAATTCGGCTTACAGCCCTTCCAAAACCAATTCGTTTCGTCCGCGCCCGGAGCCGTTGGTTTCAACTTCTGCCTCGCGATGAATCTACTTTGTCGGGGTTGATCGGGCCTTGTCCTTCCGAAGCTCAAGTGCCGCCGGCGAACTCAGATTGCCGGTCCGGTCCACAGCCGACAGGGCCAACGCATCGGGCAATTCGCCATCAAGAATGTGCGACCGACTCGCGCCCGGTAAAATCTTCATGCTCCAAACACCACCGCGCCGGTATTGCAGGACCCAGAGCCAGGCGCTTTCGCCTGAAACATTGGGCCAGGACAATTTAGAGCTTGAGTCACCGGCGGTTACATTTAGCTGTGGTTTTCCTGGAGAATTTGAATCCAACCAATTGCATGCGGGAACGAGTGCTGGTTCAGCATAAGCGCCGCGTTGAAGCGCAGCGCCAAGTTCCGTGCTCCGCATCAGGCTTTTCATGTTCCAATGAACGTGGCCCGCGCTGACGGGTTGCTTTTTCGCGAAGTTGATTTGATTTATAATCTCTTCAGGCTTCCAGGATTCGCGGACTTTGGTGGTGCTCAGGCCCGGCCAGATGTGTCGTTGTTTCGGATTCTGTTCGTTCCACCAATCCAGGAGAACGGGAAAACTCTGCGCTTTCGGCTCGATGGCCCAGTAAAGTTGCGGCACGAAATAATCCACCCACCCGTTGGCGAGCCATTTACGCGCGTCCGCGTAAAGCTTGTCGTACGCATCGAAGCCCTCGATTTGCCGCGGATGGCCGGGTCGCCAGATGCCAAACGGACTGATGCCGAACTTCACCCAGGGCTTGTTCGCCTGGACGGCTTCATGAACGCGGCGAACGAATGTGTTGACGTTTTCTCGCCGCCAGTCGTTGCGACTTAATTTCCCGCCGGCGCCAAATTTTTTCCAGCTTTGTTCATCAGGAAAATCCAAATCCTTCCCGTCGGACCCACGCACCGCGTAAGGATAAAAGTAATCGTCGAAATGAATGCCATCCACGTCGTAGCGTTTGAGGACATCCAACACCACGCTCACCGAGTAATCCTGAACCTCTTTTTCGCCCGGATCGAGCCAGAGGAAATTTCCGTACTTCCGGACCAGGTGCGGTTTGATCTTGCTGATGTGATTGGCGGAGACGGGAGACTTTGCGTTCTCATGACGCGCCCGGTAAGGATTGAACCATGCGTGAAGTTCCAACCCGCGCCTGTGTGCTTCCTCAACCACAAACGCCAGTGGGTCGTAAAACGGCTCCGGCGCTCTGCCCATCGTGCCGGTGAGATATTCTGACCACGGTTCGATTTGCGAGGCATACAATGCGTCACACGCTGGCCGTACCTGGAAGATGATCGCGTTGAGCTTGAGTTGCGTGGCGCGGTCGAGAATGGCGAGCAACTCGGCTTTCTGTTCCGAGACGCTCAGGTCGCGGCGCGATGGCCAGTCAATGTTGCCGACGGTCGCGACCCATGCGCCGCGGAACTCGCGGTTCGGACTCGGCGGTTTGAGGATTGCCTGTCTGTAACTCGCCGCCCACAATTGCGGCGAGAAGAGCAGCAAGAACAAATTCAGCGTTAAGAAATTTCGAGTCGAGGTCATCCCAATGCCCGCTCCGGGTCGCCGTGATATGAGGCAGCCAGCGGTTCTTGGCAAAGTTATTCACAAAAATGTTGACCCGGGCAGCGGCTTTTCGTAAAAGAGTAGTGTAGTTGGCAGAAAAAAATTGTAGTCGGCGGCACAACGGCAAATCTCGGTTCCTCACCAATTAGTTGTGCTGTGGCAGTGGCATCGCCCTGTATGTTGTGGTTTTTCCACTTTACTTGGCAGGCCAAGTTTGGTTGGTTTTTACAAAACTCATGTATCTCAAGAACTTAACGGTCTTAGGGTTCAAATCCTTTGCGGATAGAACCGCTTTGAATTTCCAGCCGGGCGTGACGGCTATCGTTGGTCCGAACGGTTGCGGCAAGTCGAACGTATCCGACGCGATTCGTTGGGTGTTGGGCGAGCAATCGGCCAAAGCCTTGCGCGGCGGCGAAATGGCGGACGTGATTTTCAACGGCACGGACAGTCGCAAGCCGATGGGCATGGCCGAGGTGTCGCTTACGCTCGGTGAAGTGGACGCGGAACACTTGCGCGCCGCGGGCGTCGAGGTTGCTTACAATGAAGTAACGATCACACGGCGCATTTTTCGCGACGGCGGGAGCGAGTATTTTATCAACCGCGTTCCGTGCCGGCTCAAGGATATCCAACAACTTTTCATGGGCACCGGCATCGGCCGTACGAGTTACAGCATCATGGCGCAGGGCCACATCACCCAAATCCTCTCCAGCAAACCTGAAGACCGCCGGATGATTTTTGAGGAAGCCGCCGGCATCACGAAATACAAGAGCCAGAAAAGAGAATCGCTGCGCAAACTGGAATACACGGAGCAGAACCTTGTCCGCGTTGCCGATCTCATCCGCGAAGTTAAACGCCAGATCGGCTCGCTCCAGCGCCAGGCTGGCAAGGCGAAACGTTACAAGCAAATTTCTCTGGAACTCCAGCACCTCGATACGCAGCTCGCGCGGCATCAACTCGACGTGTTGCTCGGCGAGATTCGCGAGAAGCAGACCGCCGCCGATTCGTTGCGGACCGAGATCGAAACCGGCTCGGCGGACGTGTTGCGCCATGAAGATGAGATTGGCGAACTGCGTGAACGCTTGTCCGAACTCGAACAGGAAATCAGCGTCACGCAGCAGCGCGGACTGGAATTGAAGAGCGAACTGGACCGTCACGAAAGCCGCATTCAGTTCAACGAAGAACGGCTTCGGGAATTGTTCGAGCAGAACACCAAGGCCAACACCGACATTACGCAGGCCGAAGAGCGCCGGCGGGTGACTCAGCAGGAGTTGGCCGCGTTGCAGCAACGCCTAACCGCATCGGAAGCGACGCTTCAGCAGCACCAGCAGGCTCTGCTAAACAAGCAGGCCGCGCTCAAGAAGATTGAGGACCAGATCAGGCACGACCAGGAATCGCTGCGTCAGGCCCAGGCTGATGCGTTTGCCGCGGCGCAGGATTTGACCCGCATTCGCAACGAGATCAATGCGCTCGATTTGCAGAAGCAGGGCAACGTCGTCAGGCTGGAAAAGCTTTCCGCCGAGAAAATCCAGTTGGAGGAAGAGCGGTCGCGGCTGGAGTCGCGACTTCACGAATTCGCCGTGAATGTCGAGGCGGAGAAGCTCAACGCTCAAACCAAACGCGGCTCGGTTGAACAGCGGCAGGCACGGCTGGCTGAACTGCAGGCCGAGTTGCAGCAATCGTCGGTGGAACAGGACCAGTTGCTGCAGCAGCAGGCCGAGAAGCGTTCGCGCCTGAGCGTGATCGAACAGTTGGAAGGAGCGCACGAGGGCTTCGACGCCGGGGCCGTGGCGGCGTTGCGAAAGTCGCGCTCCGTGATCGGTTCACTGGCGGAGCGGCTGCGTGTGCCGGACGATTTTGTTGTGGCCATTGAAAATGCCCTGGGCCATCACTTGCAGCTTGTTCTCACCGAGCAGCCGGAGTCCGCGCAAAAAATTCTGGCCGATCTCGCCGAGAGCAAAGCGGGTCGCGCGAGCGTCGCCGCGCTCTCCATAGAATATTCCGCCGACAAGCAGCTTGGCTTCGGCGGCGACATGTCGCCCGGCCGCGACGGCAAAGGGGTAAAGGAACATCTCGACAAGGGCGAAGTCGTTCCCGCGTTAAAAGTGGTTCAGACGGATCCTTCAGTGGACAAACTTTTGAAATCGCTTCTGGGCCGCACATTTATCGCGTCTGATCTCGCGACCGCCACTTCGCAGATTCAAAACGGCCACGCGGGTTGTGACTTTGTCACGTTGAGCGGCGACCTGTTAAGCCGGCACGGCGTTTACACCGGTGGCTATTTGAATGGCCATGGAAATCCGAAAGCGCCGGCTTCGATCCTGGGCCGTAAAAACCAGATCGCTGAACTGCGCGCTGACGTGGCGGAAATCCAGGAACGCGTGACGGAAGTGAGCCGTCGCCGGGGCGCGCTGTTGAGTGAGCAGACCGAATTACAGGCGAGCCTGCAACAGGCACAGACCGAATTGCGCGAGCAGGAAGTCGCCATCGCCACACGCGAGGGCGAATTCAATGCGTTGGAAAATTCGCGCCGCCTGCTGCACCAGAAGATTGACACGGTCGTTTACGAAATCCAAACCCTCGCCGCCCAGGAAAGGGAAGGTCTGGAAAAGCGCGCGGCGCTGGCGTCCCGCGCCGATGAATCGGATTCACGCGAGCAAGCTTGCCAGAAGCAGGTCGCGAATTTTACCGCCAGCCTGGAGAATTTCCGCCAGCAACGCGACTCGGCTACCGCCGCGCTGACCGAGAATAAAGTTGCACTCGCCACGGAGGAGCAGCTTTCCGCCTCGTTCCGTCAGCAGCAACAGGCGCTCGAACAACGCGTTCGCGAACTCGGCCAGGTGATCGAGCAGCGGCGCGCGGAGGCTGCGTCGTTCGTTAGTCGCAAGGCGCAGGCGGAGTCAGAGATTCAGGAATCGCGCGGCCAGATGGAACGATTGGCGCACGATCGCGAACAGGTGAACGCGCAGGTTGCCGAGTTGTTGGGCCGCAAACATGGCCAGGAGGCGGACGTCGCCGGGCGCGACGAGGCGCTGCGCGAACAGCGCCGGCGATTGACACAGTTGCAGGAACAACGCGGGACGATTGACGTGGAACTGGCCCAGAAGAACATGGCCGCACAAAATTTGCGCGAGCGCGTTCAGCAAAAATACCACGTGAACCTGGACGACGTGCGCAGCGAATGCATCACCATTACCTACGCCGAGGAAGGTCCGGCCAAGGTGCAAACCCTGACACCCGAGGAAATGGCCGCGAGCGGTGCGGGCACGGATTGGAACGCGGTCGCGCAGCAGGTCGAGGCCTTGCAGAAACGGCTCGACGAAATCGGCCCGGTGAACCTGGTGGCGATCGAGGAATACGAGGAAACCGAACAGCGCCATCAATTCCTTACCACGCAGCACGACGATCTGGTTTCGGCCAAGGCACAATTGCTGGAGGTAATCAACCGCATCAACGTCCAGACGAAACAGATGTTCACGGAGACGTTCCATAAAATCCGGGACAACTTCCGCACGATGTTCGGGGAAGTCTTCGGCGGCGGCAAAGCGGACCTTATTCTCACGGATGAGAACGATGTTCTGGAAAGCGGCATTGACATCGTGGCGCGCCCGCCCGGCAAGCAGTTGCAAACGATTTCCCTGCTCTCGGGTGGCGAGCAAACCATGACGGCTGTAGCGCTGTTGTTTTCGATTTACCAGGTCAAGCCCAGTCCATTCTGCGTGCTGGACGAATTGGACGCGCCGCTGGACGAATCGAATATCAACCGCTTCATCCGCGTGCTGCAACGCTTCATCGGCGAGTCGCAGTTCATCGTAATCACCCACAACAAACGCACCATCGGCATGGCGGACGTGCTTTACGGTGTGACCATGGAAGAGCACGGCGTCAGCAAGATCGTGAGCGTAAAATTCCACAAGACCAACGATGCCGTGACCGATCACGCGCCGGTTTCGTTGGAGCGGCCTTCACCCGCACCCGTGGACGCGGAAGAAGACGCGCCGCACAAGCGCGAGGAAACGATGGAAATCTCGATGGCGAAATAAGTCCAAGGTTCGCCTTCGGCCGGTACGGCGGATGGACGTCGCCGTTGTCAGGGTTGCAAACGACGCAAAGTCAGTTCCGTAACATGGCAACACAAGCAGTCAACGAAATCGAAGCGCAGTTCGCTCACCTTCCCGCTGAAGAACAACGGGCATTGCTCGAACGGCTCTTTCATCAGGTTCGGTCCGCGCCAGCCGGCAACGGCCAGATCCCCGCCAGTGTGGCCCCGGCAGAAAACGCGGGCCCGCGTTTTCGGCGCGAGTGGGATAGCGTGAATGTGGATTTCCGCGCGTCAGAGAACGACCTGTTGAGCGAAGTCTGAGCGTGTCGCGCTGGTTCGTTTCCCAGAGGTGAGTGCGCGGTTCACCGGCTGAACCAGCCGAATTTCTCCTTCTTCGTGATATACATCAGACCGAGGATGCGCATGCTCACGGTGAGCAGGTAGATGCTGGCAAAGGCCCACCCGGCGCGCATGCCCAGCGCCATGAAAAGCACCGACATGTCTTTGGTGGACATTGAAACGCCGCCGGCTACGGCGGACATGAAATCTCCCAACTGACGAACGGCAAACACGCCGATGAGCAGGATACAGGTGGTGAGGTACTCCAGTGGAATTTTGAAAATCGCCGGGATCACGACGAGTGGATTGGCGGCCACGACCGTGTCCTTCATCGCCACGGCCAGGAACGCCATTGGGAAATAGAGGCAGCCAAAGATCATCGCCGCAATGATGGCGGCTCCGGGAATTTCTATTTCGTAGTATCTGGCAATCGCGAGTCCAATGGCCGGACCGAAGGCCGTCAGAATTGTAGCTCCAAGCTGAAAAGCGGCGCCGATGATGCCGCTCGGGTCTGGAAATCCCAAAGGCTCTTTCTCATCGGAGGCCGTGGTGTGAATGATGTTCTGCATGAACAGGAACAGAAAACCGTAAAAGACGATGATCCAGAATCCGCCGACGAAGTTGAGCGCCGAGAACGCGAGGGTGGCGCAAATCAAGATCAGGACACCGACCCCGCGGAATGGATAGAGAAAAGCTCCAGGTATCCGTGCGAAAAACCCCTTGCCTCCGGCGGCGCGTGCGCGTGTCACTTGCACTGGTGACAGCGCCTGGCCGCAGGCGCGACAAAACTTGCCCACCGCTTCGCCCACCGTGCGAGTCGTCACGCACATGTCGCAATAGAATTTCTGGCATCGCGCGCAATGGAATCGCGCCGGGGTTTTGGGATGAAATTTACAGAACGCGGACACGACGGAGGGAGGCGCGGCCTGCTGCGGTGGAGCGGCAACCAACGGCGGGGCCATCGGCGGCTCTTCAGCCGGGGCGCGTGATGGCTCGGCATGCACGTTCGAGATGCGCAATCCGCCTGAAGACAGCCGCACGGCCGGCGCAGGTGAAGCGCTCGGCGGGGCGGGAGATGGATTGGCCAAAGATTCAAAGACCATGTTTACCGATCCCAACTGCAGTTCCTGACCCGATTGCAACAACACCTCGCGCACTGGGGCGCGATTCACGAACGTGCCGTTGGTGGAACCCAAATCCTTGAGCAGCACTCCCGCGCTGCTGACGGTGATTTCGCAGTGCGATCCGGAGACGGATGGATGGTTGACTTGAAAGTCATTCTGCTCGCCCCGGCCGAGGCGGTTCGCGCCTGGCTTGAGGGGGATTTCCCACGCTTGCGGCGTGCCGGGATTGACCAAGAGACGGTTTGACATGACGTCCGCGTCTGATTGAGGACTTTATTATCGGGGCCAGTTTGGGTTGTCCACGAAAATTCTGACGCGGGAGATGGACGCGAACCGGTCAACGGCTTCGAGCTTTGGATGAACGAGAAGCTCGTGGGACGAACAAACTCTCACCGGCTCAGCCATGCGAGCTTGTCTTTCTTGGTCACATAGAGCAAGCCGAGGATGCGGATGTTAACCACAAACAAATAAAACCCGGCAAAGCTCCAAAGCGCCCACAGGATGATCATCAAAAAAAGTTCCGTCATGGACTTGGTTGAAAGCCCTTCGCTAAATACCTTCACCATTACAAAATCACCGAGAGCACGAATTCCAAAAACTCCGGCCAAGACGGCAAGCGTGACAAAGTATTCCAGCGGCACGCGAAAGATTGAAGGTATGATAATCAGAGGATTCACGGCTTTGACGGTGTCGAGGATCACCACGGCTAGAAAGGCCATCGGGAAATAGAGCGTCCCAAGAATAAACACTGGGATAGCGGCGGTGGCGAGAGCGGGTTGTTGAGCGCCCGCAGCCGCGATCAGTAGTAGAATTCCGGGACTGAAACAAACCAGGGCCATTCCAATCAATTGACAGAATGGGAGCAGGACATCGTCCCAGAAGTTCGACACCCCAAGCAATTCCGGCATTTCGTTGTCTTCGACCGCGGTGGTATGCACGACCGTCTGCATGTAAGCGAACAAATATCCCCCCACGGTGATTTGCAGGATTAACCCAAACATGATAGGTCGAAGTCCGCCGATGCTCATCAATACTCCGCCGCCTTTAAGTACCACGAATAAAACTGTGCCGACGATCAACAGTAGAAAACCGCTTCCGCGAAACGGATAAACAAAGGCACCCGGCAACCGTGCAAAAAATCCCGCGGGCTTCGCCGCCTGGGGCAGGTGCGGCCGGATCGTCACGCACGGGCCACCGCACGTCCGGCAATACTTTCCCGGGACCGTGCCGACGGTCCGCGTGATGACGCACATGTCGCAGTAACACTTCTGGCAACTCTCACAGAGATGGCGTGCGAGCGTCTTGGGATGGAATTTGCAATAAGCCGCGCCCACGTCCCTGATATTGCCCGCAGTTGGAGGATGGGGGGTGACAGGTGGCGGCAAAGGAGGGTCAACAACCGGCTCGCCCGCCATGGCCTGCGCCGGTGCGGCGATGCGGACGGCGACCGGAGGACGCGCGGGCGCCGCCGCCGGGATGACAATGGGCGCGTCTGCCGCAGGGACTTGGGCCGCCTCGAACACCATGTTCACACCACCCAACTGCACTTGTTGGCCCGATTGAAGCAAGGCCTCGCGCACGGGCGCACGATTTACGAACGTGCCATTGGTCGAACCAAGGTCTTTAAGCAAAACGCCCGCCGTGCTCACCACGATTTCACAGTGGTGCGTGGACACGGAAGCGTGGCTGACCTGGAAATCGTTGTCCTCGCCGCGGCCAATGCGGTTGGAGCCGGCCTTGAGCGGAATCTCCCAAGCCTGCGGTGTTCCCGGGTTGACCAGAAGCCGATTCGTCATGCGGCGATACGCACCAGTTGATCGCGGGAGTTTGATAACGCAAGGCCCGAAGCGTTGTCCATGAGAATGTTCGCTTGCAGGGTGACTTTGGCGGAGCCGTCAGGACGGGGAGGCCACCAAGCGGAACAATTTACGCAAAGGGCATGGGTTCTTGAAAAATTGGCCTGCTTCGTCCGATGTACGGCATGTTACGCATACACCGTTGGCCAACGCACGATGAAAGACCGACTCAACCGATACCTGAGGAGGGCTATCCTCAGGTGTTGGCTAAACAGATAGTAGCTGGCCGGACCAGGCGGCACGGGCGCATTCGAACGTGGCCGAACCGACATATTTTGAATATTGAGCCAGCCGGTGTGTCTGTTAAACTTGGCTGCCCCGTAATGGTTCACGGTGCGCTTGGGTTTGGCCTCGTGGCCAGGGTGACTGGAGACTGAACCTGAACAAACAAACGACAACATGAAGAAACTACTTACGCTCCTCGCAACCTCCGTATTGGCGGCGTCCTGTTATGCCGGTGAGTTCCCCGATGTCAGCGTGACTGAAGTCAAAGCGCTGGCCGAATCCAAGAAAGCCGTGATCATTGATGTGAACGGCACCGAGTCGTACCAGAAGGGACACGTGCCCGGTGCGCTCGATTACGCGGCGATCAAGGACAAGCTGGCGGAAGTCCTGCCCAAGGACAAAAACACCACCATCGTGGCCTACTGCGGTGGACCCAAGTGCAAGGCCTATCAAGCCGCCGCAACGGCTGCCGAAAAGCTGGGCTACAAAAATGTGAAGCACATGTCCGCCGGCATCACGGGCTGGAAGGAAGCTGGCGAGAAGACGGAAAAAAGCAGCTAACGTATTCTGGCAAATTCAATCCAACCGCGGGCGACTTGGAAACAGGTCGCCCGTTTTGCTTTTCCGCAGCGTGCTAAAATATTCACGGTCACAATTACCAACCCTCCGGCAAATCGGTCAGCGTCGCTTGGAGGATGTCGCGAATGACTTTCCTTTCCGACGCCGGCAGATAAGCGAATTCCCGGGCCGGCTTTTCCACGCTTAGCGC
>CAZCZP010000092.1:10607-14662 GCA_964502895.1 uncultured Bifidobacteriaceae bacterium
GGGGTGAGTTGCCCTCCGCTGACGTGCAACGCCGTGCGCGCACGATAGGAAGCTTCCACCACGCGATTCACAAACCCGGCCTGATGTTCGTGCAAGAGTTGCGGAAGGATGTCGCTCGCCGCGACAAGGTATTTGTCGAACCGGAATCGTTCTCCCGGCGGGTTCGGGATTCTTGTCAGCGTTCCTTCAGCGAGGCGGCCCGTCAGATTTCCCCAATGGTTCGTGATGTTGTGCCGTCCGGTGACGTGCCAGCCGCCAAAACGCAGGTCGAATGGGACGCCGTGACCGGTTTGTTCCTGGCGATAGGCCGTAAGGCTGCCGCCCGTCGGTCCAGGCACAACAGATTTGATTACCAAGCCCGGCACGTGGCCCGTGTCGGTCGCGGCGTGACAGTTCATGCAACGTTCGGATCGTTCGATGCGCAAGGGCCCGGCATCTTTTGGCACGTCGAAGATGTAGAAGATACTGCCCAACTCCGGGTCCAGCGAAACAATCTCCACGCGCCCGCCCGGGACGTAACCAAGATAAACGTCTTCGTTGAAGTAGAGCGCGCGCGGATTTGCCGGCGAGATCAGGCTCAGTTGCAGGCTGGTGGTGGAAAAGACCAGCATTTGTGAGGAGGCGGGAATTCCCAATGCCTTAAGCAGGCTGAGGACGAACGCTTTTTCGTTGCTGCGGTCGAGCGGAATTTCCCCCGACTCGAACGCGGCTTTCAATCGCGTGAATCGGTCCGCTGGAGTTCGCTGGCGATAATTGTGCGGCGGCGCGTCAATGTCGTCGTAACTGGTTTTTGCGGGCAGTTCGCTCCCAATCGCCAAAGCCGGCAGGGCGATCCAAAAGAAGAATTTCATGGCCAGCTTCAAGCGTCTGGAGCGTCTCGCCGAATGAAACGCCGTTTTGATGTCCCGCGAAAATGCGCTCGACGAAGTTGAGCGTAATCAATTGCGCTCAGATTTTCTTCAACAACTCCTTCCAACGTTTCCAACCGTCCTCGCGTCCTTTCTTGTTCGCTTCGTTTGCATCCGGCGCTTCGCCGGCGCGCATGAAACCGTGGCCCGCGCCTTCGTAAGTCACGGGCTCGTAGGTTTTGCCCGCCTTCTTCATCAACTCGGTGGATTTGGGAATCGTGGCGTTCACGCGGGCGTCGTTCCCGCCGTAGAAACCATAGACGGGGCAACTGATTCGCGCGAGGTCGTCCTCGTTCTCCGGCCCGGAACCGTAGAATGGAAACGCGGCCTTGATCTTTTTGTTGTTCGTTGCGAAGCGGAACGACTGCGAGCCTCCCCAACAGAATCCACCTACGACCACCTTGCCGTTGCAGGCCGGAAGACCGGCGACGTAATCCACCGCGGCGTTCAGATCGGCGGTGATTTGGTCCGGGGGCAAAGCTTGGATGGCCTGCCGCACGTCTTTGCCGGCTTTCACCAGTTCCGCCGTGCCGCTGCTTGCGCCGTCGAACAGCAGGTCCGGCGCGATGGCAATGTAACCCGCCTCGGCGAGTTGATCCGTCACCCCGCGCACCCAATCCGTGAGGCCAAAGATTTCATGGATGACCACCACGGCCGTGGCCTTTTCCTTCACTTCCGGATAGGCAATGAAACAATTCACTTCGCGATCGCCGTGTTTGACTTTGACCCATTCGAGGTGGCGGGGAGATTTATCCAATCGCGCCTTGGCCCAGTCCTGGGCCGGGGCCGCGAATCCCACCAGTAAGGTGGCGGCAACGATCAACAGTTCTTTCTTCATCTGGATTCCTTTCGATTAACAGAAGAACGCTGTGACGAGCTAAAATCCCTTGCCCTTACGCCTGGGGCGTAAGCCCCAAAACGATGTCGAACCGTGCGGCCAGTTCGCCGGCTCGTGAGTCTTTCAATGGTGCGAAGGGCACGATGACCGACTCGCGCACCTTTGCGTCGGCGATACCGCGCAAAACACCGTCGCGTTCATTCTGGGGCTCGCCTTTGATGTAGCACTGTGTGGTGAGCAACTCCTTGCCCGCGCGTTTGATCTTGTAATGAATGTGCGGCGTGCGTCCGGGATAGGGAACGGGTTTGATGGTGCGAAAGAGATATTCGCCGGTCGAGCCCGTCAGAAATCGCCCGAAGCCCTGGAAGTTGGAATCGTTCTTGGATTTGTTTGCGCTGCCGCTGTGCAGATAAACACCCTTGGCGTCGCACTGCCAGATTTCCACGAGTGCGTTGCGAACCGGCTCGCCGCGAGCATCCAGAATTTTTCCGCTGAGCCAGGTGATTTCACCGACCGCGGGCGTAAGCCCGTCGTTGATCACAATCAAATCGTTGTCGGTGTCCAGTGGAAGGTGGTCGGGATAAAACGGCCCTTCCGTCTGGCGGGGCGTTTGAGTAAGCGCCTCGGCGAAGGCGCCCGGCGCGGTGAAGAACATCGCGCCAAGCGCGAGGCGTGAAAGGAAACTGCGGCGATTGTTGACGGTGAAATGCGGCGACGCGGCCAATGTGAGCGGGTTCATGGCGGAACTTTGCCCCAAGGCGAAGTTGTTTTCGAGTTTTTTCTTTGGCTCAAAGCGAACGGTGGAGACGCATGAAACCAAGTCTCTCTTTCGACTTTTCTGCTCGCCCGGTTTTCAACTGTTGCGTAAGCTGAACCGCAGCTTATGCCCAAAAAAGATCCGCGCGTTGACGCCTACATCGCCAGGGCCGCCGATTTCGCCAGGCCCATTCTCAAGCACATTCGCAAACTGGTCCATGCTGCGTGTCCGGACGTCGTCGAGACGATGAAATGGAGCTTCCCGCACTTCGAGCACAAGGGCGTGTTGTGCAGCATGGCCGCGTTCAAACAGCACTGCTCGTTCGGCTTCTGGAAGGGCGAATTGATACTCGGCAAGCGCGGCACCGAGGACGAAGCGATGGGACAATTCGGCCGGCTCACGGCGATTTCGGATTTGCCGAACGACATAATTCTAACCGGTTACATCAAGAAGGCAGCGCAACTGAACGAAGCCGGGATCAAGAAACCCGCGCCGGTTCGATCTGCGGAAAAGAAAGACCTTGTTGTGCCTGATTGCCTCGCCGCGGCGTTGAAGAAGAACAAGCGAGCGGACGAGACATTCAGCAATTTTAGCTACAGCCACAGAAAGGAATACGTGGAGTGGATTGTGGAGGCCAAGCGCGAGGAGACGCGCGAAAAACGATTGAAGACGGCCATCGAGTGGTTGGCCCAAGGGAAATCGAGGAATTGGAAGTACGCGAAGTGTTAGACGCCTTGTGACATGCTTGACGTGTGGATGCTCCAACGGCTGAGTTGCGAGGCCGCAAGCTTTCAGTTGTCAAAGCCAGTCGGAACTGCCAGATTGCCGCCCGAATCCAGCGACCATATTGAACCGTTGCCATTTATTAAGACCATGAAGAAAATCACATTGAACTTTTTCAAGAAACCGCATCTCACCGGCGTGATCGCCGCCGCCGCAGCCTGCTTGATTTCCGGTTGCTCCGATCCTTCGGACAAGGTCCACAAGACCGCCGGCGGTGAACCGCAGAAGGCGGCCGAATCGTCGGCCGCGGGCAAGGAATTCGTCATCCGCGCCGAGTCCACGATTGGTTTCACCGGCTCGAAGGTCACGGGCAATCACGACGGCGGATTCAAAAAATTCGCCGGCAAAATCAGCGTCGCCGGCGGCAAGATCACCGGCTCGCCGGAAATCAAAATAGACATGAACTCGACCTGGAGTGACAACGAGCGATTGACGGGTCATCTCAAAAGCCCCGACTTTTTCGACACGGCCAAATTCCCGACGGCCACGTTTACGGTGACGAGCATCGAGCCCGAAGGTGGCAAGCAAAAGGTAATCGGCAACCTCGACCTTCACGGTGTCACCAAGAGTATTTCGTTCCCGGCGGACATCCAGGTCACCGACGAGGCAGTGACCGTGAAAGCCGAGTTCGCAATCAACCGCAAGGATTTCAACATCAATTATCCCGGGCGGCCCAACGACCTGATCCGCGACAATGTGGTGCTGAAGCTTGACCTCAAGGCCACGCCGGGTGAAGCCCGACCGGAAGACCAGCTTGGCAACTGACCTG
>CAZCZP010000093.1:0-12626 GCA_964502895.1 uncultured Bifidobacteriaceae bacterium
TGATCAGGATTCTGGTGTACGCGTTTCTGTTTTTTGCGATCCTCAACAACCTGCACGGGCAGGAGGAAACACAGATCATCAGTTACACGATGATTTTCCTGGCGATGGGAATTTCCTGTTACGCGATCTACCAGTTTCTGACGGGATCGCAATACGTGTGGCATTTTTACACTGACCACACGCCCGGCCGCGCGTCCGGCACATATATTTCGCCGAACCATCTGGCAGGCCTGCTGGAGATGTTGCTGCCGTTGGGAGTGACCTACACACTGGTGGGACGGTCCAAGCCGTTGACGAAAGTGTTCCTCGGTTACGCGGCACTGGTCATGGTGGCGGGGATGGGGGTAACGGTTTCGCGCGGGGGTTGGATATCGGCCGGCGCCGCGCTTATCGTGCTTTTTGGCGTTCTGTTGCTTCACCGCAATTATCGCCTGCCTGCGCTGGTGTTAATGGTCCTGGTGGTGGCCGCTTGCGGATTCTTCATCATGAAGACCCAGTTCTTCAAAGAACGACTCAAAGCCGGCGTTGACGACGGCAAAAACATTGAAGTCAGCACGCGCTACGAATTGTGGCGCGCGGCGACGATGATGTGGCGAGACCACGTCTGGTTGGGCGTCGGGCCAGGGCATTTTGATTACCGGTTCCGGGCGTATCGGCCGCAAACCGTGCAATTGCGGCCTGACCGCGCCCACAACGACTATTTGAACACACTGGCGGACTGGGGTGTTGTTGGCGCGGCGCTCGTCGTTGCCGCACTGGTTGCACTCTGCGCCGGATTGTTCAAATGTTGGCGGTTCGTGCGGCGGGCGGAAACGGAATTTCGGTCCAGCCTGAGTAATAAGTTCGCCCATGTTCTCGGTGCGGCGCTCGGACTGTTGGCGCTCCTCGTCCATTCGACAGTGGATTTCAACATGCATGTGCCTGCCAACGCCATCCTTGCCGTCAGCTTGGCTGCTCTCTTAAGCAGCCATCTCCGTTTCGCGACCGATCGCTACTGGTTCAGCGCGTCAATATCAGGGAGAATAGCCGCCACGATTATACTGGCGGCTGGACTGACCTACCTGGGTTACCAAGAGGTGAGATTGGGCCGCGAACACTTCTGGTTGAAGCTGGCGTCACAAGCCCCGGATTATTCGGCGGATCAGTTGTCGAGGCTGGAGCGCGCATTTGAGGTCGAACCAAAGAATTTCGGAATCGCGTATTCCCTTGGGGAAACAAACCGCATTCTCAGCTTTGAAACCGGCGACGACGCAGCCGCGCTTAAGGCGATGGAATGGTACACTCGCAGCATCAAGCTTAATCCGTTTCACGCCTACAACTACCTGGGGTACGGCATGAACCTGGATTGGCTGGAACGATACGACGAATCCGAGGCTTATTTTAACAAGGCCGACGAACTCGACCCAAACGGCTACTTCACGGCGGCGCACATCGGACGCCATTACGTCGAAATCGGGAATTATGCCGCCGCCCGCCCTTGGCTGGAGCGTTCCCTTCGGCTGGAATGGAGCAGCCCGTATAATACGACAGCCACGAGTTACCTGGCGATTGCCAATGAACGCTTGCTAAAGGCGGCCTCAAATCAGGGACCCCAGTTGCCCGCCAACAAGGTGAATCCTAGTCCGACGGTAGAGGATGCGTCAAATGGGCCGAAGGCCGTTGGAACCAGTGATTCAAACGATCCAGACAATTAACAAGAATATTCGGTTGACATTCAAAGTCAGAATCTTACACTTCTCACTGAACAACAAAGTTCGTCACTCAGGAAAGCAGGAAAGCTATGAAACAGACGAGAATACTGGCAACTTGGCTGGCTGCATGCGCTGTTGCATTGGCGATGGCCACAAACGCGGCGGCACAATCTTCAAAAGAACGCGTCGGCACAGTCACCAAAGTGAAGGGCGCTGCGCGCGTTTCGGCTGGCAACAATATTTGGCGTCCTCTCAAAGTCGGCGATACCCTGCGACCAGGAATGGTCGTCCAGACTGCAGGGAGTTCTTTTGTGGACATCGTCATCGGTGACGCGGGTGCTACGACATCTGCAGCAGTTGTGACTCCGGTGCGAGCCGGCGTAGGCGGTGGAGGTGGCGGCGGCGGAGCCGGGGGGAAAACTGCGGTTCAACAGGACGTTATCCGTGTGACCTCAGATTCCGTGCTGGCGATTGACAAACTGAGTTCTGTGCAGACCGGCGCCGACAAAGTCACCGAAACCGAACTTGATCTTCGCAGTGGGAAGATTTTTGGCGCGGTCAAGAAACAGTCCGCCGCCTCGCGATTCGAGGTCAAGATCCCCAATGGCGTGGCAGGCATTCGCGGCACGATTTTCTCGATCTCGTCTGATGGCGTTGTCTCCGCTTTGGATGGCGCTGTCTGGGTTGCTTGGACCGTTGACGGCGTAGCCCGCACGCAACAAGTCCCGCACGGCCATCGTTTTGACATTCGCACGCCGGACGTGCCGCCCTCGCCGATACCCGAAGCAGAAAGACAAGCAATGCTGGAGATGGTCAACCTCGGCTTGATTCCCGGCTTTACCGACAGGACGAAATACATTGTTGACCGTACCATTCTTTACGTGTCACCGACGACGGGCAGCTCGAGTCCATCGGGCGGCGGTGGTGGTGGCGGAACTGGCGGCAACCAGTAGCTTGGTTGACAAGACCAGGGTACAACACTTGAAACCAGAGCAGCCTTGAGTTGCTCTGGTTTTTTTGTTTAGTTCGCACCCGGTGAAGGTCCGCCCTCTTAAACAGGCCCCGGTTCTAATCGCGGTCGGAGTAATCGCGCTGGTCTGTCTGGTTCGTGTTCTCAATCTCCGCGCATTGGATGGCCTTGAGCAGCAGACCTACGATTGGCGCGTACGCGCGGCGCAACAATTCCCGCAGCCCGCCGCCACCAATTTAGGGTTCGTCTTCATTTCTGATGAAAGCATCGCGGCTTTGAACCGGGGTTTGCTTGGGAAAAGTTACGGCCTCTTGTGGCCCCGCCACATTTATGGCCGTCTGATTCGCGAGTTGTCAGCGCAAGAAGCCAACGTGGTCGCGTTCGACGTGCTCTTTCCGCAACTCCGCTTTGACCACTCCCCGGTACTTGTTTCAACGTCGAAGTGGCCGGAGGCTGTGAGTTTTCTCGCCGAGCTCCACCCCGGCAAAACGCAAACGACCTACCAGGACCAAGGCGACCCCTTTGCCATAGTTGACTCAGACGATTTTTTCGCCTGGCAGCTCAAGCGCGCACGGAGGGGTATTCTCGCGGCCGAGAACGAGGTCCTGCCTCACCCGCTGTTCGCAACCAATGCCCTGGCCCTGGCCGATATCTCCGCTGACCGCGACGCGGACGGTGTTTTGCGGCGCGCGAAAGCGTTTCGCATTTATCGCCGCTGGCATCCGGTTTTCAAACAGGCTGAGTCGGATTACGGCGTTGATCTCGTCCGCGCACGCGTGGAACCGGGCCAAATTATTTTGCCTCTGCCCGACGGGGACGTGGCCAAGGTTCAGATTGACGCGGATGCGAATTTTTCGTTGGCGGATTTCGGCGGAGAAAACCTTCCACCGGGCACGCCAGCGCGGGCGAAAGCCTTCGTTGACGAACGCGTCTGGCACATGGGAGTTGTCGTGGCTTCCCGCGAATTGAAGCTCGATCTGCCGAACGCCGTGGTGGACTTGCCGCGAAAACGAATCACCTTCCGAAACGCAAACGGAGTGGAGCGAATCCTGCCCGTTGACCGGGACGGTTACATGTACATCAACTGGGAGTTGACCGCCAATGACCGGCGATTGACGAAGGAAGCCATCGAGCCTTTGCTCGCGCAGGACTTGGCGCGCTCTGAAGACCGCGAGGAGGCGTTGACCAACCGCTGGCGTGGCAAATTGGTAGTGGTTGGATCGAGTGCCACCGGCAACAACCTGACGGATCGCGGCGCCACGCCGTTGGAAAAAGACACGCTGCTGGTGAGCAAACACTGGAACGTGGCGAATTCGCTTCTTACTGGTCGCTTCGTGACCCGGTCCTCATTGGCCACGGATTTCCTACTGATCATTTTGCTCGGCGCGGTGACAGCGCTGCTAACCTGGCAACTGCGCGTCGTCAATGCGGCGGGGGGGGTAATCCTGATCGCGTTCCTGTACTGCGCCGTCGGCCTTTTTCTTTACGTGCAATATCGCTACTGGATTCCTTTGGTCTTGCCGGTAATGGGAGCAATGCTCGTTGAACACGGGCTTTTGGTGACCTATCGGGTCGTGTTCGAGCAACGGGAACGGCGGCGACTGCGATCAGTATTCGATAAAATGCTTTCGCCTCATGTCACGCGCGAGGTTTTGAAAATGGATACGCTTGCGCTCGGCGGCTCACGCAGGGAAATCACCGTGTTCTTCGCCGATGTGCGAGGGTTCACGGAATTGACCGACCGGACAAACGACCGGGCGAATCAAGTTGTCGGTGAACGCAAATTGACGGGAGCGGCCGCAGATGCCGTCTTCGATGAACACGCCCGGGAGATGTTGGCCACGGTGAATTCCTATCTTTCGATTGTCGCGGGCATTGTCACTCGGCACGATGGCACATTGGATAAGTACATTGGTGACTGCGTAATGGCGTATTGGGGCGCGCCAGCCCCGAACCCGCGGAATGCCCAGTCGTGCGTGCGTGCCGCCATTGATGCCCAGCGCGCAATCCATGAATTCAACCTGACTCGGCACGAGGAAAACCAACGACGCGAGAAGGAAAACCAGGATCGGGCCAGCAAAGGACTTTCCCCGCTGGCCATGCTGCCGATACTCTCACTTGGCAGCGGCATTAATTCAGGAGTGGCAATCGCTGGATTAATGGGGTCTGAAGAGCATGAGAGAAGCTACACCGTTTTTGGTCGCGAAGTGAACTTGGCGAGCCGGCTGGAGGGCGTTTCCGGTCACGGCCGCATCATTATCGGCGAAGCAACCTACAAGGAACTGTTGCGGGATGATCCGGCGCTGGCGGCTAGTTGCATTGAGCGGGAGCCCACGACGCCAAAAGGCTTTCAAAAACCCATCAGGATTTTCGAGGTGCCCTGGCAAACCGCGGCAACTCCGCAAGCACCGACTTGAATCCGCTGTATCGTTTTCTCACTCGTCTTGTGTGCCATTTCACCTAAACTCATCCCATGCGCACGGTGATTTATCCCGGAAGTTTTGACCCTTTGACCAACGGGCATCTCGACGTCCTTCAACGAGCGACCAAGTTGTTCGATCGCGTGGTGATTGCGATCGCCAAGAGCGACGGGAAGCAACCACTGTTCACGCTCGAGGAGCGGCTCGTTTTGGTTCGGGAATCCGTGCGGGGTTTGCCAAATGTCGAGGCGGACACCTTCGACGGATTGCTGGTGGAATACGTGCAACGCCGCGCGGCACAGGCCGTCTTGCGGGGACTGCGAGCCGTGTCAGACTTTGAATTCGAGTTTCAACTGGCGCTTATGAACCGCAAGTTGAACGACAATTTTGAAACCATCTTCATGATGCCGAAGGACACTTACACTTTTCTCAGTTCCCGCATCGTTAAAGAGATTGCGCGCCTGGGAGGAGACGTCAGCGCGTTTGTCCCAGATCACGTGCGCGCCGCATTAACCGCGAAGCTGCCCGCGTCTTCGGACTAGAAGGACGCCATGCCGTTACTCGTAAACTTGCGCCACCTGGCAGACCAGAATCTGGCCTTGAGCGGAGCCCTGCCGGCAAGCGAACTGGACATCGAAACGCGGGATGAGGTCATTTGCCTCGAACAACCACTCTTCTACGAATTGGAGGTGCAGAAACTCGACAAAAACCTGCTAGTGCGCGGGCGTTTGCGGCTCACCCTCAACTGCGAGTGCGTTCGCTGTTTGAAGCCATTCTTGCATCGTTTGGAACTCACAGCATGGACGTGCCATATTCCACTGGCGGGAGAGGAGCGCGCGCCCATTGTAAGCGACTGCGTGGACTTGACGCCCTATGTCCGTGAAGATATTCTCCTCGGGTTTCCGCAACACCCGTTGTGCAACACGGAATGTCGCGGTTTGGAAAAAACCGATGCTGGCAAAGCAAAACACAGCCGTGCCAGCCAGGCCGGCACGGCGACGTGGGCCGAATTGGATAAACTGAAACTGTAGAGATTGGAATTTATGGGTGTTCCCAAGCGTAAACCGTCCAGAAGCCGTCAGCGCATGCGCCGCGCGTACAACAGCGTGCTCAAGCTGCCTCAACTCAGCACCTGCCCGCAATGCGCGGCCCCGTATTTGCCGCACCGGGTGTGTCCCGCCTGTGGCTACTATAAGGGACGCCAGGTGCTCACCGTCACAGCCGGCGGCTGATCGCGGCGCGGACGCCGGACCGGCGTTTCCGCGATCCCCCAACTATGCGCATCGCAGTGGATGTCATGGGTGGCGACCATGGATGCGAGGTCGTCATCAAAGGCGTCAAACTGGCCTTTCAAGCCGACAACAACATTTCGGCCATCCTTCTCGTTGGCAATCAGGATCAGATCCGCGCGGCGTTGAATCAATGCGCTCTGCGCGACAGCCGCATTGAAATCATCCATGCGTCCGAAGTTTTGACCATGGACGACAAGCCACTCGAAGGCATCCGCAAGAAAAAGGATTCCTCAATGGTGCGGGCTATTGAACTGGTTCGCGAAGACAAGGCGGACGCAATTATTTCTCCAGGCAATACCGGTGCGCTGGTGGCCGGCTCGATGAAACTGCGGCGACTGGAAGGTGTGGAACGCCCGGCCATCGCGGCTCGCATGCCGTCGCGCACGGGCGATTTCGTGTTGCTCGACGCGGGCGCCAACCCGGTTTGCGAACCCCAACACCTCGCCCAGTTCGCTGTCATGGGAGATGTGTACGCCCGGGAAATTCTCGGCCTCGCCAAGCCGCGTGTGGGTGTGTTGAGCAATGGTTCGGAAGAAAGCAAGGGCAACGACCTTACCCGCGAAGCAGCGCGGCTCTGTTCTAAGCTCGATCTGAATTTCATCGGTTACGTCGAGGGCTTCGACTTGTTCAACGATGCTGTGGACGTTGTGGTCGCCGACGGCTTTACCGGCAACGTGGTTCTGAAAACCGCCGAAAGTCTTGGCTATGCCATGAAAGACATCTTGAAGACGGAACTCATGGCTTCTCCGTTACGAAAGCTCGGCGCCATCCTCACTCAGGGCGCTCTTCGTGCCCTCAAACGCCGTATGGACCCCGAAGTTTACGGCGGCGCGGTGTTGCTCGGCCTCAACGGCAACGTCATCAAAACCCACGGATCGGCTCGTGAGCGGGCTATTATGAACGCCATTCGCGTTGCCGCCGAAGAAATCCGCCACGGTGTCAATCGCATCATTTCCCAACAAATTGCGCGCGCCAACGACCGCCTGGCGGCCGCAGCGTCCCCGGCAACCACCACCTCCATCTCAGCATGAGTCCTCCCCCCGCAACCAAGTTCAAGAATCCCCGGGCCAAATTCGACTTCAAAGGCCGCACCTGCGCCATCGCCGGCGTGGGCGCCTATGTTCCCGCCCGTGTGCTCACCAACGCGGACCTCGAAAAAACGGTGGACACCACGGACGAGTGGATTACCAGCCGCACCGGCATCAAAGAACGGCGCATTGCCGCGAAGGACGAATTTACCTCCGATCTGGCCGCAAAGGCCGCCCAGCGCGCCATGAAGGCCGCGGGCGTCACCGGCGAACAGATTGATCTGATCATTGTTGCCACGATCACGCCCGACATGGTGTTCCCTTCCACCGCGTGTCTTGTGCAGCAAAAAATCGGAGCGCGCCGGGCGGCGGCATTCGATTTGGAAGCCGCCTGTTCGGGATTCATTTACGGCCTGGAAATCGCCCAGCAATTCATCATGTCCCGAACCTACGACACGGTGTTGGTCATCGGTGCGGAAAAACTGTCTTCCATCGTGGACTGGCAGGATCGAAACACCTGCGTGCTGTTCGGTGATGGCGCGGGCGCGGCCGTTCTGCAAAACCGCTCCACCTCTCACGGCCTGCTCACGGCAGTGATGGGCGCGGACGGTGGCAAAGCGGATTTGCTCCACATGCCCGGTGGCGGCAGCCGGTGTCCGGCTACGGCCGAATCGGTGGCCTCGCGACTCCATTACCTGAGAATGGAAGGCAAGGAGACCTTCAAACACGCCGTTCAAGCGATGATGAACGCCGCGCAGGAAGCGCTGCGCCGCTGCGAAGTCAACATCTCCCAGATTAAATGCATCATCCCGCACCAGGCCAACCGCCGCATCATTGACGCCGTCGGCGAACGGCTCGGCGCCACGCCCGGACAACTTTTTGTCAACCTCGACCGCTACGGCAACACCTCCGCGGCCTCGGTGGCCATCGCCTTGGATGAAGCCGTAAATTCAGGCCGCATCCAACGCGGCGATTTGATTTTGCTAGTCGTATTCGGTGCGGGACTCACTTGGGGCGCTGCGGTAATCGAGTGGTGAGTCGCCAGCGTTTCGGGCGGATCGCGGTCAGCCGAGTCCGAATGTTGAGGCGGGACGGTTGAGTCGCGAATCGGAATCGTTTATTCCACCTCGCGTGGGAGGGTTGCCACAAACTTTTTCCAAAGCTCGATCTCGACATAAAGTTCGAGAAAAATTCCCGGGCGCAATTCGTACAGGCCTGTCATGAGATACGCCTTGTTCGATTTCTCGTCCAACGCGGCCCGAAGTTTCGCGGACACAATGACGATCGGCGCATAAGGATCATCCGGCAATTCATCCCACCAACCAGTGTGTTTGAAGCGCCGCAAATACCAAGGCAGCGGCAGATAACTGTCCGGCGAGACGATTTTCACGATGGTGTCCCGCCCTTGAGGAGCAACCCGTGCCACGGCCTCGACACGTTCGACGAGCCTGAGCAAGTCGAGCGAAGTGTGCGCGTAAACGTACGGATTCTTGCGATCAGTCGCGTAAGCAACGCTGGCCTTGCGCGCTTGCCAGAAAAGGTGCGTGCTCCCAGCCACGAGGACCACGATCAACATCGCACGCGCCTGACGCCGCGCGCAAAGCCGGATCAATGCGCCAGCACCGATGCCGGCGAGCAAAATTATTCCGAGCAGGAAGTTCAACAAGCACCAGGGCGTCTTGTAGGAAATTGCAGTGTACATGCCGGTCAGGATCAGAGTATAGAATGCTAGGAAGCGGGCGAGGGTCGGATGGCCAATGATGGCGCGATTGCTGAAGAACGCCACCGCCATGCCCACCAACGCAAGGGTGACAATGAGTCCCTCGCTCCACGTCGGTCCCTTTGGTTTGTGAAACCACAACAATCTTTCAAAATAAAAATACCAGGGGTGATTGTGTGGAGAATCGCCACCGGCACGTTCCAACCAGGGCAGGTATGTGAAGAATGAATCCGCCAAGCCTTGCCAGTTACTGAAGAACGACGTGAACAATACGAACCAGACGACGCCCGCCGCCAAGACCGCAATCGAGATTTGCGGCCAGTTGCACGCTGCGATGAGCGGACGCAAGCTGAACGAAGATCGGTTCCCGCCCGTTTGTTTTTCCACCATGACAGTTGAACGTCGCAGCCGCCATTGATTCCACCAAACGGTTGCCAGTGTGGACAAGCCCATCGCGACAACGGACAGGACGAATGTTTCCTTGGTCGCGAACATCAGTCCCAGCCCTGCGCCCGCGACTGCGGCCCACCACGATTTCCGAGTCCGCCAATACCGCCAGCCGGCGGCGATAGTGAGCAGCGTAAAAAATACGAGCAGCATTTCGTGGATGAAATACCGGCTGTAATAAACCATCGCCGGTGAAACGGCCATGAAGAGGGCAGCCCAAATCGTAGCCAAGCGACCAAGACCGTCCGCCAGCAGCAGCAACAAGAGAATCAAACCCGTGCCGAATGCCACGGTCACAAGACGGATTGTGGTTTCGCTCAACTCGCCGGCGCTGCGCGCGGGACTGAGCCAGACAAAAGGAAGAGTCGAGTAATAAAGAGTGGGGCCGTGAAATTCGTGAGGGTCATAAGCGTATTTCCCTTCTTCCCAAAGCGCCGTGAGTTTGGTCGTGTTGATCGCTTCGTCATTGTGAAGCGGCCGAACATCCAGCTTTGAGCACCGCAGCGCCAGCGCCCCGGCGAATGCCACCAGCAACGCCAGTGCGCTCCACCGGTTCATTTGGCCGGCAGCGCGTACACTTCAAGCTCCTGCCAGCAATTGAGCGCGCTCAACGAACCGCCTTTGGTGTAACCACGCACGTAACGTCCCTTCACTCCCTTCACTTCAACGATCCTCCCTTCGTGCGTTTCAAAATATTCACGGTCGGTGCCGACGCCGAGACCCGACGAATTGTCCACGTCGTTGTTGTACACCGTCGTTACGTTGTTCTTGAATTCGGGATCGTCGGAAACCTGCACGATTACATCGTGCATTACCTGGATATAACGATGGTCGTGCCACATCACGATGGCGTGGATGGTGTAGGCTTCACCCAGGTCCACCTGCACATACTGCGAGCCTTTCTTCATTTCGACTGCGTCGTAATCGAAGGCCTCCTTCTTGCCGTCGGTCACCTGGCTCAGCTCGCCGCTGAATGGCTTGACGCTGCTGATGACCGGCTTGCCGAGCGCGACATTCTTCACACCCTTGACCGTGAGGAATGGCGCGCGGGGTTTTTCGGGCAACGGTTCCAGATTCGGTCCGACCGGCAAATCCTCTGGCGTGCCCTTCAGCGTTGGCGCGGGCAACTTGAGCGCAAGCACCTCCTTGTCTTCCGCGGCGAAAACCTGCATCGAAAGTTGATGCGCACAAAGCACCGAGGCGACAACCATCACCGGCATCCAGCCGGCCTTCAGCGAATTTTTCATAATCAATTTAACTTCCTGCCGCTATGATAACGAACCCGGCAATTTTGCCAAAGCTAATTTCGAGACGGTTTGAAGGTGCCAACTATTCATCACGGCGCGCACTCCTCAATCGGACGACTTCCGCATGTAATTGACGGGCAAGGTCCTTGCGCCCGCCGCCGCCCGCTTGAACGTGACAAAACTGTACGCTTGCGGCCACGCGTGGTCTGGTCAGCAGCTTCACGGCATGAGGAAAGAACTCCATGTCGCCCCAATAGCAAACGTCGTCTTCAACCGAACCTTCGGGGATCACATAAGCGATGTGCCCGACGAATAACTCGTGGTCCGCCCCTGTCGCGGGTTCGAGCAAAGAAGATTTGAAGGGCAAAACCTGCCGGCCATCGGAACTTGTCCCCTCGGGAAACAGGACCACCAAATGTCCCCCGCGCATCACGGCTTGGATTTCCTGGGTAATACGCGCCACGTCGCTCCGCTGCTCGCGACGCACGAAGATGGTGCCCGACATCCGGGAAAACCAGCCCAACACCGGCCAACGCCGAACTTCATACTTCGAGACGAACACGGCCGGCATCAGCGAGCCGAGAGCTAAAATGTCCAGATAACTGAGGTGATTGCAGACGAGCAGTCCGGTTTTGGGCCGCGGGCCACTGTCTTCAACCGAAGTGGCAAACACTCGCAACACTCGCCGCGCGTTCCTTTGCAACAACCGAGTTCGCACCGCCAGCGAGGGCTTGAATCCGTGCGCCGCTGCGGTCAGAAAATAATCCAAGCCGGCCACGCTTAACGTGGCGACGAGCCAAAAGGAACGTGCAACCAGACGGAACGGTTTCCGCATCAGCGCGGAGACTAGCCGAGAAACCGTGCTCGCGCCAGCGCCGGCAGAGTCTCCAGGTCAACGAGCGTCAGAAAATCAATCGTCTTGAATTCGCGGTCCAGCGCCGGAGGTCCACAGATTTTTGCGCCGACGGACAGATAAGCCCGCAACAGTTTCGGGATTTTCGGCGCGTCCTCGGCCAGGCGTTGAAGCGGACACTCGTACCGAGGTTGAGGGCGCGTCCGGAATTCCGGCGGCGCGAGATGCTTCCGGCACAATTCAGCGTAGGCCGACGCGCCCACCGCGGCATCCTGCGACGTGATTGAACTGCATCCGATAAGGTAGCGCGCCCCGCGCTCGCGCGCGTAGTCGGCGATGCCTTTCCACAGCAGGCCCAGCACCGCGAGATTACGATGCGAGCGATGGACGCAGGCACGCCCAAGTTCAATCATCTGATCGCGGACGCGCTCGTAGGGCGTGAAGTCAAATTCCTGCGCGCTGTAATACCCGCGCTTCACGGCGGCCATCTGGCCAGTCTGCAAACGATACGTGCCAACCACTTGTTTGCTGGGTGAATGCTCAACCAGCAAGTGGTCGCAAACCGCGTCAAACGGGTCCGCATCGCGACCGGTTTGAAACGATTCCGCGAGGCCTTCGTTCAGTTCGAGGTTGAACACCTCGAAGCGCAGCGACTGGGCGGCGTTCACGTCAGCCGGAGTACGTGCAAGTCGCACGGCGTAATCGGAAACGGCGCTAACCAGCAGCCGCGAGGTTGCGATGCGTGACTGGACCGGTGCATTCATAGTTTCAATTCGGCCAGCCGGTCAGCCGGTCGGCCGTTAATTTCTCGGGCAGCGTGACCGGGCCGCGTTACGTTCGTGTTACGGCGCGTCAACGATCAGCCGAATTCGACGGTCGCAATTCTGCCATTTTTGCGGAGAATTTGGCAAATGAATAACGGTCCGCGTTGTTCTTGCCCACGTATCGGAAAACTTCC
>CAZCZP010000093.1:12726-14506 GCA_964502895.1 uncultured Bifidobacteriaceae bacterium
TTTGGCAAATGAATAACGGTCCGCGTTGTTCTTGCCCACGTATCGGAAAACTTCCTTGCCCTCCGGATCAAGCAGCACAAACGCCGGGTAATGCACGTCTTGACCATGGAATTTGTAACCTCCGGGAATGTCAAAGGCCTCGGCAAGCCGCGCGTCCGGGTCGCGGTAAATCGGCAGCTTTGGCATTTCGGCGGCGGGCAGCTTTCCCGACCAAGCCTTGATCTCTTCTTCAGAGTCGGGTTTGAGAAAAATGTGAACCACTCCGGGCACGGAATCGGCCTTCTGTAGATACTCCTGCGTATGCCGGATGCAAAACGGGCACTCGGTCTTGAGCAGAAAGTGAAGCGCAACATAATTCCCTTTCGCGTCGGCGAGCCGGAATGATTTTTTCTGCGTGACGGCCTGAACCGTGAAGTTCGTCGGATTGCCGAACGCGCTCGGTGCGGTTTGAAACGCCGTAAAACCGACAACGACCAATGCAAGTTGGAGTTTGAAGTTCATCAATTGGTGATCAGGTTGCGGCAAGTTTGCCGAAGGCGGACCGCGGTGCGTGTGAGAATCATCACTGCCGCGCAGCTCGACAAGCTCGGCGGCGGGTCTGGAGGAATTCGCTGAATAGCAGCGTGAACAACCATTGCCGGACGCGTGCCGGAATCGGCAGGGAACGGCTCCGATCCACGGCTTTCCGCAACGTTCGTTGCGTTAGTGACAGCGCGGTTTCCGGACTGCCGCAAAGCCGCGCGGCAAACCGAAACAGCGTTTGATAGTGAAGCTCGATGAGCATGTTGGTGTTTATCGGGTTGGTGGTTTGCATGAGCCGATTGCGTTTACGTTTTCCGGTAAGTCGCTTGGCCGGAGAATTCCTTACACCAATCCCAAGCGGCCGTCCGCAATCGGGCCCGCCGACGTCGTCGAGTGTAAGGAGTTGCCGTGTTCCCCGACCCACCACCGCAAAAACGCGCTGACTCCCAAAAACAATGAACGCACTGCTCGAACCGCAACGCTCCGCCGGCATGAATGGCCTGGCCGACATGGATCGAACGACCCACGATCTCATGCAACAACACCTCCGGGATGAAAATCTGCCGGAGGCCGTCCTGCCCGCTTGTCCTATTAACAAAGTTTTGAAAGGGCAAAAGGCCATTGTCACCGGAGCCAACTCCGGCATCGGAAAATCTGTGGCCCTCGCCCTGGCCCACGCCGGCGCGGACGTCGTGGTCAATTACGTCACCCGGCCTGACGTCGCCGAAGAAGTGGTAAAGGATGCCTCGCGTTGCGGCGCCAACGCGTTTGCCTTCCCCTGCGACGTGCGCAAGGAAGACCAGGTGCAGGCCATGTTCAAGAAAGCCATCCAGGAATTCGGCACGGTGGACATCATGGTCAACAACGCCGGCCTCCAGAAGGACGCGCCCATTGACCAAATGTCGCTGGCCGACTGGCAATTCGTCCTGGACGTGAATCTCACCGGCCAGTTTCTCTGTTCGCGCGAGGCGATCCGCGAATTCAAGCGCCGCGGCGTTCGCAAGTCCGTGAGTTGCGCCGCCGGCAAAATCATCTGCATGAGCAGCGTCCACGACGTGATTCCATGGGCCGGCCATGTGAACTACGCGGCGAGCAAAGGCGGCGTGATGCTCATGATGAAAAGCATCGCCCAGGAAGTCGCGCCGCAACGCATCCGGGTCAACAGCGTTTCGCCCGGCGCGATCCGTACGCCCATCAACATGGAAGCCTGGGGTACGCCCGAGGCGTATCGTGAATTGATGAAGCTCATCCCCTACAA
>CAZCZP010000094.1:0-3498 GCA_964502895.1 uncultured Bifidobacteriaceae bacterium
CAGAAGCCGATGTGTCACGACGTGGCGGAGGTGCGCAAGTTGACGGAGGCTTCGGTTCGCAAAAAAGTGGTTACCCAACTCGGTACGCAGATGGCCGCGAGCCAGGGCGAACGGACGATGGTGCATTTCCTCAGGACCGGTGTGATCGGCAGAATCAAGCACGCTTACCTTTGCGCGAATCGGCCAGGTGCGGTGGAAAATTATCGTCTCCTCGGGCCGCGGCCTGCGACGGGTGTCAAACCGCCCGAACATCTGGCGTGGGACCTCTGGCTGGGTTCAGCGCCGGAGCGACCATTTGCACCGGACATTTATCATCCGGTCAAGTGGCGTGCGTGGCAGGATTTCGGCACGGGTTGGTCGGGCGACATTGGCTGCCATATTTTCGACGCGGTCTGGAAAGGTCTCAATCTGAAACCGGCGTTGGACGTGATCGCCGAAGTTCAAGAGTCCTGGAAGAATTCGCCGGTTCGCCGTGCGGATACCTGGCCGCAAGGGCAACACATTTCCTGGACCTTTCCCGGCAACGACTTGACCGAAGGCAAAACGCTTACCATCGAGTGGTTCGACGGGGATTATTTCCCGCCGGAAGAAATACGCGCGCTTTATTCCGTGAAGGATTACCCCACGGAATCGGCGATGCTCATCGGCACGGAGGGGGCGCTGTTATATGAACTGGGACGCGCGCCAATCTTGTTGCCCGAAAAGAAATTCGAGAATCATCCGCGCCCGAAGTTCGAGCCCCGCGACCATTACCATCATTTCGTGGATGCGTGCCTGGGATTGGCGAAGAACGAATCGCATTTCGCGCAAACCGGACCGATGACTGAATCCATATTGTTGGGCACCGTTGCGATACGCGTGCCCGGAGAGCGGCTCGAATGGAATCATCGCGGCATGAAATTTAAGAATGATTCCGCGGCCAGCCGGTTGTTGAAGCGAAAGTACCGCGACGGCTGGCGCACCGGCGGTTTTTGAGTTGTCAACTGAAGGAACTTTGCTTGAATCCAGACCATAAACCCAGCGTCCTTGAACCATTATGAAAACCACTTCCCCCAGCACGAAACTCACCCGCCGCCATTTCCTCTCTGTCACCGGCGTCGCTCTTGCCATGCCGAGCATCATTCCTGCCAGCGCATTGGGGCGGGGCGGGGCGGTCGCGCCGTCCGAACGCATCACCATGGGCGTCGTGGGATGGGGCATGCAAGGTCCGAGCAACACCCACGCGTTCATGAGCCACGCCGATTGCCAGGTGGTGGCGTCGTGCAACGTGGACAAAAATCATCTGCAGGCGTCGCTGAACTCGATCAACGGCCATTACAAGAACAACGACTGCAAGTCGTACCACGATTACCGCGAGATGATGGCGCGCAAGGACATTGATACCGTCATGCTGGCCGTGCCGGATCACTGGCACGCGTTGATCGCCGTCGAGGCGGCCAAGAACGGAAAGGACATTTACGGCGAGAAGCCGCTGGCGAAGACCATCGCCGAGCAACAAGCCATCGTGGGCGCCGTGCAGAAGAACAAGCGCATCTGGCAGACCGGCTCATGGCAGCGTTCGGAACGGCACTTTCACTACGCGTGTGAGATTGTTCGCAACGGATTGATCGGCAAAATCAAACGGGTCGAAGTCGGATTGCCCAGCGGACATCACGATTTCCCGCGCACGGTGCCGGCGCTCGTCGAAAAACTTTCCAAATTGCCGGACAAGCCTAAGGACCCTTCCAAGATCGTTCCCGGCACGCCGGCGTGGGACCTGGCGGTTTCGCCCCCGCCGGCAAATCTGGATTACGAAATGTGGATTGGCCCGGCACAGATGGAGTCTCACATCGAGGCGCGGGTTTATCAAAACTGGCGGTGGAATTACAACACGGGCGGCGGGCAGTTGCTCGACTGGATCGGTCATCACTGCGACATCGCGCACTGGGGATTGGGCAACGATGATACGATTGGTCCGATGGAGGTGGAAGGGGTCGGAGAATTTCCGCCGGCGAACGCCATCTGGAACACCTGCACGAAGTATCGCGTCACGGCGAAGTATCCGAATGACATCGAAATGATCATCGCGGGCGGGCACAACGACATCAAAAGCGGCACAAAGTGGATTGGCACGGACGGCTGGGTGTGGGTCAACCGCGGCAACGCTTTTGAATCGTCGAACCCGGCTTGGGCGGACGCGCGCCGGTTGCCCGAGGACCAACGCAAAGTGAAGTTGCATCTGACCGAAGGCGGCAATCCGCACCAACGGAATTTCCTCGACTCGGTGAAATCACGGAAACCGACCGTTACTCCCGCGGAAGTCGCTCACCACTCCGCCATTCCTGGCCACCTTGGTTTGATCGCCATGATGGTGGGCCGCAAAATCAAATGGGACGCGAAGAAGGAAGTGATAGTTGACGACAAGGAAGCGAGCAAGTTGCTGACGCGCGGCTATCGGAAACCCTGGGAACTGGCCGGCGTTTGATTAAAGGCCAGCCGCGCTCGTGAAGCCGATCGTTTTGGCGGCGGTTTGCCTGGTTCTTCAAGGCCGCGCGCAAGCGCAACGGCCCGGCTCGCTGGAGGCGGTGCTCGATTTCTACTCCGGATTAACCGGCAAAACGGTCTTGCGCTCCGGCGTGCTTCCGAATCTTCCCGAGCCGGTCGCTGAAAAATTGCCGTCGGAAACCAACGCGGCCATCGGATTCATCGAGAGCCGGCTGCGCGAGCAGGGGATTGAGATAAGTCAAGATGGGCCGCTTTTTGTGCGGGTTGTTCCCGTCGGCTGGACTAATTCGCCCGCCGCCGCATTTCTTGCGACGCTCAAACCGCCGCGTGACAATGGAGATTCACTGAAGGGCACGATTCTGTTTGCCCCGGCCGATTTGGACCAGGTTCTCTCTCTCTACTCTCGACTTCGGTCGCGGACGATTCTGAGGTCCAGGCTGGGCGCACGCGCGCTTTCCTTGAAAACGCGAGGCGACATGACAAGCGATCAAGCAGCGTACGGAATTGCAGTCATGTTTGCTTTGAATGGGATTGCCGCCGTGGACGATGGTGAGAAATTTGTGCAGCTCGTTCCAATCAACCGATGGCGGGAGGTGGTGGCTGCTTCACCGAAAACATCTCCAGATGCTCAAGTGTTGGACCCGACAGAATTGCCGGTGTTCAAACTTGAACCTCCCCATCCCTCGATGAATCGGCTTAGCCGGATTTATCTGCGCATTCTGGGTCAGCAGCCCCCTTGGACACCGAGGCCCGTTGACAAACTCGCGGAGTTTTACGCGGAACTGACAAACCAGAAAGCAGTCGCTTCCCCGAGCCAGGGGCGAATGCCGGTGTTGTTTGAAATCACAACGCCTCTAACGAGAGAGGAACTACTTTACGCCATTCAAACGACCTTGAATTTGGAGGGCCTTGCCATTGCCTCGACCGGCGACCAGCAGATCAGTGTCATGTCGCTGGGAGAGAAACGCCGCCGCGAGAGCGAGAAGAAATTGAGTTCGGAGCGTTGAAGGACGG
>CAZCZP010000094.1:3598-14454 GCA_964502895.1 uncultured Bifidobacteriaceae bacterium
GGTTGGCGGATTTTGGTATTGACGCCGATTGGAAGGGCGGCCTATTTTCTTGCTGGTTAGTCATCGTTGCACCCTCATGAAAACTAAACTCCCAGCTCTACTCGTTACCCTGGCACTCTCGGGAATCTCGCTTCCTGCTGCGAACATCGCTTGGGTAAGTTTCCACTCTGCTGACAACACGCCGTCCGCAAACGCGGCGACCGCGGGATTCACGAACGCGCCGGACGTAGGTTATACGGCCCTGCTCGCAGCTAATGGGCATACCGTTACCCGATTCCTATCAGTTGACAACTTGGATACCGCTTTAATGCCCGACGGAGTTACACCGGTCCTCTCGGTGCTTCAAACGAACGACTTGGTGATCGTCAGCCGCTCGACCCCGAGTGGTCATTACCAGGCGCTTGGTGAAGTGACTGCTTGGAGTGGGCTAACCAACCCTGTAATCATTATGGGTGGATTTACAACGCGAGGCGGCACCGGCGGTGGTTCTCGCCTCGGTCTTACGACGGGAGAAACCATTGCAGACATTAATGTGGATCCAGTCCGCCTAAGAGTGCTATTCAAAACGCATCCCATTTTCGCCGGCATCGGCCTCGACAGCACTAATCTGATGATCAACCCGTACGCACGACGGGTGTCTTTCACCAATGCAAACACGGGCGCCACGACTTTGCAGACGGGCATTTCGGTAAACAACAATCCGGTTGCCCCTGGCGGATCAGTGTTAGCCGTCGTTGGCACGCCAGGCAGTGCGGGTCTGAACGGCATGGTAATCGGTGAGATTCCGGCCGGAACCACAGTTGCCAACCAAGCTGGCACTTATGTTCTGGGCGGGAAACGGATGATCTTCCTAACCGGAACACGCGAATCGGGCATTACTTCCGAAGGGGCGGGAATCTACGACCTGCTTGCCGATGGTGCTCAGTTGCTACTCAATTCAGTGACCTACCTTACGACACCACAGCCGCCGCTGGCTCCAGAATGCACCACGCCTTTGGTCAGTGGCACCAACCTTATTGAAGGGGACACGTGGACTTTTGACGCGGGCGTGGTTGGGGATACCCCCAGGACTTATCAATGGTATAAAGACGGGCAGCCGTTGCTCACTGGCACGGACGTGACGCTTGTATTTCCAAGTCTGACCCTGGCCGACGCGGGTTCGTATCAATTGTTTGTTACGAATGCAGGCGGATTTGCAACCAGCACCGTTGCTTCACTGGAGTTTAAGGTTTTTCCACCGACCAGTATCACCAATGGACTGATTTCTTATTGGCCGTTGGATGGCGTCCTTGGGACCAAGACAATTGACCTCGTTAGCAGTTATGACATGTCACTGGCGAA
This sequence comes from uncultured Bifidobacteriaceae bacterium, assembly GCA_964502895.1. Taxonomy (GTDB): domain Bacteria; phylum Verrucomicrobiota; class Verrucomicrobiia; order Limisphaerales; family JADLHS01; genus WYBW01. Next base: position 4,940 of record CAZCZP010000094.1, read on the forward strand.
TTTGAGCGCCACGGACGTTGTTCCAGGTCGGTGGGGCAACGCCTTCCAGATGAACGGGACCAATAGCCTCTTATCACGCATCCACAACGTCGGAGATGCGCTCCCAATTTATCAACACCCCGACTTCTCGGTTTCGCTTTGGGTGAATGGCATTGCGCAGACGGATCGTCGTGTATTTTCGGAGGGCTCGACGACCAGCGGAAATCCTCTCTTTAACCTAGGCACCCATAACACAGGAGCGGATGGCACAGTGGACATCTACATTCGCAACAACGCCGGAACGGTGGTTGGCGACCATCGGCACTCAGTTGGCACCGCCTATGATGGTGTCTGGCACAATATCGTCTATGTGCAACGCGATGTCGGTGGTGGCAACATGAAAGGGCAGGTCTGGGTGGATGGTGTGCTGGATCCGGTGGTCATCACTCCGTTACGTCCCCTCACTCCTAACACCACATCCATCGGCGGAATCCTGCGTGCAGCTCCATCGGCATGGTTCGCTGGATTGATAGATGAAGTGGCCGTTTGGAATCGCGCCCTTTCTTCAAACGAGGTCTCCATTCTCCAAGTCACTTCGATTACCAATCCACCCTCGCGCGTGCAGCCGCTGGCCATCAACAGTTTTAAGGCTGATCTGCCGGCAGTTGTGACGGGCGGTTCAACTGTTCTGCGCTGGGACGTGAGCAAAGACGCATCCCAAGTCACCATTACCCCGTTTGGCGATGTTACAGCGCAAACTGCAGTAGGGATTGGCTCTCGATCCATTACCCAGAATGTGGCGCAAACCTATGTGCTCACAGTCAATCGCGGCGTTGATTCCCTCTCCGCGACAACTTCCGTTGCCGTGGTGGATGGGGTTGCAGCGGGTTGGAGAGTCCTGGACACGTTCGATCAAGCTCAACTCGGCAACTTGTTCGCGTCGGGCTATTGGAACGATACCTCGGGCAACGGCGGCCAGGTCGTGCTCGCAAATAACAACCGCGCCTTGCGGATGACCTCGGCGGGCATTAGTTTTCTGAACCTGCGAACGTTGTCCATTCAGGAGACGCAGACCTGCACTTTGTTCTTCCGCGTGATACCCGGCGCCCCGAATGCCGCTGGTCTTACAAATATTGTTGGCCTCACCGATAAGAGCCAGCGTAGTTACGACGATGCGCGCGCGAACATCGGCTCGGTGGTTTATCCCACCGCGTTTACCAACGACCTGATTGGCGCGACCACGAATGGTTGGTATCTGGGTGCGCGCAACGCTCCAGGCGGCGCCGTGGATTACCAGGGCAACCAAGCCACGCCGCAACCCGCGCTGGAGGATGGTGGCGTTTACAACGTCTGGATTGACATCACCAATGCGCCGTTGTCCGATTTCGCCAATGACATTTTCTCGGTTTACATCCAGAAAGAAGGCGGCGCTCCGCGCACGGTGATTTTCCAGGATTACGTCAGCGATCGCGATCTGTTCCTGGTGGACCCGGTGTTGGGCGGCATTGCGCCGGTGCTGGACAAACTCGTGGTCATGGGCAACAGCGCCACCTTCAGCGCCCTCTTCGATGACTTCTATCTCAGCTACCCCGGCTACAACTCGACCGTGCCGAAGGCGTACGCCTTCGGGCAACCGCAGTTGGGACCGATCAGTGTCAGTTTGTCGGGTAATCAACTTCAAATAGCCTGGACGAACGGGATTCTGCAATCGGCACCAGCCGTCACCGGGCCGTATGCGGATGTGCCGGGCAACCCGACCTCACCGCTCTTGGTTGCGCCGACTGGTAGCGGAACATTCTATCGTACGCGCCAGTAAGCTGGCTTGTCGGAGAAAACATTCAGAGGCGGTTGGCGAAAGTCAGCCGCCTTTTTTTCCTGGTGGTGGGACGGTGCGGAGAAGTTGTCACGGCTTGCGAAAGAGAACGATCCGGTTTGTGTTCGTGCCTTTGAAATGGTTATCCACACCCCAGCAGTTGGCGGTCTTGGTAAACTTCTGGTCGTTGATGAGGACCAAAACCGGCTCAAATCCGGCGGCGACGCCGCAAGGGAGAACGTGTTCTTCCAGTTTTGTTTTGCCGCTGTGGACTTCGCCAACCTCAAACGCAACGTGGCCGGCCGGTTTCAGAACGCGATGCAATTCGTGGAACACGGAAGTCATCACGGCGCGCCAGGCTTCAAGTTTTTTTGGCACGGTCAGCTTCACAGATTTCGGGTCTATGCCGAGAAACCAGCAACGCAGCCAGTTGTCGGTGGCGTAATCCACCACGTCGAGAAACGGTGGCGAGGTTACCACGAGAGCAACAGAATTACTCGGCAGCTCCGCCGTGCGGTCGGCGGGTGAATTGAGAAACCGGGCCTTGTCAGTTACCCTTGCGAGCGTTTCCCGAACCGTCGGAGTAACTTCGCCAAGCAATTGCCGCGATTTCTTAAGGATGAGCTTGGAGACGTCTCGCCGAGGTGGTGTTTGATTCCGCTTTTCGTTTATCTTTCGCTGCGACTGAACCGACACAGCCTGGTTGGGTGGCAGGGTGTAAACTGAAAAAAATCCGGGTGAGTGGCCAGTGAGGCGGTTGAGCGCAACCATGCAGAGCCATTCGTCCACCGCGTCGAGGTGCGCGGGCTTCAGCCCGCTTGGCTGTAAACTTGGAGGAACCGGGTTACTCTTGATGGTTGAAATGGCGGCCGGTGAAGCGGCGTGAACACCGCGTTCCCGTCGTCGACGGCGGAGAAAGTATTTTTTCAGAGCGCAAAGCTGGCGAAGCGTGTCGGGATGATAAAATGCCAGCAGGTCTTCGGGAAATTCGTCGTGGTCGGCCAGGTTGATTTCGCTCAGGCGTACCGCCAGTGCGTCGAGCGTGGGAGGGTACAGACGCGGGCCTACGAATGCCAGGCTCAGCGGATTGATGTCGTTGCCCCAGGGAACGCGGCCAAGCAGGGCGGCTTCCACGGGCGTCGTGCCCCGGCCCATGAACGGGTCATAAACCATGTCGCCCGGTTGCGTGAGCCGTTCGATGAAGAACCGCGGGAGTTGCGGCTTGAAGCAGGCCCGATATGAAATTTCATGGAGCGAATTGGCCTGTCGTTGCCGCGCCGTCCAGAATTCGTTGACGAACGTTGGGATTTCCAACTTCTGCCCCCGGCGGCCTTCAAATGGTGTGGCGATTTGGCGCGTGGGTTTTCCAAACTCGGAGAATTCAACAATTTCGGATTTCAAGCTTCGAACTTGCGCGCGCGGAACGGAGGGTTCCGCCCACAATCCCGACTGCTGTGAGTGGCCTTTGTTCTGAAAAAAACTGTTGGGCGCGCTTGCGACTGGCATCGGCCGGAATCAGAGCATCAGCGCGGAAATTGAGCAAGCGTCTTTGGCGGAATAAGGGCTTGCAAAGTGGAACGGGATTGATAGTCTCTGCCTCCCTTTTCGGGGAAAACAATTGACGCGTGGCTTTATTCAATTGGTCGGGCGTCGTGCAGAATCGATTTTATGGCAGTTAAAATCCGGATGAAACGTATCGGGGCCAAGAACCAACCGGTGTTTCGTATTGTTGTAGCCGATAGCCGCAGTCCGCGCGACGGCAAGTTTATTGAAGAACTCGGCACCTACTGGCCTCGCAAGAAGAGCGACAAGGTCAATTTCGATCTGGAGCGCGCAAGATACTGGCTCAGCAAAGGCGCCCAGCCGAGCGAAACGGTGGCGAGCTTCATCAAGAAGGCCAGTAAGGCCGCCGCGCCAGCTTGATTCCCGGCCATGCAGGCCTTTCTCGAATATGTGGTGAAAGGGTTGGTGGCGCGTCCCGATGCGGTGACCATCACGCCGGTCGAGCGCGAGGGGACGACAGTGTATGAATTGCGGTTGGATCCGCAGGACGTGGGCAAAGTCATCGGGCGGCAGGGGATGACAATTAACGCGATCCGGTCATTGCTGTTGGCGGGCAGTGCGAAAAAGGGGCTGCGCTGCGCTTTGGAAATCGTTGAAGACCGGGCCGCAGGTTAGCGGCTGGCCCAAGGCAAAACAATCCTGTTGCGCGCAGGATTAAAGGCCAATGAAAATTGACGTGCTGACTTTGTTCCCCGCGATGTTCGCGGGGCCGCTGGACGAAAGCATCATCAAGCGGGCGCGCGAGGGTGGATTGCTCGATTTGCACGTCCATAACTTGCGTGATTTCGCGCATGACCGTCACAAGACGGTGGATGACCGGCCTTTCGGAGGCGGCCCGGGAATGTTGTTGAAGCCGGAGCCGATCTTCGAAGCGGTTGAGCATCTGGCTGGCGGGAGCGCGCGCGTGGTGTTGCTCTCACCTTCGGGTCGCCCGTTTAGTCAGACGATTGCCCATGAACTGGCGCATGTGAAGCACTTGGTCCTCGTCACAGGCCATTACGAAGGTTTTGACGAGCGAGTACGGGCGCACTTGGCGGACGATGAACTGTCCATTGGCGACTACGTGCTGACCAATGGGGCGTTGCCGGCCATGGTGGTGATTGACACCGTGGCCCGGTTGATTCCCGGCGTGCTCGGGGACGATGAAAGCGCGGTGCAGGAATCGTTCAGCAGCGGTATGCTGGAATACCCGCAATTCACGCGGCCCGCGGAATTCCGGGGAATGAAAGTTCCGGAAATCCTGCTCTCTGGCAACCACGCGGAGATTGCGAAATGGCGGTCGCACGAGGCGCGCCTGCGGACGAAGGAACGACGGCCGGATTTGTTGTGAACGGATGGATAATGCGGGAAACGTGCAGAAACACGGCTCACGCGTGACGAGAGATTTTATGAACCAGGCATTATTGAACAAAATTGAATCGGAACAATTTCGCAAAGAGCGCGCTGACTTTGGAGTTGGTGACAGTGTGCGTGTGCATACGAAGGTCGTTGAGGGCGACAAGGAGCGTATCCAGATATTCGCCGGAGTCGTCATCGGCAAGCGCGGGCACGGGTTGAACGAGACTTTCACCGTTCGCCGGATCAGCTACGGCGAGGGCGTCGAGCGGGTGTTTCCCTTGCACTCACCGCGCGTGGATAAGATCGAGATCGAGCGCAAAGGCCAGGTCCGCCGGGCGAAGCTCACTTACCTGCGCAAACGTCTCGGCAAAGGCGCCACGCTTGTCAAGGAAGCCCGGGCCGAGGCTGAAGCGCCAAAGTAAAATAGCGGCTCAACTTCTTGCGATACGCTTCACGGCGTCCGCAAATTCGGTGACCGCTTCTTCGCGCGTCGTGAGGTTGCGGATTCGCACGTTCGCATTGCTCTCCACTTTGGCTGTGTGTGTGGCTTTCAACTCCTGCGCACGTTTGAATTGCTTGTCCGGCTTTGTCGGCGTGAGTGAGTAATCCACCACCAACCCCGCCGAGCGCAGATCCTGAATGAGTTTGAGCGAAGCGGCGCGCAAGCTCTCGTCTTCGATCATTACGAACACGTCCACTGCGGCATCGAATTTTGGCAGCAGCCCGCGCGCTTTGAGCAGCTCCAGTAGCACAACGTCACCCATGCCGAAGCCAAGCGCGGGCAGATCAACTTTGCCGCCGCTGATGAGTTTCACCAGATTGTCGTAACGTCCGCCGCCGGCGATCGCTCGAAATTCGCCCTTGCGATCGAAGGCCTCAAACACCGGTCCGGTGTAATAGGCCAGCCCGCGGATGACGTGGTAATCCACCTTCACAAAATCTCCAAGGCCGCGGGCCTTGAGATTTTCCAGAATGACCTTTAGTTCCGGCGTTGGTTCGCCTGCTCCGATGAATTGATATACGTCGCCCAAAGAAAAACCCAGCCCGGCAAGCTTTTGCCCGCTTTCTTCCTTTGTCACCCGTTCGAGCTTATCAATCACCTGAAAGAATTGATATTCGCGTTCCGTGCCTCGTTCCTCGTTCCTCGCTCCTCGCTCATAGAAACTCTGCCACGCATTGCGGCTGCTGAGTCGAATGACAAAATCCTCAGCCGTCAGGCCGAACGAGCGGAGCGTGTCAATCAGCAGCGCAATAAGTTCCGCGTCGGCCCCGACATTCGCTTCGCCAAAGATGTCCGCGTTAAGCTGGAAGTGTTCGCGTAGCCGCCCTTTCTGTTGACGCTCATAGCGGAACAGTTGCGGAACGGCGAACCACTTGATGGGTTTTTTGTAGGCGCGCTCGTGCGCTGCGATCATGCGGGCAAGCGTTGGCGTCATTTCCGGCCGCAGGACCACGGCACGATCCCCTTTGTCGGTGAAATTGTAGAGCTGGCCGACAATTTCATCGCCGCTCTTGGTCGTGAACAATTCCAACGGTTCAAGCGGCGGGCCGTCGTATTCGCGAAAGCCGTAACGGCGGGCGGCATCGCGCCACTTGGCAAAAATGTAGTGGCGCGCGTCGGCGCTCCAAACGTCTTTGTGCGGGAGCGGTTCAGGATAAAAATCCCGGAAGCCGGGCAAACGTTCCATAAAGCGACGCAAAGATTAGGGTGGTGTGCGCAAAAGGCAAAAAGGAAAAAGGCGCTGGCCTCGAAGTCCAGCGCCTGTGAATTCAGAACGGATTCACGCGGACGGAGGTTGATCAGTTTTCTCGGGCGGCAGTTTGAGCACGTCGGCGCGCATTTCCTTGCCCGGCTTGAATTTTACCACCGAACGCTCGGGGATGGGCACGTCTGTTTCCGGCGCGTTGGGATTGCGACCAATGCGTGCTTTGCGAACCTTCACTTCGAACACCCCGAAATTGCGCAATTCCACTTTGTCTCCCTTGGAAAGCGCCTCCGCGATGTAATCCAGCGTTTTCTGGACGACGTCCAGAACCTGTTGCTGGACCAGACCCGTTTCGTTGCTGATGCGAATGACCAAGTCCCGCTTTGTCAGTGTCATAGGGTTTGGGGGTTAGCGTTTATGTCGGTCCTGCTGAAAAAAGCTGTATAACTCGTTTGCCTCCAGCGGTCAAGCAAGGAAATTGTCCATGAAATTATTGGCATGACTTGGTCTGTCCGCGAGTTCATCAGGGTTTACCCGCAAAGGGTTAACTTCAATGGAAATGTCAGTAACAGGAGTTGGTCTAGTCGAAAATCCCCGGTGGGAGGAACTCGAAATAGCCAATCTTGAGTGCGCCCGCCTCCGCGACCAGCACCATCTTCAAGGTGATGTAGGGCTGGAAATCGGGGTCCGACTTCAACTTCTCCGGCGTGGTTTCCATGGCTCTGGCTGACTCAGCCAGTTGTTGCTGGCTCAACTCCACGATGAGTTTGCTGCGTAGGCTGGCCTTGCGAATGGCGGCAGGGGTCGAGTCAGGCATCATCCCGATGGCGAACATCGCGTCCAGCTTTTCCTCCGCAGACTTGCCTTTGCCGCTCAGCGCGGCCGGGTCGGTCGAGAAGACATGCAACTCGCCAAGCTTCGCTGGCTTGCCGTATTCTTTCTCCGTTGTGAGCATCAATTGAGCGAACTGCTCGGGAGTGGGATTCTGGACGGCGGACATCTCATTCTTTTTGTGAGCCGCGTCGTCCTCCGCCGGCACAAACTGGTTGGGTGACATTCGCGCCTTCGCGTGTGTGGACAGCAAGCCGAAAGCTTTCGGATAATCGCGGGCGGCGATGGCTTCGGCGAACGGTCGCGCTGCGTCAAAATAGGGCCGCTCCTCAGCCGTCAACTCGGCGTCCAGGGCTGCTTCGCCGTCCGCCAGAGTAATCTCAGACTTTCGCCCGCAGCCGGTGATCGCGATCATTGCACAAGAGAACGCGGTAAGGTGCAAGCAGGTCAAGAATCTGCCACGACCACGACACATGTTTGTTTTCACGGCATCCTGAAAAAGCACGGACCAAGCCAGAGGCCGGGAAAACGGTTGATCTGCTCTCAATGTCTAGCGTTTGGACAACTGTTGCCGTTTGTCAGGTCAGCCTTGGACTATTTGCTGGTCAAAACAGATCCGACAATCTGCCGGGCGTCGGTCAAGCGATGCCTTTGCATGTATTCCCGAATGCCAGCGATCACATGCAACGCGGTCTGCGGTTCGTAGAAATTTGCAGTCCCAACGGCTATGGCCGCCGCACCCGCCATCATGAACTCGATGGCATCTGTCGCATTCTGGATGCCTCCCATTCCGATGATGGGAATCTTCACTGCACGCGCGGCTTCCCAGACCAGTTTGACTGCGATTGGCTTGATGCAGGGACCGGTTAAGCCACCCGTCATGTTCGCAAGCCTGGGCCGTCGAGTCTCGACATCAATTGCCATTGCAGGATAACTGTTCGTCACGGCCAATGCGTCGCTGCCTGCCTCCTCAGCCGCTTTCGCGTAAGGCGCGATGCTGACGACGTTGGGGCTCATCTTGGTGATAAGCGTGAGGTTTGTAGCCTTACGGCAAGCTGTCACCACTTGACTGAGAAGTTTGCAGTCCGTGCCGAATTGTGCGCCGCCTTCTTTGATGTTTGGGCACGAGACGTTGAGTTCCAGCGCACCAACTCCACCGAGGGCGTCGAATCGCCGCACCACTTCGGCGTATTCCTCAACCGTCGTGCCCCAGATATTTACGATTGTTGGGACCTTCAGTTCTTTGAGGAAGGGCCAGTATTTTTTGATGAAGCCGTCCACACCTGGCCCTTGCAGGCCGATGGCGTTGATCAATCCGCTGGCAACCTCGACCGTGCGCGGCGTCGCGTTGCCGCGAACGGGGCCGAGCCGGATGCCTTTTACGACGACGGCGCCGAGTTGGTTTAGGTCCAGCAATTGTGCGTATTCGACGCCGTACCCAAACGTGCCCGAGGCCACCGTCACCGGATTTTGTAGCGTGAGCTTGCCGATGTGGACGGAGAGATTCACGTCGTCACCTCCCACACGATATTGCGCGAATCAAACACCGGCCCTTCGGTGCAGGTGCGTTGATACTCCCAGCCATCGGCGATCTTCACGGGAATCACGCATGTCAGGCACACCCCAACGCCACAACACATGTGTTCGTCCATTGAAAGTTCCGCCGGCACATTGAACTCTTCAGCAATCTTACCCACTGCCTTGAGCATCGGAGTTGGGCCGCAGGCGAACAACTTTTTCCCAGCCTTGTTGCGCTTCAATTCGGCAGCCAGCGGCTGGGTCACAAGCCCTTTCTCGCCGTGGCTGCCGTCCTCGGTCGTAGCGCGCACGTCCCAACCGAGCGCCCGGAATTCAGCTTCGCATAAAATGTCCACGCGCCTCCTGCCGCCAACGAACACGATGCCTTTCTGCGGCGAGCGTTGTGCCAGCAGATACATCGCGGCCATGCCGTAACCACCTGCGACGAGCAAAGGCGTTTCCCCGCCGGGTTGCGGGATAGTGAAACCATGGCCGAGTGGGCCGATGGCGCTCAGTTCCTCGGCGGGACGCATTCGAGAAAGAGCCTCCGTCCCTTTGCCTACTGCCTTGTAAAGAATCGAGAAAGTATTGGTTGCGACCTGGAAAATGCTGAAAGGGCGGCGGAGCAACGCATCTCTCAATGGCGGGATGCGCAAATGTGCAAACTGCCCAGGCTGGACCAAAGGAGCGATTCGCGGCGCGCGCACAACCAGCCGGAAGTAGAGATCAGTACTGCGCTCATTGGAAATAATTTGAACTGTTTGCTC
>CAZCZP010000095.1:0-2010 GCA_964502895.1 uncultured Bifidobacteriaceae bacterium
TTGATCGTTCGCGCCTACGATCATCTGCTGACGGCGGAAACGAGCTGCAATTTTTACTGGGGAAGCCGGTGGGTGCATCGCTCGTTCGATGATCTGGAGCAGACGTATCATTTGCTCGACGCGGCGATGGCAAAAATGCAAACCACGAATGAGCAGCCACGACCCCTTCAAATGTGATGACAACTGACCGCGCGCCGACGGTCGTTTTGAACTCAATAAACGTCCCGCTGATACCGTTTCGCGGCTTGCAGTGCTCTCACATATTCAGCCGCTTGTTCGGGCGATTTGCCGCCAGCGCGCTGGATGACCTCACGTAACGCTGTATCCACGTCCTTGGCCATCCGGCTCGCGTCGCCGCACACGTAAACCGCCGCACCTTGCTCCAACCAATCCCACACCTCCCTGGCGTGTTCCAACATCCGTTGTTGGACGTAAATTTTTTCCGGCTGATCGCGCGACCAGGCCAGATCGAGTCGCGTCAACAAACCGCTTCTTTGAAACGACTCGATTTCGTCGCGGTATAAAAAATCTGTGGACGATCTCTGGTCGCCGAAGAATAGCCAGTTCTTGCCTTGTGTTCCGAGGGCACGACGCTCTTCGAGAAACGCCCGGAACGGCGCGATGCCGGTTCCCGGCCCAACCATGATGAGCGGTACGTCGGGCGCGGGCGGCCGAAACGCCTTGTTCTGATGAACGAACACCGGCACGGCCATCTCTGAAGTGACGCGGTCGGCAAGAAACGTCGAACACACGCCCGCGCGCACCCGACCCAAACTTTCGTAGCGCAATGTGCTCACCGTGAGATGAACTTCGCCCGGATGCGTCTTGGGTGAAGAGGAAATCGAATACAGGCGCGGTTGAAGCTTGCGCAGCAGAGCGACAAATTCTGCCGGGGAAAATTTCGCGCCCGGATGCGCTAGCAGCAGGTCAATGATCTGGCGGCCCCACAGAAATTTTGTGAGTTCACCGTTTGCTTCCGGCGAGGAAATTCTCTTGAGCAACTCATCACCGGTGCGGGTCGCGAGTGTTTCGAGCAAAGGTTTGGGGATGCGAGTGATCTCGTAATGGCCAACGAGCGCCTCGCGAAGTGACACCGGGCTTCCGGACTTGCCCGACACGGCTTCGTCGCCGCTTGCCTTCAGCACGGCAATGAGTTCGGCCACCAGCTCGGGATCGTTGCGCGGGACGACGCCCAGTGCGTCCCCTACTTCGTAGTTCAGGCCGGAACCTTCAAGCGAGATTTCAAAATGCCGCACGTCCTTGCCCGAGCCGGAAGCGTTGAGTCTCCGGTTCGTGAGCAAACGCGCGGGGAATGGATTCGAGCGGGAGTAGGTGATGGGCGCAGCCCCCTCACCCTGACCCTCTCCCCCTCCGAGGGGGAGAGGGGACAGCAATCGCGTGCCGGCGGCGATTTCGGTGACTGCCGTGGAGAGGCCGGTCCCACGCTCGAGTTTGATCTCCGAGTGTTTCTCCCTCTCCCCTTCGGAAGGGGAGAGGGCCGGGGTAAGGGGATTCGTCGTTTCAACCAACGCACCCAACGCCCCATGTAGCCAATTCACAAACGCCTCCTCAAACTCCACGTCGCAATCCGTGCGTGGATGAACCCGCGTCGCGCCAAGCTTTTCCAGGCGCGCGTCGAGGTCTTTGCCGAAGCCGCAGAACTTTGCGTAATTCGTGTCGCCCAGCGCGCATACGCTGAACCGCAACTCCGGCAATTTCGGCGCCGCGTCACTCGCCAGAAGTTCCCAGAATGGTTTCGCGTTATCCGGCGGATCGCCGTCGCCATAAGTGCTGGTGACGATCAACATTGTCCTATCCCTCGCGAGCTGGCTGGTCGGGTATTTCGCGAGGTCGTGGATCGTGGGTGCGAAGCCTTGCTTGCCCGCCTCCTTGGCGATGCGTTTGGCGAGTTTCTCCGCGTTGCCCGTTTGCGAGCCGAACAGGATTGAAAGCGGCGCAAGCGGGCGGGCGGCAGTCGGAGGGGCCGCCGCCGCGCCCGGGACCGGCGCA